>NZ_BAABKC010000019.1:0-200684 GCF_039543625.1 Streptomyces similanensis | reverse complement strand
GCGGCCGGAGCGACGGGAGGAGCCGGCGCGGCCGGAGGCGCCGACGCGGGCGCGGGCGTCTCCTGGAAGCGGTCGGCGGCAGCCGGGGCGGCGGCCGCGGGGCCGTCGGCGGGCCCCTCGGAGGCCGCCACAGGCGTACTCACGGGAGCACCCGGCCCCCGTACGGCCGCCCGCGCCGCCGCAGCACCCCCACCAGGCACGACAGGCGCACCGCCACCGCCCCCGACACCGACACCAGCACCGGCAGGGACACCAGGGGTGCCAGGGGCACCGCCGTGGGCTTCGGCCCCGGGTACGTACCCCATCGCGGGCGCGCCCGCCCCCGTACTGAAGCTCACACCCCGCTCCAGGCGGTCGAGGCGAGCCATCACGGACCGCTCGTCGCCGTAGGCGGTGGGCAGCAGCACGCGGGCGCAGATCAGTTCGAGCTGGAGGCGGGGCGAGGTGGCGCCGCGCATCTCGGTCAGTCCCTCGTTGACGATGTCCGCGGCGCGGCTCAGCTCGGCGGCGCCGAAGGACCGGGCCTGGGCCTGCATGCGCTCGATCACGTCGGCGGGCGCGTCGATGAGGCCCTTCTCGGCCGCGTCGGGCACGGCGGCGAGGATCACCAGGTCGCGCAGCCGCTCCAGCAGGTCGGCGACGAAGCGGCGGGGATCGTTGCCGCCTTCGATGACGTGGTCGACGATCTCGAAGGCGCCCGAGCCGTTCCCGGAGGAGAAGGATTCGACGACGGAGTCGAGCAGCGAACCGTCGGTGTAGCCGAGGAGCGAGGTGGCCATGGCGTAGGTCACACCCTCCGCCGCGGCTCCGGCGAGCAGCTGGTCCATGACGGACATGGAGTCACGCACGGAACCGGCGCCGGCCCGCACCACCAGCGGGAGCACGCCCTCCGCGACGGGGATGTCCTCCTTCTGGCACACCTCGCCGAGGTAGTCCCGCAGGGTGCCCGGCGGGACGAGCCGGAAGGGGTAGTGGTGGGTGCGCGACCTGATCGTGCCGATGACCTTCTCGGGCTCGGTGGTCGCGAAGATGAACTTGAGGTGCTCCGGCGGCTCCTCGACGACCTTGAGCAGCGCGTTGAAGCCGGCCGACGTGACCATGTGGGCCTCGTCGATGATGTAAATCTTGTACCGGCTGCCGGCGGGCCCGAAGAAGGCCTTCTCCCGCAGGTCACGGGCGTCGTCCACGCCACCGTGCGACGCGGCGTCGATCTCGATGACGTCGATGGAGCCGGGTCCGTTGCGCGCGAGGTCCTGGCAGGACTGGCACACGCCGCAGGGCGTGGGCGTCGGGCCCTCCTCGCAGTTCAGGCAGCGGGCGAGGATGCGCGCGCTGGTCGTCTTGCCGCATCCGCGCGGACCGCTGAACAGGTACGCGTGATTGACCCGGTTGTTCCGCAGCGCCTGCTGCAGCGGGTCGGTGACATGCTCCTGCCCGATGACCTCGGCAAAGGACTCGGGGCGGTAGCGGCGGTACAGCGCGAGAGACGACACGCATACGAGGTTATAGGCGACCGCCGACAACCGGACGGGACAGCGGGACGGCAGCGCGACGCCCACCCCGCGGGACGGCGGAACGCCCCCGCGAACACCGCCCCCGGAACACGGACCGCGACCGGCTCAGAACACCGGACCACGACCGCCGCCCCCGGAAACGCAAGCGCCCCCCACGCACCCGCCAGAGCCGACCTACCCTTGCTGCCTTCCGGCCCTGGGGGAGTTCAGTCAGATAGCGCCGCGTGAGGGGCTGCGAGAAGCCTACCTGATGCCGAGGGCCGGGAACGAGTTCGCGAGCACTCCTCTCGGTCATGTAATGTCTCCAGCGGAGGATTCGCCTAGAGGCCTAGGGCGCACGCTTGGAAAGCGTGTTGGGGGCAACCCCTCACGAGTTCGAATCTCGTATCCTCCGCCAGTGCCTCACCGGGCACGATGTCGAAGGGCCCCCTGGAAACAGGGGGCCCTTCGACGTGTGCTGGTCGCAGTTTTAGTTGCATGCACATACCCCTATTAAGGGCATCTCGGTGAGCGGTAGCCAGATCTTCTACTGCCGACGGCTCGTCTCGTCGGGCTGGGCCCGCGGCGGGGAAGCGCTCCGGACTCTGTCTTCGTACGGCATCCGCGGATCATGGAACTGCGCCATCCTTGGCCTCGTCCCCGAAGCGGCTTCGGCCCGCCTGCGACGTTCCCTGCCTGTCGAGGTGCACCCTGATGAAGTCCCGATCGACGCTTGCGACCTGGTTGAGCGAACTCGACGGTTCCCGCCTGGCACGCGTACTCACCGTGCGGAAGGACGCAGCCTGCTCTCCGGAACCACGCTCGGTGGGGGAGCTGGCGGACCGTCTTCAACGTCCGGGGTCCGTGGCACTCGTCCTGCCGCAACTCACGCTGCCGTGCTTGCAGGCCGCCGAGGCGCTGGCCGCCCTGGGAGCCCGAGCGACCCGGGACAGCCTGGCGGAGTTACTCGGCGCGACGTCCCCTGCGGGGGTACCCGCGCTGGACACGATCCTGGAGGCGCTGTCGGATAGGGCGCTCGTGTGGCACGACGGCACCGGGGCACTCCGCATGCCTGCGCCCTTGCGGCAGGCGTGGAGCACGCCTCTGGGGCTTGACGCCCCGCTGGAGGAGCTGCTGGCCGGCACCACCTCGGAGGAGCTGCGCGGCATGCTGGTGGCCCTGAGTGTCAAGCCACCCGGCACCAAACAGCAGCGACTCGCGGCTCTGGTGGAGCACCACAGTGACGCGGAGCGGGTCGCCGCGTTGGTGGCGGGGGCACCGGCGGCCACACGGAAGTTGCTTGAGCAGAACGCCAGGTCCACGCCGCGTCGGTCGCTGTTCGTCGGGTTCGGGGCCCCTGACCCCGATCTCCAACCAGGCGCCCGGTGGGCACTCGACCGTGGGCTTCTGCTCCAGGACCATCACCGGTACGGGCCGGTCCGGATGCCGGTCGAGGTGGCTTTGGCCGTGCGGGGCGCCGATTGGCACGCTCCGTTCGATCCTCTGCCGCCCGTCACACAGTTGGTGCCCGTCACCTCTTCGGAGGTGGAGCGGGAGGCCGCGGTGGCCGCCACCGCGTTCGCGGCCCATGCCGCCTCCGTCCTCTCGGTGTGCGCGACCGCTCCACCGACCCGGCTGAAGTCGGGCGGGATCGGCGCGCGTGAACTGGCCCGGCTCGGCAAGGCCGCCCAAGCGGACGACGCCGTCGTACGCATCGCCCTGGAGACCGCTTACGCCGCCGGGCTGCTGGCTCGCGACGGCGATCGCGTACCTCCCACCGAGGCGTACGACGCCTGGGCCGAGCAGGAGCCCGCAGAACAACTCGCCGTCCTGCTCCGGGCATGGCGGGACCTGCCGCTCACCCCCACCCGAGCGCGCGACGAAGACGACAAGGCGCTGCCCGCGCTCGCCGGTGCGCCTGACTGCGGCGGCTGTCTGCAGGCTCGCCACGGGCTGCTCACCGCGGCAGCGGGGCTCCCGGCAGGACAAGGTGTGAAGGTCGCCTCGGAGCTGGGGCCGCTCGTGGCCTGGCACCGTCCGCTCGCCGACGACGCCTCGCCCCAGGACACGGCACCGTTCAGCACCGTGATCCGCGAAGGCGAACTGCTGGGCGTGCTGGCACGGGGTGCGCTGTCCCCGCTCGGTACCCACCTGGCGGCCCACGCCGACGAAGAGCTCGACACCACGGCCCGGCGGCTGCTGCCCCCCGCGACCACGACGGCCCGGATCGGCGCCGACCTCACCGCCATCGTCACCGGCACCCCGTCCGCGCGACTCGCAGCGCTGCTGGATTCGCTGGCCGACCGGGAGACCAGTGGCACGGCGTCGGTATGGCGCTTCAGTGCCGGCAGCATCCGCCGGGCCCTGGACGCCGGCCGCACCCCGGACGACATCACAGCCGACCTGGCAGCCGGCTGCGCCACCGGCCTGCCACAGCCGCTGACCTATCTCATCGCCGACACCGCACGAGGTCACGGACGGGTGCGCATCGCCCCCGCGGGCTGTGTCATCCACGGCGACGAACCCGCGCTCCTGGCCGAACTCGTCGTCCACCGCGCACTGTCCAAGCTCGCCCTGCGGCAGCTCGCCCCGACGGTCCTGGTCAGCGGCAGCCCACCCGCGACGACTCTCGCCGCGCTCCGTGCCGCGGGCTACGCCCCGGTCGCCGAGACCGCCGGGGGAACGGTCCACATCGAAAAGCGTTTGCCACAGAGGGCCGCCGCTGCCGTCCCGCCCCCGCGAAGGAACGCCGGGCGGCGCGGCCCCCGGACCACCGCAGCCCACGCCGCGGACATGCCCGCCGACGCCGGGATGGACGTCCTGGCGGACCGGCTGCTCAAGGCCCCGCCAACCGCACCAGAACCCGACCCGTTCGGCAGCGGGGTGCCTTTCGCCACGGACACCGAGGAGATCGTCGCCGGATACGCGAAGCACCTGTCGTACAGCGACGTCCGCCAGGTCGCCCATGCCATCGACACCGGTGCGGCCATCACGGTCGAGTACATCGCCACCTCGGGCAACCGCACCGTACGCACTCTCAGTGACCTGGAGCTCGACCCGCCCTACCTCGACGCCTGGTGCCACCTGCGCGAGGCGGAACGCGTCTTCACTCTCTCCCGCATCCATGGCGTGATGCCCGCGTAGGACTCGGCGGCCAAGGCCGGGTGCCCGGGTGCACGCCTTGCAGGCACCTCGCGAGATATACTTAGACCCACATTTGATATCAGGGAGGTACTCGTGAGTAGGACGGTTATCGACCTGGACGACGACCTGGTCGCAGACGTGGCCAAGGCCCTCGGGACGAGCACCAAGAAGGAGACGGTCAACACCGCTCTTCGCGAGGTGCTGGAGAGTCGACGTCGCGCCCTGGCTCTCGCCCGGCTGCGGGCCGCGGCCGGGGACGGCGCATTCGATCTGGAGCTGTTCGAGAACAAGGGGAACTACCGGCGGTGAACGCGGCCCAGTTCCTGATCGACACCAGCGCACTCGCTCGGTTCATGCGCGAGGACGCGGAGCAGTACGGCTGGGACCAGGCGGCAGCCGCCGGACTCATCGCCACCTGCCCGATCAGCGAGCTTGAGTTCTTCTACAGCGCCCGGTCGGCCGCCGACAGGGCGCGCGGCATCGAGGACATGCGCCTGATCTTCGGTTGGGTTCCCGTCGACGACCGCGCCTACGACCGCGCCTGGCAGGTCCAGGAAGCACTCACCAAACAGGGAAAGCATCGCAGTGCGGGTGCGGTGGATCTCGTCGTCGCCGCGACGGCCGAGCTGCACGGGCTCACCCTCCTACACCGCGACCACGACTTCGCCTGCATCGCGGCAGTGACCGGCCAGGCTCTCCAGTGGTACGGCCCGGAGAGCGGCAAATAGGCCGGCGACGGTTGCAGTTCTGGTTGCGTTCACCTCCGTACAGCACCGTTCAGGAGCCCCATCCGCCACAGCCGCACCGCAGGTCAGAACGCTCTGCCAGTGCCTCACCGGGCACGATGTCGAAGGGCCCCACCGTTCGCGGTGGGGCCCTTCGTCGTGCTTGGTCTCGGTTGCGGCGGCCCCGACCGGTTCGCCGGTCGGGGCCGATGTCGTTTCAGGGCCTCGCCGAGGAGGACCGGTCCGTCGGATTCACGTCAGGCGCCGGAAGGCTTCGCCGTCGCTTTCGCCGGCTTCGACGTCGGCGTCGTCTCCGGTTGTGGGGTGCGGCGTACGCGGTGGCGTGGGGCTCTGCGGCGGGGTGGGCGGGTCAGGGTGATCTGGCGTACGAGTTGCTGGAAGCAGGCCAGGGAGGCCAGGCCGGGCAGGGTGGCCGCCGACATGTCGACGATCGTCCTCGGCGCCTGGATCACGCACAGAAGCGTCGCGATGGACGAGAAGAGCAGCACCACGCACCAGGAGTGCAGCGCCCGGCGCCGGTGCAGCGCGGCGCGCAGGACGGACAGCGACGCCACCAGCCAGGGGCCGTACACCAGCAGCGGCCACCAGGAGGCGATGCCGTCGTGCATGCGGGTCACCGCGACGACGCGCAGCGGCTCGTAGGCGACCATGCCGCCGAAGAAGCTCACCGAGGAGGCGGTCACCGCGGCCGCGGCGGCCAGGACCCGGCTGGCAGTGCGGATCACGTCCGGGCGCTTGCGCTCGCGGATCCTGCGGTGGCCCCGGTACGTGTCCCGCAGCGGGGGCAGCGCGTCCGTGATCGCCTGGAGGCCGGCGGGGGGCGAGTCGGTCGGGGTGGGAGTGGATTCCCGGGCGTCGGGGGGTTCCGGGGCCGGTCCAGGCGTCGGGTCCGGCCTCGGCTCCGGCTCCGGTGCGTCGAGCGCGGGGTCCGGTGCCGGCGCCGCCTCCGGTGGGGCCGGTGCGGGCGCCGTCAGGTCCGGGGGCGTGTCCGGTGGCACGGTCCAGGCGTCCTGGACGTTCAAAACGGCCTGCGCGCTCTGGTCCGTCTCCAGGAACTGCGCGTCCTGCTGGGGCTGCGGGGGCTGGTAGAGGCCGTCCCTGGGGTCCGTCGCGGTCGGCCACTGCTGGTGCGCCAGGGCGTCCTGGAGCATGAAGGCCAGTTCCTCGGCGGGGTCCCAGGCCGAGTCCGGTGGGATCAGGGGACCCGAGAAGTACTGGGTCGGCGCCCGGTGCCGGCCCGTTCCGGGCGTGGACTCCTCGTCGGATCCGTCCAGATAGGGATTCAGATACGGATTCGAGGCGGGATAGACGTAAGGATAATCGGTGGAATATCCCGGGCGTCCATCGAATCGACCGTCGAAACGGCCGTCGGAGCGTCCGTCCGGACGTCCGTCGATGCGTTCGTCATACATGACGCGGCCCGGGCTATGCGGGACGCGAGAAGGCGGGCCGCCGGGCCGCCGGGCCGAGCCAACGCCGGGCGAGGTCGGCTTCCAGGGCGCTCATCGCGTCCAGGAAGTCCCGCAGCAGCGGCTCGGTCACCCCGGCACTCGGGTTCTGCCGCTCACGACCTGCGAGCAGCCCCAAGTACCCTTCCCCGGTTGCCTTCTTCATATCCGAACTAACGCCACCCGACTTTCCCGGATGCGCGGCAAACGGGTGAAGGAATTCCCTGATGAGACCTAAATATGCGATCGGATGTTTCGTCCGTCCAGCCGGCGAAAGGGACACGGACACCGGCATAACGCAACGGGATATATGAGGTTACGGAAAGGGCACGGAGCCGGTCGGCAGGCCCCTCGGGTGGGCCAACCTGCGGATTTGCCTTCCATCGCATCTACCGCCCGGGCCGCCGCGCGCACCGCGCGTCCGGACCGCCGTGCTCGCTGCGCCGTTCGGGGTAACCGCTGCTCCATGGGCGAGATCCTGGTCGGCGCGTGTTCGTGGACGGACCCGATGCTGGTGCGCAGCGGGTGGTACCCGGTCGGCTCCCGTGGCGCGGAGGGGCGGCTGCGGCACTACGCCGCCCGGCTGCCGGTCGTGGAGGTCGACTCGACCTACTACGCTCTCCCCGGCGAGCGCAACAGCCGGCTGTGGGCCGAACGCACGCCCGACGGATTCGTCTTCGACGTGAAGGCGTTCTCGCTGCTCACCGGGCACCCGACACGGGACGCCGCGCTGCCGCCGGACCTGCGAGAGGGTCCCGGTGCGGTGCGCGACCCCAGGGACCCGACGGTGCTGGACGCGGTGTGGGAACGGTTCGCTGAGGGCATCGGGCCGTTGCGGCGCGCGGGCCGGCTGGGCAGTGTGCTGTTCCAGTTCCCGCCGTGGTTCCGGCCGGGCCCGCGGGCCGAGGCGTTCCTCGCCGAGTGCGCCGGGCGGACCGCCAAGTGGCCCGTCTCCGTGGAGTTCCGCCATCCCGCCTGGTGGCGGGAGGAGCAGGCCGACGCGACCGCCGACCTGCTGCGCCGCCACGACTTCGCCGCCGTCGCCGTCGACATGGCGCAGGGCCTGCCCGCCTCGGTCCCGCCCGTCACGCCGGTCGCCTCACCCCGGCTCTCCGTGGTCCGCTTCCACGGGCGCAACCCCTCCTGGGGCGCCGGGAGCAAGGAGGACCGGTTCCGCCACGACTACGCCGACGAGGAACTGGCGGAGTGGGTGCCTCGGCTGCGGGCGCTCGCCCGGCGGGTGGAGCGGACGCACGTGCTGTTCAACAACTGCTGCGGCGCCGCGGCGGTACACGCCGCCGAGCGGATGCGCGCACTGCTCGACGGCGACGGCGCCCCCGCTCCCTCCCCCGCCCTCTCCTTGTTCTGATCACTCGGGCTGCTCTGATCACTCGCGCTCACGGTGTGATCCGCACCGTCCTCGATCCGCTCGCCTGGTCCAGCTCCGACACCCGGACCGTCGCCTTCGCCGTCCAGCCGCCGGGGAACGGCAGGTTCAGCGAGTCGGTGCCCCAGTAGCCGCCCCGGTCGGTGAGCCGGGCGTCGATCGGGCCGAGGTCCCGGTCGGGCAGGGAGAGGGCGAGCCGGAGTTCGGGGACGGCGGCCAAGCCGCCGTCGGGGCCGAACACCACGGCCTCCACGGCGTTCTGGCCGACCCGGCCCGGCTCCAGGGTGATCTGCACCGTGCCCCGGCCGCCGGGGGAGCCGGTGTCGAACGGGATCTCCGTGACGGAGGCGCCCGGCACCCCGGCCGTGGTGGGTGCGGCTGCTCCCGCCTCGGCCGCGGCACGGCCCGGCAGGGTGCCGCTCAGCACCGTGGAGAGGGTCAGCACCACGACGCCTACGCCGACTTCGGCCAGGACCGTGCGGCGAAGCGCGCGCAGACCGGCGGCCGCCGTCCCCAGCCGGGCCGTCCAGTGCCGCGACCGGCTCGCCACGGCCAGCAGCAGCGCCACGGCGACCAGTTTGACCAGCAGCAGCCGGCCGTACGCCGTCCCGGTGAGCGCGGACCAGGAGCCGAGGCCGCGCCAGGACTGGTACACCCCGGTGACCACGAGGACGGTGACGGCCAGGAAGGCGAGCCGGGAGAACCGGGCCGCCGTCGCCGCCGTCGCCGCTGTCGCCGTCGGCCCCACCGCGCTGCCGACGGCGACGGGGGTGGTGGCGGCGGGGTCGGCGGGCGTGGCGGGGTCGGCGGGCGTGGGGGACGTGGCGGGTGTCGTGCGGCGCAGGGTGGTGAGGAGTGCGGCAAGGCCGCCCAGCCAGACGGCCATCGCCAGCAGGTGCAGCACCGAGGAGGTCATCGCCGCGGGGACCTGGAGGCCGGCCGAGGCGTGCTCGGCGGCCGCCCAGGTCAGGGCGAGGGCCACGGCGAGGACCGCGCCGGTCGCGAGGGTGACGCGGGAGGGGACGGCAACGGCGGGAGCGGGGGCGGCGGGAGCGGGGGCGGCGGGAGCGGGGGCGGTACGTACGGCGGTACGCCCCTGCCCCGGTACGTCCGGTTCCGGCCCGCGCCCGAGGAGCCGTGCCTCTCCTTCCGGTCGGCGCCCGAAGAACCGCGCCTCCCCTTCCGGACCGCGCCCGAAGAACCGCGCCTCCCCTTCCGGACCGCGTCGGAGGAGTCGTCCGAGGAAGAGGGCCGTCGGGGCGAGCAGGGCCAGGCGGGTCAGCAGGACCGCGCCCGGACGGCCGGTCAGGGTGCGGGACAGGGCGGAGAGGGTGAGGGCCGAGGACGGGCCCGCGCCCGACTCGTAGGGCGCGCGCAGGACGAACAGCGCGAGCGTGGCCGCCAGCAGCAGCCACCAGCCCGTCGCCAGCGGTCCGCGCAGCGCGCCGGCGTCCGGCGGGCGGCACAGCAGGACGAAGGCCACCGTGCCGATGAGCAGGGCGGCCGCGCCGTACGCGGTGTACCGGGCGAGGTCGTAGAGGCTGCCGGTGAGCGGGTCCTCGGCCGGGCCGGTGTCGATCGCGGCGGGGGCGGGGGAGGGGTGGCCGACCGAGAAGGTGAAGGCGCCGGAGACCGGGTGGCTGTCCGCCGACACCATCCGCCAGGCCACCGTGAAGGTGCCCTCGCCCGACCCGGCGGGGAAGGCCACCTGGGCCGTGTCGGGGCGGCCGGGCGCGTGCCGGGGCTCGCCCGTGCGCACCCGGCGCCCGTCGGGTCCGAACAGCCGGAAGGAGTCGTCGAGCAGGCCGACGGACTCGGTGAAGGTGAGGGTGACCGCGCGGGGGGCCGCCTTCAGGACGGCGCCGTCGGCGGGGTCGCCGGAGCGCAGGGCGGCGTGGGCCGACGCGGGGCCCGCGGCGCCGAGCAGGAGGAGGACCAGTACCGCGCCGAGCAGCGCCAGACGAGGCAGCGGCCGGCGCGCACCGCCGTCCCCCGCCCGTCCCTCGCGCTGTTCGCGCCCTACGCACCGCCGTCGGGTCACGTCGCCTCTCCGTCCCGGGACTTGCCGGCTCACGGATACGTACGGGCCCGGACGGCGTAGCGCTCACCGCGCGCACCACGAGATCCGCCGCGCCGTACGACGACATCCCGACGTGCCGTGCGACGGCGTCCCGCCGTGCCGTCCGGCTGCGCTCGCCGGTCCGGCGGGAGATCATCGGGGCATGGACGTCACCCTGCACCTCGCCCAGGACCCGGAGGCCGACGCGCTGCTCGGCCGCAGCCCGCTCGCCGCGCTGATCGGGATGCTGCTGGACCAGCAGATCCCCATGGAGTGGGCGTTCAAGGGACCGGCGACGATCGCCCGGCGCATGGGCACCGAGGACCTGGACGCCCGCGAGATCGCGGCGTTCGAACCGGAGACGTTCGGCCGGCTGCTGTCCGACAAGCCGGCCGTGCACCGCTATCCCGGTTCGATGGCGAAGCGGGTGCAGCAGTTGTGCCACTACCTCGTCGAGCACTACGACGGCGATCCCGAGGCCGTGTGGCGGGGTGTGAACAGCGGGCCGGAGCTGCTGCGCCGACTGGAGGAACTGCCCGGCTTCGGCAGGCAGAAGGCGCAAATCTTCCTCGCGCTGCTCGGCAAGCAGCTCGGGGTGCGGCCCGAGGGGTGGCGGGAGGCGGCGGGGACGTACGGCGAGTCGGGGTCCTTCCGGTCCGTCGCCGACATCAGCGGGCCCGAGTCCCTGGACAAGGTACGGGCGCACAAGCAGGAGATGAAGGCCGCGGCCAAGGCGGCCAAGGCGGCCAAGGCGGCCAAAGGTGCGGGGAAGTGACGGTCGTCCACACCCTGTGGATAACCTTCGCGACACCCGGACCTCCGGTCAGGTTTCCGGTTCGCACCGGTTTGTTACTGCTTTTCCCGCCTCGTACTGCGGCGCCTGGGCTGCGCCCGGAAGCTCTTGGCCGGTAGGCTTTCCGTGTGATCTTCAAGCGCATCGGAAACGGCCGGCCGTACCCCGACCACGGCCGGGAAAGCACCCGGCAGTGGGCGGACGTCGCGCCGCGCCCGGTCCGCCTCGATCAGCTCGTGACCACCAAGCAGCAGCTCGACCTCGAGACCCTGCTCGCGGAGGACTCGACCTTCTACGGCGACCTCTTCGCCCACGTGGTCAAGTGGCAGGGCGACCTGTACCTGGAGGACGGCCTCCACCGCGCGGTGCGGGCGGCGCTGCAACAGCGTCAGGTGCTGCACGCGCGCGTGCTCGAACTGGACTGACCGGACCGACCGGACCGAACCGGGCCCCCGCGCGCGGCGGTCGGGCGACCGCTTGGACCTTTCGGGTTCTGCTGGGCCGTATCCGATGATCATCCAGTAGGAAACACTGCCCGGGCGCACTACGCTGCGCCCATGAGCATGCTCACTCCCCCCGGCATGGGCGGGAAGTACCGGATCACGGGCAACAAGTACCCGCGGATGCGCAGGCCCCGGCGACACGGCAGGCTCGCGGCCCTTTCCGCCGCCTCCGTCGTCGCGCTCGGTGTGATCGGCTGGGGCACCCTGCAGCTCATCGACGTCTTCACCGGCGGCGAGAAGGCCGCGGCGGCCGGCGGCAAGACGCACTGCGCGACCGACGCGGCGGTCAAGTCGGCGCCCGCGCGGCCGAGTACGGCGCCGGCGCTGCCCAAGCCGGGCGCCATCACCGTCAACATCCTTAACGCCACGCCCCGCGGCGGACTGGCCAAGGAGACCGCGGACGAGCTGAAGAAGCGCGGCTACCGCATCGGGCAGGTGGGCAACGCGCCCAAGGAGTTCGACAAGAAGGTCAAGGGCGCGGGGGTCCTGCTCGGACCGGCCTCCGCCCTGAACACCTCGCTGCCCGTGCTGGGGACCCAGCTGCCGGGCGCGGAAAAGCGTACGGACACCCGCAAGGGGACCGACGTCGATCTGATCATCGGTACCGGATTCCACCAGCTCGCGCAGAAGCCGGCCGCGGACAAGGCGATGGCCGCGCTGACCGCGCCGGCGCCGGCCGCCCCGAAGAAGGGGTGCTGACGGCCGGCTCGGCGTGACCGGCCCGGCGTGGGCCGGCACTGACCGGCGTGGGCCGGCCCGGGTCCGGCGAGTCTGTCTGGTTACTCCGCCGAGCCGTACATCCGGTCGCCCGCGTCTCCGAGGCCCGGGATGATGTAGCCGTGCTCGTTCAGGTGTTCGTCCACGGACGCCGTCACGACCGTGACCGGGGTGCCCGCCAGGTCGCGTTCCATGACCGCGACGCCCTCGGGGGCGGCCAGCAGCACCACGGCGGTCACGTCGTCGGCGCCGCGCTTGATCAGCTCCTGGATCGCCGCGACCAGCGTGCCGCCGGTGGCGAGCATGGGGTCGAGGACGTAGACCTGACGGCCGGAGAGGTCCTCCGGCATCCGGGTGGCGTACGTCGAGGCCTGCAACGTCTCCTCGTTGCGGATCATGCCCAGGAAGCCCACCTCGGCGGTCGGCAGCAACCGCACCATGCCGTCCAGCATGCCGAGTCCGGCCCGCAGGATCGGCACCACCAGCGGACGCGGGTGGGACAGCTTGACGCCGGTGGTCTGCGCGACCGGGGTGGAGATGTCGACCTGCTCGGTCCGCACGTCCCGGGTCGCCTCGTAGGCGAGCAGGGTGACCAGCTCGTCGGCGAGCCGGCGGAAGGTGGCGGAGTCGGTGCGGCGGTCGCGCAGCGTGGTGAGCTTGTGAGCGACCAGGGGGTGGTCGACGACATGGAGACGCATGTTCCAACAGTAACCGGGCGTCGTCTCCCCCCGCCGCCCCTGGTCCCGGCGCCGGGCGGACCGCCGGGCCGGCGCGGTCCGTACGGCCGCTGCCCCGCCCCCGCCGTCGCCGGGTCCGCGCCGTTCCGCGTCGCCGTGGCATCAAACGCGCTGTCCGAGGGAAGGCGGGAGGGACGGACTGGGGTGATGAACCAATGCCTGACCGGCACTCCCGCAAGGAACCGTCGCCGCGCGCGCAGCTCGGGACGGCGGACACACCGGACCCGGCGGTCCTCACACGGACCGCGGAGGATCCCGCACGGACCGCGAACCGCACGAGAGCGTCGAGCCGCGCGCAGACGACGAGCCGGACGCGGCGGACGCCGGGCCGCACGCGCGCCTCGTCCGAGCGCGGGCAGGCGTCGGAGCGGGGGCGACTGCCGGACCACGGGCAGGCGCCGGACCGCACACAACCGCAGGACCGCGGGCAACCGCAGGACCGCGCGCAAGCGGCGGACCGGCCCCCGGACGCGCGCCGATCCCAGGCCACGTCCCGGCCCCAGGCCATGTCGTCCCGGTCCCGGGCCACGGACCGCCCCCGGGCCACGGACCGGCCCCGGGCCACGGACCGATCCCGGGCCACCGACACCGGCCGCGCCCAAACCGCTGACCGCGCTCAGGACGCCGACCAAGACCGGACCGCATACCCGGCCCGGACCACTGACCGTGCTCAGGACGCCGTCCGGGACCGGGCCGCAGACCCTGCCCGGACGGCAGACCCTGCCCGGATCGCGGACTCAGCCCGGACCGTAGACCCGGCCCAGACCACGGACGCAGCCCGGCCCGCGGACGCGGCCCGAACCGCAGACCCGGCCCGAACCACGGACGCGGCCCGAACCACGGACGCGGCGGCCCGGACCGCAGACCCCGCCCAGACCGCCGACCAAATTCAGGCGGCCGCCCTGCGGGCTCTCGGGGTCGAGGAGAGCGACACCCAGCGGCGGCGGCGCCGGGCCCAGTTCCTGCGCGATCTCGCCGAGGCGCGCGAGCTGCGCGACCGGGTCCAGCCGCGCCGCGCCAAGGCGGCCCGGCTGCGCCACGCGATGCGGATGCGCACCTTCCGCTGGTAGGCCGCCGACCCGCCGCACCACGCCGCGCGTTCGCCTCCTCCCACCGGCGGCGGCGCCGACCCGTCCGGCCCAGTGCGCGCCCGGCGGCGCGGCGCGCCGCGCGCGGACGCCACGCGGGCAAAAGCCGACACCCGCACGGGCGTTGGGCGGCGGTCGTGCGTGAGCGGCGGGCAAAGCCGCGTACGATCCGCAGGTGGCGGCAATGAGTGCGCTGGTGAGTCCTTCACCGGCGTACGGCAAAACAGCCGGACACAGGGTGCCGAAGACGTCCCCTGAAGGCCTTGTTTCTGCCACGATTCCGAGTGGGCGGGGCTCGGAGCCAGCTCTCCCCGCCCAGTACCTCCGCCGGGGGGACCCCCAACCGGCACGCCTATGACCAGTGGGAGAGTCACGGTGTACTTCGCCGCACTGCTCGCGCGCACCGAAGACGGGTGGGAAGCGAGCGACACAGAGCTCGACGATGTGGAGACGCTGTCCGACCTGGCAGACCTGGCCCGGGAGGCCTCACCGGAGGACGACACCGTGCTCGTCCTCATCGAGCAGGAGGACGCGTGGTTCGGCGTCGTACGCGTGGACGGCGAGGACGACCCTCGTATCTACGTCTCGGACGCCGCGGCCGCGGCCCGCAGCTCGTACGGCGAGATCCTGCTCACCGACGAACTGCTCGGCCGGGAGCCCGGTGACGACGGCCCCGACCTGGACGCCCTCGACCTCGACGGCACGGAGGACGGCGAGCCCTCGTCCGCCGAGGACGACGAGGAGGAGGCCGGTTCGGCCGACACCATCACGCACAGTCCGCTGGGCGACGGCCGGATCCTCGACGACCTGGGCGTCACCGAGAAGGAGCTGCGCGCCCTGGACGCGGACGACGCGCTGAACGCGATCGCCGAGTCCCTGGGCGCCTCGGAGGTCCTGGAGACCGTCCGCTGACCCCGCACCCACCGCACCCGCCCGAGGAGCACGACCCGGGAGCCGTACGGGGCCGTCGGCCGGACCCCGTACGCGACCCCTGGCGGGCGGCCATGCTGCGCGCCCTGGACGAGGCCGGGCGGGCCGTCGCGGGCGGGGACGTCCCCGTCGGCGCCGTCGTGCTCTCGGCCGACGGCGCCGTGCTCGGGGCCGGGCACAACGAGCGCGAGGCCACCGGCGACCCGACGGCCCACGCCGAGGTCCTGGCGATCCGGCGGGCCGCCGCGCGGGCCGGCCAGTGGCGGCTGTCCGGCTGCACGCTGGTCGTCACGCTGGAGCCGTGCACGATGTGCGCGGGCGCCATCGTGCTGTCCCGCCTCGACCGGGTGGTCTACGGCGCCCGCGACGAGAAGGCGGGCGCCGCCGGCTCGCTCTGGGACGTCGTGCGCGACCGCCGGCTCAACCACCGGCCCGAGGTGATCGAGGGCGTGCGCGCCGAGGAGTGCGCCGGCCTGCTCACCGACTTCTTCCGGGACCGCTGAAGGCCCTCTCAGGGCTCGCCGAACGGACGCCGAACGGCGCCGAGCGGATGCCGAGCGGACGCTGAGGGCTCGCCGAGTGCTCGCTGAGACCGGCCGCCGGAATGGATTTCTGACCACGGCCCACCGTGCTGTAAGGTCTCCCTCGGTAGCGTGTCCGAGCGGCCGAAGGAGCTCGCCTCGAAAGCGAGTGTGGCGCAAGTCACCGAGGGTTCAAATCCCTCCGCTACCGCTCTTGAAGGGCCCCGTCCGATCGGACGGGGCCCTTCGTGCGATCATCTGCGATCATCGACAGCGCTCGGCCCGCAGCCGGCGACGACGGGGCCGCCGGACAGGGCAACCAGCGACAGGGGGAGGCCGCGATGGCGGTGAACGCCAAGAAGATCGTCGTCTATGCACTCGTGGTCTTCGCGCTCTACGTGATCATCACGGACCCGGCCAAGGCCGCGGACTACGTCCAGATAGGGTTCCAGGGCATATCGGACGCGGCCGGGGCCATCGGCGACTTCATGACCTGGGCCGCCAACGGAGGTAAGTGATGATTCGCCACCTGGTCCTCTTCAAGCTCGACGAGGGCGTCGAGCGCGACGAACCCCGCGTCGCGGCCGGCGTCGAGGCCTTCCGCGCCCTCGGCGGCCAGATCGACGAGCTGCGCTTCTGGGAGTGCGGCTGGAACACCAGCGACCGCCCCATCGCCTACGACTTCGCGATCAACTCGGCCGTCGAGGACGCGGACGCGCTCAAGCGGTACCTGGAGCACCCGGCCCACCAGGCCGGCGTGGCCCAGTGGCGCGAGTTCGCCACCTGGGTGATCGCGGACTACGACTTCTGAACCGTACGGCCGCGCGAGCGCGCGGTCGGCCCCGCACCGGAGAGGATGCCCTCAGGCGCCCCGGCCAGGTGCGGGGCTTCGCCATGCCGCACGATCTTTTCGTCCTTCAACACGTGCATATGCGGTGCTTGAACACTCTGCACCTGTCTTGTGATGCTATGACCGCTTTTGACGGATGAGTTGATCGATGAAGAGGTGGCGTTGACCGTGTCGGCCAGTACTGCGCCGCCCCAGGAAGAGGCTCCCGCCGAGGCCGCACCCCCCGGGCCCGCCGGGGCGCCGGTCGCCGCCCCGGCGCCGGAGAAGCGGCGCGGCGCCGACACCCGGGCCCTCACCCAGGTGCTCTTCGCCCAGCTCAAGGACCTGGAGCCGGGCACCTCCGAGCACGCCCGCGTGCGCGGGGCGCTCATCGAGGCCAACCTCCCCCTGGTGCGCTACGCCGCCGGCCGCTTCCGCTCCCGCAACGAGCCGATGGAGGACGTCGTCCAGGTCGGCACCATCGGCCTGATCAACGCCATCGACCGCTTCGACCCCGACCGGGGCGTGCAGTTCCCGACCTTCGCGATGCCGACCGTCGTCGGCGAGATCAAGCGCTACTTCCGCGACAACGTCCGCACCGTGCACGTGCCGCGCCGGCTGCACGAGCTGTGGGTGCAGGTCAACAGCGCCACCGAGGACCTGACGACCGCCTTCGGCCGCTCCCCCACCACCGCCGAGATCGCCGAGCGGCTGCGCATCACCGAGGAGGAGGTGCTCTCCTGCATCGAGGCGGGGCGGTCGTACCACGCGACCTCCCTGGAGGCCGCGCAGGAGGGCGACGGGCTCCCCGGGCTGCTGGACCGGCTCGGCTACGAGGACCCCGCCCTCGACGGCGTCGAGCACCGCGACCTGGTCCGCCACCTCCTGGTCCAGCTCCCCGAACGCGAACAGCGGATCCTGCTGCTGCGTTACTACAGCAATCTGACCCAGTCCCAGATCAGCGCGGAACTCGGCGTCTCCCAGATGCACGTCTCCCGGCTACTGGCACGTAGCTTCCAGCGACTGCGATCCGCAAACAGGATCGAGGCGTAACCCGCACGGGCGATTCGCTCACCAGGACAGATCCCGACAAGAACGGTCCGACTGATCGTCAGACCCCTTTCCGCCAGGGCCGTTTCATGAATCGGATGTCGACATGTCACTACGGCGCGTTGCCGACATGTGACATTCTGCGGGAAGCGCGTTTGCCGTGGCTTCGGCTCCGGTATTCAGGTGAGGGCTGAGGTTCTCTTTCGTCGGAGGGCCCGGCCGCGACCGTCCCGCGACCCAGAGGGGGTGGCATGTCCGCAGAACAGGGCAGCTCCGAGGTGCTGACGCTCACCAAGAGCGAGGCCCCTTCCCTGGCTTCCCCGGCGCTCCAGCCGATCGACGCCCTCGACGACGTGGCGCCCCTCGCGGCCGCGCCGGACCCGGCACCGGTGCTGGAGGCCCCGGGGGCCATCGACACCCGCACCCTGTCCCGCTCCCTGTTCCTGCGGCTCGCCGCGCTGGACGAGGACAGCCCCGAGCGCGCCTACGTCCGGGACACCCTCATCGAGCTGAACCTCCCCCTGGTCCGCTACGCGGCCGCCCGCTTCCGCTCCCGCAACGAGCCGATGGAGGACATCGTCCAGGTCGGCACCATCGGCCTGATCAAGGCGATCGACCGCTTCGACTGCGAACGCGGCGTGGAGTTCCCGACGTTCGCGATGCCGACCGTCGTCGGCGAGATCAAGCGCTTCTTCCGCGACACGTCGTGGTCGGTGCGGGTGCCCCGGCGCCTCCAAGAGCTGCGGCTCGCGCTCACCAAGGCCAGCGACGAGCTGTCGCAGAAGCTGGACCGGTCGCCCACCGTCGCCGAACTCGCCACCGTGCTGGGCGTGTCGGAGGAGGACGTCGTCGACGGCCTCGCGGTCGGCAACGCCTACACCGCCTCGTCCCTCGACTCCCCGGCCCCCGAGGACGACGGCGGCGAGGGCTCGCTCGCGGACCGCCTCGGCTACGAGGACTCGGCCCTTGAGGGCGTGGAGTACCGCGAGTCGCTCAAGCCGCTGCTCGCCAAGCTGCCGCCCCGCGAGCGGCGGATCATCATGCTGCGCTTCTTCGCCAACATGACCCAGTCGCAGATCGGCGAGGAGGTCGGCATCTCCCAGATGCACGTCTCCCGGCTGCTGACCCGGACCCTGGCGCAGCTGCGGGACGGCCTCATCTCCGACTGAGGTCGTCTCCGACCGAGGTCATCTCCGACCGAGGCCCGGCTCCGGCCGGACCGGCCCTGCGGCGCGACGCCGGGGGCGGGCACGACTCATGGCCGCCGACACGCTCTCCCGAGCGCGTCGGCGGCCGTCGTATGTCCGTCTGTGCGCGACCCGTCTACTTGAGCGCCAGCCAGGCGACGGCCGCGACGACGACCACGGCGACGACGACACCGACGATCAGGCCGATGCGCGGACCGGAGGAGGTCTGCGGCTGCTGCCTGCCGCCCTGCGGGGCGGCATCGTCGACGAACGCACGGAACATCTGGGTGCTGCCGGCGGGGTCGTGGTTGCCCTGGGGGCCCTGCGTGTTAGCCATGGCCCGAGACCCTAGCGAAGACGCCGGCCGCTGCCCAAGTGGGGGTATGTGTCCGTGGCTTGATCGGTACCCGAGTCCGGGGTAGCCGAGCTGGGGGCTGCGCCCCCAGACCCCGCTTCGGCCTGGACGGCCTCGTCCTCAAGCGCCGGACGGGCTGGGGATGCCCCCGAGCCGAGAAGGCGTCGCGCGTCTCGCCCACTCACACCGAATGGGTCGGCGATCACGAGTCAGCTCTACTCACCTGCTGCTTTACATTCGCAATACTTGTCTTTGCCAAGTTTTTGCGTCCATCACCCCGTACTTGTTTGCTTGGGGCAACCAACCCCTTCTATGGTTGCCCCAAGCAACAATTACGGGAGGTGTGATGGCCGAGCGGGCGCAGTACGAAGAACTGGCGCGTCAGCTCAGTGCCGTCGGCGCCGTGAAACGGGACATGGGGCGGATCCTGCCGCCCGACTGCCCGGCCGGCTCCGCCGCCGCGCTGACCCTGCTCGGCCGCCACGGCGACATGCGCATGAGCAGGCTCGCCGAGCTGCTCGCCGTGGACATGTCGGTGACCAGCCGGCACGTCGCGCACGTCGCCGCCCGCGGCTGGATCGAACGGCTGCCGGACCCGGCGGACAGGCGCTCGCGCATCCTGCGCCTGACGCCCGCCGGCGTCGACCAGCTCGACGAGCTGTCCCGCCGCACCACGCACCTGTTCGCGGAGCGGCTGAGCGACTGGACCGACGACGAGGTCGGTCAGCTCATCCGGCTGATGGGCCGGCTGCGCGACAGCTTCGGCGACTGCCGGTCCACCCCGGTCCGGCTCCCCGCCCCGATGGCCGAGCAGGCCGCGCCCGCGGCCCCCGTACTCCAAGAGACCACCCGTACACCCGCAAGCACGTAAGTAAAGGAAGCCCATGGCAACGACCACACCAGCCGGTGTGCGGGCTCACGCCAAGCGTGGGGGAGACTCCCCGGGCGACGCTCCGATGACGCACCGGCAGATCATGGAGGCGCTCTCCGGGCTGCTGCTCGGCATGTTCGTGGCGATCCTGTCGTCCACGATCGTCTCCAACGCCCTGCCGAAGATCATCGGCGACCTCGGCGGCGGCCAGTCCGCCTACACCTGGGTGGTCACGGCGGCCCTGCTGTCGATGACCGCGGCGACCCCCCTGTGGGGCAAGCTCGCCGACCTGTACAGCAAGAAGGCGCTCGTCCAGATAGCCCTGATCATCTACGTCGTGGCGTCGATGGCGGCCGGGCTCTCGCAGAACCCCGCCATGCTGATCGTCTGCCGCGTGATCCAGGGCATCGGCACCGGTGGTCTGTCCGCGCTGGCGCAGATCGTCATGGCCGCGATGATCTCCCCGCGTGAGCGCGGCCGCTACTCCGGTTACCTGGGCGCCACGTTCGCCGTCGCCACCGTCGGCGGCCCGCTGCTCGGCGGTGTCATCACCGACACCTCGTGGCTGGGCTGGCGCTGGTGCTTCTACGTCGGCGTCCCGTTCGCGGTGATCGCCCTGATCGTGCTCCAGAAGACCCTGCACCTGCCCGTCGTGAAGCGTCAGGTGAAGGTCGACTGGCTCGGCGCGCTCCTGATCTCCGCGGCCGTCTCGCTGCTGCTGATCTGGGTCACCTTCGCCGGTGACAAGTACGACTGGATGTCGTGGCAGACGGCCGTGATGGTCGCCGGCTCCGTCGCCCTCGGCGCGCTGTTCGTGCTGGCCGAGGCCAAGGCGTCCGAGCCGATCATCCCGCTGCGGCTGTTCCGCAACCGCACCATCACGCTGGCGTCGCTCGCCTCGCTCTTCGTGGGCATCGCGATGTTCACCGGCACCGTCTTCTTCAGCCAGTACTTCCAGCTGGCCCGCGACAAGTCCCCGACGATGTCGGGCGTGCTGACCATCCCGATGATCGGCGGTCTGTTCGTCTCCTCCACCGTCTCCGGCCAGTTCATCACCCGTACCGGCCGCTGGAAGGCGTGGCTGGTCAGCGGTGGCGTCCTGGTGACGGCCGGCCTGGGCCTGCTCGGCACCATCCGGTACGACACGGACTACTGGAAGATGGCCATCTTCATGGCCCTGCTCGGTCTCGGCATCGGCATGATGATGCAGAACCTGGTGCTGTGCACGCAGAACCAGGTCGACCCGAGCGACCTCGGCTCGGCCAGCTCCACGGTCACCTTCTTCCGCTCCCTGGGCGGTGCGGTCGGCGTCTCCGCGCTGGGCGCCGTGATGGCCAGCCGCATCACCGACTACGTCAAGGACGGCCTGGCCGACCTCGGCCCGAAGTACGCGCAGCTGGCCGGCGGTTCCGGCTCCGGCACCAGCAGCATCCCGGACATGGACGCGCTGCCCGCCCCGCTGCGCACGGTCATGGAGAGCGCCTACGGGCACGGCATCGCCGACATCTTCATGATCGCGGGCGCCATGGCGGCGATCGCCTTCCTGATCACGCTGTTCATCAAGGAGGTCCCGCTGCGCACCAAGGGCGCGCTGGCGCAGGGCGCCGAGGCGGCGGCCGCCCCGGTGGACCCGGCCGCGGCCCCGGCCGTCGCCGAGGCGCAGACCCAGGCCCCGCTCGTCGAGGCCGCGTCCGACACGTTCACCCCGGCCGAGGAGCGCCTGTCCGGCCGGACCGGCGCCGAGGCGGGTCCGGAGGGCACCCAGCGGCTGTCCGCGGTGGCCACCCTCGCTCCCGAGGGAGCGGGTTCCGGTGCGGGCGGCGGGATCCCGGTGCACGGGTTCGTGCGGGGTGCGGAGAGTGCTCCGGTGGCGCGGGCGGCGGTGACGCTGATCTCGCTCGCGGGCCGTCAGCTGGGCCGTTCGGCCGCGCGGGCCGACGGCGCCTACACGATCGACGCGCCGGGCGCGGGCTCGTACGTGCTGATCGCCTCCGCGGACGGGTTCCAGCCGCAGGCCTCCACCGTCGTGGTCAACGACGAGCCGGTCGCCTTCGACATCCTGCTCAGCGGCACCAGCGGCCTCACCGGCACGGTCCGCTCCGCCGACAGCGGGCTGCCGGTCAAGGGCGCCATGGTGATCGTCACCGACGTGCGCGGCGACCTGCTCGCCACCGGGACCACCGGGGAGGACGGCGCGTTCTCCTTCACGGAGCTGGTGCCGGGCGCGGTCACCGTCGCGGTCAACGCCGCCGGCCACCGCCCCCGCGCCCTGCCCGTCGAGATCGGCGGTACCGGCGTCACCCGCGTCGGGATCGACCTGGACGCCGGCGCGCAGCTCCAGGGCGTGGTGCGGGCTCCGCACGGTCCTCTGGCCGACGCCCGCGTCACCCTGGTCGACGCGGCGGGCAACGTGGTCGCCACCGCCACCACCGGTGCTGACGGCGCCTACGCCTTCACCGACCTCGGCAGCGGCGACTACACCGTCATCGCCACCGGCTACCCCCCGGCCGCCACCGCCCTGACCGTCACCGGCCACGGCGTCGACGGCCACGACATCCACCTCGCCCACCCCGGCGAGTAACCCACAGCCGGCCCGCGGCGGGCGCGCTCCGAGCGACGGCGCGCTCCCGCCCGGGCCGGCCGATTTTTCTGCCGATTTATTCAGGTTTCCACCGTGGGTGCGCCCGGACGGGCCGGACCGGTCCGACGGCGCACACACCATCGAAGGGGAAGAGAAACGGGATGGGACTGACCGCGAGGATCCGCACCCGGGACGGATGGGCCGTGTCGCACGCGGTCGTCACGGTGACCGACATGAGCGGCGCCCAGGTACTGCGCGCCGAGGCCGACCACGAGGGCGCCGTCCGCGACACCACCCACCTGGCGCCCGGCGCCCACACCGTCATCGTCACCGCCGTCGGCTACCAGCCCACCGCCGCCAGCGCCCTCGTCACCGCGAGCGGCCGCGCCGAGATCGGCACCCTCACCCTGGCCCGCCAGGGCGGCAGCGAACTGCCCCCGCCCGGACCCTGGACCGTCGACCCCGCCCACTCCTCCGTCGCCGCCGTCGCCCAGCACCTCGGCATCTCCAGCGTCCACGGCCGCTTCACCGACTTCACCGCCACCCTCGACATCGCCCCCGACGACGTCACCAAGTCCCGCGTCGAAGCCGTCATCCACGCCGCCTCCATCGACACCGGCAACACCCTGCGCGACCAGCACCTCACCTCCCCCGACTTCCTCGACACCCAACACCACCCCCACATCACCTACCGCTCCACCCACCTCACCGCCGACGGCCCCGACCACTGGACCGTCCACGGCGAACTCACCATGCACGGCATCGCCCGCCCAATCGACCTCCGCCTCGCCTACCTCGGCACCGGCGCCGACCCCTGGGGCGGCACCCGCGCCGCCTTCCGCGCCACCACCGAACTGCGCCGCGAGGACTTCGCCATGAACTACAACCAGGTCCTCCAAGCAGGCATCGCCGCCATCGGCACCACCCTCAGAATCGAACTCGACATCCAGGCCGTCCAGGGAGACACCCTCCCCACCGCCTGAGCACCGGCCACGACGCACAGGGCGGGCCCGCGATCACCGCGGGCCCGCCCTCGTCGTGCGCTGACGTCCGGTGCCGTCAGGTCGCCCTCTTCGTGTCGACGATCCGCCGGGCGATGTCCCGCAGCTTGACGTTCTCCCGCTGCGAGGTGCGCACCAGGCTGTCGAACGCCTCGGCCGCGTCGATGTCCCGCCGCTCCATGAGGATGCCGGTGGCCTGGCCGATCAGGTCGCGGGTGCGCATCGCCTCGGTGAGCTGCTCGCGCACGGTCGCCGAGTCCAGGGCGAGGCTCACGTGCGCGGTGTACAGCCGGCCGATCCGGGTGGCGTCGGCGTCGAAGGCGCGCGGTTTGGCGGCGTAGGCGGTGAGCACGGTCAGCCGCCGCTTCTCGGCGCGCAGCCGCAGCGCGAGCGCCGAGCGCAGCCCCACGTCGGCCAGCGGCCGGCCGCCGTCCTCGGTCTCGCCGTCCGTCAGCCGCACCACGGGCGCCTGCCAGAGCTGGTCCCAGTACGACGCCTGCGGCGGGCCGTCGCCGGATTCCTCCGCGGTGCGCACGACCTCGTCGGTCCAGGCGACGCAACGGCGGTGGCCGTCGCGTTCCATCACCGAGATGCCCGCGTGCTCCGCCCCCGGCAGCAGCCGTACCGCGAGGCGCACGGCGACCTGCATGGTGCTGTCGGGAGTCTGGGTGTCGTGCAGTTGACGAGCCGCCACGGTCAGCGCTTCGGCCAGCTCGATGTCTCCCCGAAAATGGGGCAAATCAGAAAAGTCGGACGCAGGCACCACGAACCTCTTCGGCATGCATGGCGCTGAGGCCATGCGCAGGAGAGCTCCGCAGCACATTCCCGACTGCGAGCACAGGACGAACAGAACCTTATCTCGTCCGTCCTCGCGATTTACGCCCTGGTAGACGGTCGGCTCACGCCCCGACGCGCCGACGTGGCACGGCCCTTGGGCGACCGGTACGCGCCGGAGTCCCAGGGCCTCTCGTTTGGATCAGGCCGGATCAGGGAGCGGGGTCTGGTGCCGTGCATCGCAAGGCGGAGGAGGGCGTCATGGCGGAGCCATGGCAACCGACGACAACGCGGCGAGGTGCGGCACCAGGGCCCGCGAGCCCGGCCTGATCCAAACGAGAGGCCCTAGGCTGCGGGCATGGCACCGAACATCGCGAGCAACACCCGCGTCTCGCGGGACGAACTGCTGGACTTCGTACGGCCCCGCCACCGCGCCCTGCTGCTGACCCGCCGCTCCGACGGCGGACCGCAGGCCTCGCCGCTGACCTGCGGGGTGGACGACTCCGGGCGGATCGTGGTCTCCACCTACCCGGAGCGCGCCAAGACCCGCAACGCCAAGCGGGACGACCGGGTGAGCCTGGTCGTGCTGAGCGACGAGTGGAACGGGCCGTGGGTGCAGATCGACGGCGTCGCCGAGGTGATCGACGCGCCGGACTCGGTGGAGCCGCTCGTCGAGTACTACCGCAACATCGCCGGGGAGCACCCCGACTGGGACGAGTACCGCCGGGCCATGCGCGAACAGGGCAAGTCGATCATCCGGATCACCCCGGAGCGGTGGGGGCCGGTGGCCACGGGCGGCTTCCCCGCACGCCTGGTGAACGACGACGCGTAGGGCATCTCACCTGACCGGGCCGGGCGGCCCCGGTCGGGCGGGCGGTCAGCCGCGGGCGGCCATCGCGTCGATCCCCGCGACCAGCAGGTCCAGGGCGAAGGCGAAGTCGCGGTCGAGGCTCTCCGCCACCGTCTCGCCGTCCCGCACCGCCACGACGTCATGGGCCCCCTCGGTCGCCCCCGCGGTCTCCGGGGCCCGGCTCATCGAGTCCGGGAGCTGCCGGTGGTACTCCTCGGGCGACAGCCCCGAGTCCGCGATCCGGCCGAGGAGATGGCCCTCGATCGTGCCGTAGCCGTAGACGAACTGGAAGACGGCCGAGATCGCGCCCGTGACGCCGTGCGGGGGCAGGCCGGTGCGGCCGATGACGCGCCGCACCTCGCGGGAGCAGGCGAGCGCGTTCGGGCCGATGTTGAGGTAGCGGCCGGCGAGCGGCGACAGCCAGGGGTGGCGCACCAGCAGCGCCCGGTATCCGACGGCCAGGGCGCGCAGCTCGCCGCGCCAGTCCTCGCCGGTGTCCGGGCGGGGCAGCGGCAGCTCGCCGAAGGCGGCGTCGAGGGCGAGTTCGAGCAGGTCGTCCTTGGTGTCGACGTACCAGTACACGGACATCGCCGTGACGTTCAGCTCGGCGGCGAGCCGGCGCATGGAGAAGCCGGTGAGGCCCTCGGCGTCCAGCAGCCGCACCGTGGCCCCGGTGATCCGCGCCCGGTCGAGCCCGGACGGCTGCCCGCCGCCCCGCCCGGACCGGCGCTCCTTGCCCGCCAGCCAGACACTGCGGCGCGCCGCGCCCTCGGCCCCGGCTGCCTTCACCATGGCGCACCTTCCTCGACTCCCGAACCGGCGGACACGCGAAGGGAGCCTCCTGTACGGGCCCGGCGGCGCCCGTGTCGCGCACGGGCCGCCGGGTGGCCGCCGCCTCCCGCCTTGGAGTGTGCCCGCTGCGGCCCGTAGGCCAACAAGGTCGTTCCTGGGGCGGAGCAGCGGGGACCCGAGGAGGCGGTGACCGGATCGGCCACCGCCTCCGTCCGTGCCGCGTGGGTGCGGCGCGGGGTGCTCAGCTGCCGGTCGTCGGCTGGGTGAGGTCGTAGAAGGTGGCCGAACCGGCCGTCACCTTCTTGAAGTTCTTCTCCACCCAGGAGGTGATCTGCGACGAGGTGCTGTTGCCGCTGCCTCCCATGCCGCCTCCCATGCCGCCGCCCGAGATGAAGTAGTGGATCTTCCCCTGGTCCACGTACTTCTTGAACTGCGCGAGCGTCGGGGACGGGTCGGTGCCGTTGAAGCCGCCGATCGCCATCACCGGGTCACCGGTGGCGAGCTGGTAGCTGGCGGCGTTCTGGGAGCCGATGGACGCGGCGACCCAGGTGTACTTCGACGCGTCCCGCTCCAGCAGCTTCTTGGCCTCGGAGCCGACCTGGGCGCCGTTGAGCAGGCCGCCCATGCCGCCGCCCATGCCGCCCGTACGGCCGCCTTCACCGCTCCGGCCGCCGGGGAAGCCGCCGCCGGGGAAGCCCTGGCCGTTCTGCTGACCCTGGCCGTTCTGGCCGGGCATGCCGCCGCCCGGGAAGCCCTGGCCGTTCTGCTGACCCTGGCCGTTCTGGCCGGGGAAGCCGCCGCCCGGGAAGCCCTGGCCGTTCTGCCGGCCCTGGCCGTTCTGGCCCGGCATGCCGCCGCCCGGGAAGCCGCGCATGCCCTCTCCGCCGCCCGGGAAGCCGCCCCGGCCGCCGAAGCCCATCCGGCTCGCGCCCGCCGGGCCGGCCGTCGGGATGGCGCCCGTGTGCCCGGAGTTCACCGTGCTCAGCGTGTACGCGGCGGGTCCGGCGAGGCAGGTCACGACGGCCGCGGCCACCGAGGCGAGCGCGAGCCGGCGGTCGAGCCGCCCGACGAAGATCAGTCCCAGGGCCGCGGCCAGCCCGCCGACCAGCACCAGCCACTTCAGCCAGGGCAGGTAGTCCGGGGTGCGGTGGAGCAGGACGTAGCCCCAGGCCGCGGTCGCCGTGACCGCGCCGGCCAGGGTGAGCGACGCCCACAGCCGGGACCGCTCCTCCCACAGGACGCTCACGCCCATGCCGACGACGGCGGCGAGGTAGGGCGCGAGGGCCACCGTGTAGTACTGGTGGAAGATGCCCGCCATGTAGCTGAAGACGGCCGCCGTCATCAGCAGGGAGCCGCCCCAGGCGAGGAAGGACGCGCGGGCGAGGTCGGTGCGCGCCGCCTTCCGGGTCAGGACGAGCCCGGCGACCAGCAGGATCAGCGCGGCCGGGAGCAGCCAGGAGATCTGGCTGCCGACCTCGGAGTTGAACATCCGGCTCCAGCCGGTCTCCCCCCACTGGCCCATGCCGCCGCCACCGCGACCGCCACCGCCGCCGCCCACGCTGCCGGTCTCGTCGCCGTTGATCCGGCCGAGGCCGTTGTAGCCGAAGGTCAGCTCAAGGAAGCTGTTGTTCTGCGAGCCGCCGATGTACGGCCGCGAGGAGGCGGGCCACAGTTCGACGATCGCCACCCACCAGCCGCCGGAGACGACGATCGCCGCCGTCGCGAGCGCCAGCTGCGTCAGCCGCTTCTTCAGCCGCACGGGCGCGCAGACACCGTAGACGAGAGCCAGCGCCGGCAGGATCAGGAAGGCTTGCAGGGTCTTGGCGAGGAAGGCGAAGCCGATGGCGACGCCCGCCCACAGCAGCCACTTGGTGCGGCCGTCCTCCAGGCCCCGGACGACGAAGTACACGGTCAGCGCCATCAGCAGCGCGAGCAGCGCGTCCGGGTTGTTGAACCGGAACATCAGCGCCGCCACCGGGGTGAGCGCCAGCACCGCGCCCGCGATCAGACCGGCCGCCGGGCTGAACCGGCGGCGCACGGCCGCGTAGACCACGGCGACCGTGAGGACGGCCATGATCACCTCGGGGACGAGGATCGCCCACGAGCTCAGTCCGAAGATCCGCACCGACAGCGCCATCGGCCACAGCGAGGCCGGGGGCTTGTCGACGGTGATGGCGTTGCCCGCGTCCAGCGAGCCGAAGAAGAACGCCTTCCAGGACGTGCTGCCCGCCTGGACGGCCGCCGAGTAGAAGGAGTTGGCGTAGCCGGACGAGCTGAGGTTGTAGAGGTAGAGGAGCCCGGTGGCGAGCAGCAGGGCGAGGAAGGCCGGGCGGGCCCAGCGGGGGTCCTCCGGCCGGCCGCGCCAGAGGCGACGCGCGAGGGGCTGCTTCGGCTCGCCGGCTCCCGGTACGGCCGCCGGGGCCGTGGGGCCGTCGGCGGCCGGGGGAGCCGCAGGGGCTTCGGCGGCGATCGTCGCCGCCGGGGGCGCGGTCGGGGGCGGACTCCAGGACGAGGGGGCCGAGGGGGCCGAGCCGGCCGAGGGTTCCGTGCCTTCCCGTGCGCCCGTCCGGTCGTGCTCAGTGGTCATCGGGGGTCCTTCGGATCGGCGTCACCGGTGCGGAACGGAGTGGTGTCGTAGGCGGAGGTGCCGTAGGCGGAGGTGCCGTACGGGGCGTCGGCGGGGCCGTGCCCGGTCGGGCCGTACGGCGTCGGGACGTGCGCGGTGGGCGGCGCGGTGGGCCGCCGCGGGAGCGGTTCGGAGGCCGGGTACGGGCCGTGGCCGTCGCCGCGCGCGACGTACACCCGGGCGGACGGACCGCGTGCGTCGCGCTCGGCGCCGGACGGTCCGGTGGCACCGGCGGCCGGGTCCGCCGGCCGGTCCCGGCGGTCCGGGAAGACCCAGGCCCGGAAGAGCAGGAAGCGCAGCACGGTCGCCGCGAGGTTGGCCGCCACCAGCACCGCGAGTTCGGTGGAGTGGGCCGGGCTGCTGGTCGCGGCGTTCAGGGCGGCCAGTGAGCCGCTGGTGAGGACGAGGCCGATGCCGAAGACGACCAGCCCCTGTGCCTGGTGCCGGACGGCGCCGCCCCGGCCGCGCACCCCGAAGGTCAGCCGCCGGTTGGCGGCGGTGTTGGCGACCGCCGAGACCAGCAGGGCGAGGGCGTTGGCGGCCTGGGAGCCGGCGAACTGCCGGAAGAAGCTGTAGAGCAGCAGGTAGAAGAGGGTGGACAGGACGCCGATGACGCAGAACCCGACGAGCTGGCGGGCCAGCCCCTTGGGCACGTCCTGGATCTCGCGGTCGCGCGGGTCGTCGCCGAACGGGCGGGCCAGCCGGTCCAGCGGCAGCGAACCGGTGGCCAGCGCCTTGCCGACCCGCCACACGCCCTTCAGGTCCTCGGTGGCCGTGCTGACGATGTGCACCGTGGAGTCGGGGTCGTCGACCCAGTCCACCGGCACCTCGTGGATGCGCAGCCCGGCCCGCTCGGCCAGCACCAGCATCTCGGTGTCGAAGAACCAGCCGGTGTCCTCCACCAGCGGCAGCAGCGCCTGCGCCACATCGCGCCGGATCGCCTTGAACCCGCACTGCGCGTCGGAGAAGCGGGCCTGGAGCGAGCCGCGCAGGATGAGGTTGTAGGAGCGGGAGATGAACTCCCGCTTGGCCCCGCGCACCACGCGCGAACTGCGGGCGAGCCGGGAGCCGATGGCCAGGTCGGAGTGGCCGGAGATGAGCGGCGCCACCAGCGGCAGCAGGGCGTTGAGGTCGGTGGACAGGTCCACGTCCATGTAGGCGAGGACCGGCGCCTCGGAGGCGGACCACACGGTCCGCAGGGCGCGGCCCCGGCCCTTCTGCTCCAGCCGGAAGGTGTCGACCTCGGGCAGCTCGGCCGCCAGCAGCGCGGCCACCCGCGGGGTGCCGTCCGTGGAGGCGTTGTCCGCGACGGTGATGCGGAACGCGTACGGGAAGGTGCGCGCGAGGTGCTCGTGCAGCCGCAGCACGCACGGCCGGAGGTCCTTCTCCTCGTTGTAGACGGGGATCACCACGTCCAGGACAGGCGTACCGGCGTCGTCGGCCGGGAGGTGCTCCCGCGCCGGCAGGGTGCCGGGAGAAAGGTCGCTTCGCATGCCGGTGACTCTCCTCAACCGCCCTGTCGCGCCGATGTGGTGACGCTGTGGCGTGCCTGTGAGTGGAGGTGCGAGTGGGGGTGCGAGTGGGGCTTCGGGGGCTTCGGGAGCGCGGGCAGGTGGACGGTGAACGCGGTCCGGCCGCGCACGCTGTCGACGGTGACGGCGCCGCCGTGCGCGGCCACCACGGCCTGCACGATGGCCAGCCCGAGTCCGGTCGAGCCGGTGGCGCGGGAGCGCGCCGAGTCGCCCCGGGCGAACCGTTCGAACACGTGCGGCAGCAGCTCCCGCGGAATGCCCGGCCCGTCGTCCTCGACGTCCACGCACAGCCACGGCCCGCTGCCGCGCACGCGTGCGGTGACGGTCGTGCCGGGCGGGGTGTGGGTGCGGGCGTTGGCCAGCAGGTTGACGAGCACCTGCTGGAGCCGCGCCGCGTCGGCCGGGACGAGGGCGGGCTCGTCGGGCAGCTCCAGCCGCCAGACGTGGTCCCGCCCGGCGGCCCGGGCGTCGCTGAGGGTGTCGACCACGAGCGGTACGAGGTCGGTGTGCTCGAACCGCAGCGGCCGGCCCGCGTCCAGCCGGGCGAGCAGCAGCAGGTCCTCCACCAGCAGGGTCATCCGCCCGGCCTCGGACTCGATGCGGCCGAGCGCGTGCCGGGTGTCCGGGCCGACCTCCTCGCGGCCGCGCCGGGTCAGCTCGGCGTAGCCGCGGATGGAGGCCAGCGGGGTGCGCAGCTCGTGGCTGGCGTCCGCGACGAACTGCCGCACCCGGGTCTCGCTCTGCTGCCGGGCGTGCAGCGCGCCGTGGACGTGGTCGAGCAGGCGGTTGAGCGCGGCGCCGACCTGGCCGACCTCGGTGTGCGGGTCGGTCTCCGGTTCGGGGACGCGCTCGCTGAGGTTCACCTCGCCGGTGTGCAGGGTGAGTTCGGAGACGCGGGTGGCGGTGGCGGCGACGCGGCGCAGCGGGCGCAGGGCGACGCTCACGATGGCGGCGCCGGCCAGCAGGGCGGCGACGAGTCCGGCGGCGGTGACGCTGACCTCGACCAGGATCAGGGTGGCGACGGTGTTCTCGACGTCGGAGGTGGGGACGGCCACGTAGTACGCGCCGTTGGGGCCGGTCACGTACTGGACGCGGTACCCGCCGAGGCCGGGGACGTCGACCGTGTGCCTGCGCTTGTCGCGCGGGACCGCGTCGAGGGCGCGGATCTGGGCGGCGGTGAGCGGCTTCGCGTCCATCCAGGGGACGTTGTTGTCGTCGTTCGCCTTCTCGCCGACCTTCGCCTCGGTGATCGTGCCGTCGTCGACCTTGGCGGCGATCGTGTACTCCGGCTGCGGGCCCCGGGTGACGAAGTCGGTCAGATCCACGGTGCCGGGCTGCCGCTCGGGCGTCACGCCGGCGCCCGTGTGGTCGTCCGGCGGCCGCAGACCCACCGACGCCCGCATGGCGACCTCCTTGAGCCGGCCGTCCAGCTGCTCGTAGAGGTGCGAGCGCAGGGCGAGCGTCGTCACGGTGCCGATCACCGAGCAGACCACGGCGATCAGCACCACGGACGCGACGACGAGCCGCGTCCGCAGCGTGCGCGGCCGGGGCGCTCCCCACCGTGCCCGCGACCGCCGCCGCCCGCTCACGAGACCGCGGGCTTGATCAGGTAACCGGCGCCGCGCCGGGTGTGGATCATCGGCTCGCGCCCGGCGTCGATCTTGCGCCGCAGGTAGGAGATGTACAGCTCTACGACGTTGGCCTGGCCGCCGAAGTCGTACGACCACACCCGGTCCAGTATCTGCGCCTTGCTCAGCACCCGCCGCGGGTTGCGCATGAGGAAGCGCAGCAGCTCGAACTCGGTGGCGGTGAGGTGGATGTCGTCCCCGCCGCGCGAGACCTCGTGGCTGTCCTCGTCGAGGGTGAGGTCGCCGACGACGAGCACGGACTCCGAGCGCCGGTCGGCGGCGCCCGCGCGCCGGATCAGTCCGCGCAGCCGGGCGACGACCTCCTCCAGGCTGAACGGTTTGGTGACGTAGTCGTCCCCGCCCGCCGTGAGCCCGGCGATCCGGTCCTCCACGGCGTCCTTGGCGGTCAGGAACAGGACGGGGACGTCGGGCAGCTCGCGGCGCAGCCGGCCCAGGACGGCCAGCCCGTCCATGTCGGGCAGCATCATGTCGAGGACGACGGCGTCGGGCCGGAACTCGCGCGCGCTCTGGACGGCGCCCTGCCCGTCCCCCGCGCTGCGGATCTGCCAGCCCTCGTAACGCAGGGCCATGGACAGCAGTTCGGTGATCGACAGCTCGTCGTCCACCACAAGCACCCGGACGGGGCTCCCGTCCGGCCTCAGCAGTTCGGTGCGCCCCTGGGGCGAGGTCGTGGTCATGGTGGACACCTTGTCGGCGCCCTCTGAGAGCACGCTTGCGCCCGTCTGTGATTTCCCTGAGAAACGCACAGGCACCTCTCAGGGAACACCTGGGAACCGGGGGGCGGCTGACGGCCCCTCGACTCGGCGGCTCGACCGCTCGGCGACTCGGTTACCCGGCGACTCGGCGACTCGGTTACGCGGCGGCGCGGCGACTCGGTTACGCGACGGCGCGGCGACTCGGTTACGCGGCGGCGCGACGGACGCGATCGGTCACGGCCGAACGGCCCGGCCTCCCACCGGTCCCCGCTCACCGACCCCCCGCTCGGTGCGTCTCCCCCAACTCACCGGCGAGCGCTCAGAACAACCCGTCCTGCACGCCCGGCGCTTCCTTGAACTCCCTTACCGGCAGGGTGATCCCGTCGTTCCCACCCGGCCACGGACCGAGCCCCCACCCGGTCATGAGCCGTGTGTCCAGCACGACGACCCCGCCTCCGCTCCCGCTCCCGGTCGCGAGGTGCAGATCGGGTCCGGCGGCGGCGACCAGTTCCCCGCTCACTCCTCCGCCCGCGACCAGCTCGCTCACCGCACCGGCGGGAGCGGGCAGCCCGGCCAGCCCGAACGCCGTGAGGTGGTCGACCGGCCGGAACGGCGCCCGCTCCAGCGAGTCCGGCCAGCCGGCGAGCGCGGTGGCCCGTCCGTGCAGGTCGCGCAGCTCGGCCGCCCGCTCGGCCGCCGCCGCCGGCAGCGCGGCCCGGACGGCGCGCTTGAGGGCGTAGGGGATCCGGTCGGGGATGCCGAGCGCGGCCCGCAGCAGTTCCTCGGTCCGGCGGGCGGCCATCAGCGGCCCGGTGCCGAGCCAGCTGAAGCAGACGGCGCCCTGTTCGAGCAGCCGCGCCGGGCCCCGTTCGGCCGCGGTGATCCCCACCTTGGCCATCCCGGGCCCGAACCACGCCAGATACACCCGGTACGGCCGCGGATCGTCCGCGATCGTGTCGGCGGCCACCGAGTGCGCCCGGTCCAGCCGCGCGCACTCCTCGCACCGCGCCCCCGTACTCCGACCGGGCACGGCGGCCCGTACGGGACAGTCGTGCCCCCGCGCTCCCACACAGACCCGCACGCCATCCCCCGCGACCCCGAAGGCCACCCGCTTCCCCCACGGCAGCGCACTGCTCCGCCCGTCCCGCCACCGCAGCACGGGCCCGTCCGCGGACCACCGCAATCCCGAGCACGTCCACATCCGCGCCATCACCCCGAGGACCCTGAGACAGCGAAACACCAGAGGCCCCGGATCTCTCCGGGGCCTCTGGCCTGATGTGCACTCGGCAGGATTCGAACCTGCAACCTTCTGATCCGTAGTCAGATGCTCTATCCGTTAAGCTACGAGTGCTTGTTCTGTTTTTCGTCTTCGCTTCCGGTCCTTTCGGCCCGCTCGCGGCGACAGGAAGAACATTACATGACTGCCGCCGTCATGTGAAATCCATTCCCCCTACCCGGCCTGACCTGCAGAAACGTGGTTCGGGGGGTGCGCGGGGTCCCGGTGATGACCGGGGCGCGGAGTGGGGGCGCCGGGTCCGATCGGGTGGTGGCCGTGATGGCCGTGACGGTCTTCGGGGAAACGCCGAAGCCCCGGTCCTGGGGACCGGGGCTTCGGGCTCGTGCGCGGAGGCGGAGGGATTTGAACCCTCGATGGGCTTGAAGGCCCAAACCGCATTAGCAGTGCGGCGCCATAGACCGGACTAGGCGACGCCTCCAGCACAACCGCTCACGCGAGCGCGCGATCGGTGCGTGCAGATGATGACACAGACTTGCGGGGTGCCACCAATCGCCACCCACGGTACTAGGCAGTCCGGGTTCAGGGCAAAGTCCTTGTCGCACTGTGTCGGCCGCGGCGCAACCTCCGGCGGACCGCCGCGTTGGTCCGGACATGGTGCAGGTCAGCTCTCCTTCCTCCGTGTCCTTCGCTCCCTCCGCCTCCTCCGCGGCGAGGGCGTCCTCGGCGCTGCGGCGCCTTCTCGGGGCCGCCGCCTCCGCCGTGGTGATCACGGCGCTGTCCGCCGGGGCGGCCGCCGCCGGCGTCGGGGCGCCGCCGCCCGTCCGGGACGAGGACCGGGCCGGTGATCACCTCACCGTCACCGTGCGGGACGCGGGGGACGGGCGGGACGGGACGTACGAGGTGTCCTGCCATCCCGAGCACGGCCGCCATCCGGATGTGCGGGGCGCGTGCGCGGCGCTCGACCGCGACACGCGCTGGGGGCGGGACACCTTCGCGCCGGTGCCGGACGGCAGCGTCTGCACCCTGGAGTACGGCGGCCCGGCCACCGCCCGGGTCACCGGCGTCTGGGCCGGGCGACCGGTGGACGCGGTGTACAGCAGGGCCAACGGCTGCGAGATCGGGCGCTGGGAGCGGATGGTGCCGCTCCTGCCCGACCTCGGGTGATCCGCCGGTCCGAGGCGGCACCGCCTCCGGCGACGGCCTGCGCGGACCGCCGGGCGCGCCACCGGTCCGGGCACCGGGCGGAGTCGGTCCGGGGCGCCGCGTACGGTCGGTCAGGGGCGGGTCGTGCGTCACCTGCTCGTGCGACCTCCCTCTCATCCGCCGTCGCGGGCGCAACCTCAGCGCTTAGACTCCTTCGCGTGACACGCCGCGGGCCGGTTGGCAAGATGGCCCCCGCGGTCGGCAAGGTGCGGTAACAGGGAGGAAGCGTCTCGTGAGCAGCAGGCCATCCCGAGGCGCTGCTCGCCTCGCTGCCATACTCGACGCGCTGCCCGACGCCTTGGTGCTGGTCAACGCCAACGGCACGGTCGTCAACGCCAACACCATCGCCCTGGAGGCCTTCGAGACCCCGGGCACGGCTCTGGTGGGGCGCGGGCTGCTCGACCTGCTGCCGCAGTTCGACTCCAAGCTCATCCCCGGCTCCATGCGCCGCCCCGACCACATCGACCCGCGCGCCCGCACCAAGCCGACCCGGATGATCGCCCGCCGGACCGACGGCACCGAGTTCCCGGTCGAGGTCACGAGCGCGAATCTGCAGAACGGCCAGCATGCCTACGACACCTCCGGCTACACCGGCGACGAGCTGCTGATGCTGGTCGTGCGCGATCTGTCCGGCACCGTCGACACCGAGGCCGAACTGGCCCGTTCACAGCGGCAGACCGAGATGATCCTGCGGGCCGCCTCCGAGGGCGTCGTGGGCACCGACACCGACGGCCGGATCGTCCTCGTCAACCCCGCCGCCGCCCAGATCCTCGGCTACCGCGCCGGCGAACTCGGCGGCCGCGAGCTGCACACCCTCGTACTGCACTCCCGCGCCGACGGCTCCCCGTTCCCCTACGAGGAGTCGCCGCTCGCCGACACCCTGCGCTCCGGGCGCAAGCACCGGGTGCGCGGCCAGGTGCTGTGGTCGAAGTCCGAGGCCAAGGTGCCCGTCGACCTCACCACCGCGCCCGTCCGGGACGGCGACCAGCTCGTCGGCGCCGTGATGACCTTCGCCGACCGCCGCCCGTACGACGCCCTGGTCGAGGAGAAGGACGCCGCCGAGGAGCGGCACGCGGAGGAGCTGGAGCGGCTCGCCGAGGAGCACGGCTCCGAACTCACCGCCCTGCGCCGGCGGCACGTCGCCGAGATCGAGGAGCTGACCGAGCGGCACGCGGAGGAACTCGCCGCGAACGAGGAGCGGTACGCCGCGCTCGGCGAGCGCGAGAAGGACCGCTACGAAGCCCTCGCCGCCCGGCACGAGCAGTTGCTGACCCTGCTCGGCGGCTCCCTGCGCGGCCCGCTGGACGAGCTGCGCCGCGAACTGGCCGCCCTCGCCGCCGACGACGCCGGCCAGCTGTGGCCCGAGGCCAACCAAGTGCTGCACCACCTGTCCGCCGGCTACGCGCGGATCACCACCCTCATCGACAACGTCCTCGGCTACCAGCGCCTCGACGTCGGCGGCGAGGCGATCACCCGGACCAAGGTGATGCTCGACGCGGTCGTCGCCGCCGGTGTCGACGGGGCCGTCGAACTCGTCGGGCCCGGCCGGGTGCAGTTCGCCGTGCACGCGCCGCCCATCGAGGCCGAGGTCGACCCGCGGCGCCTGGCCACCGCCCTCGCGCATCTCGTCGCGGACGTCGCGGGCGTGGACGCCACCGGCAACTCGCCTGTCTCGGCGGGCGGTTACATGGACAACACCGTCGTGGTCGCGGCGGCGCAGCGCGGCAACGTCGTCCGCATCGAGGTCCGCGGCCCGTACGCCGGCGGCGACCCGGTGCACGAGCCGATCGTGCGCGGCATCGTCCGCGCGCACGGCGGCATGCTGCAGACGGTCGAGGTGCCCGGGATGAGCGGCAGCGCCTACGTCCTGGAGGTGCCCATCGGCGACGGGGCCGGCGCCGTGGCCGCGGGCTACGTCCCGGAGTACGCCCAGCAGCCGGCGCTCGCCGCCCCGGACGCGACGGCCCTGGCCGTGCGGCCGGCCGAGGGCGCCCCCGCCGACGGCATCTCTTCCGAGCTCGCGCTGCCCGCGCAGGCCGCGCAGGCCACGGGCGGCGGACGGCGGCGGGCCCGGCGCGGCGCCACCGACGCGTTCCTGGACGCCGACGACCTCGACGCCGAGCCCCCGGCGGACGCCGACACCCGGACGGAGCCGACCGGCCGGCGCCGGCGCCGCGCCGTCGAGGCGCCCGCGCGGCTCCCGGCGCAGCCCACGGGCGAGGACGCGGCCCAGGGCGCCGAGGCGTCCGGCGGCACGGGACGCCGACGCGGCCGGCCCGCCGACGGCGCCGGCATGCCCGAGGGCGCGGATGTCCCCGACGGCACGGGTGTCTCCGAGAGCACGGGTGTCTCCGAGGGCGCCGTGGTCATGGCGGCCGAGCACGCGGCCGGCGCGGCGGCGTCCGGCTCCGGTCTGGGCGGCACGGTGCCGCCGCAGGGCGTGCCCACGCCCACCGGCCGCCGCGCCCGGCGCGAGATCGGCGAGCCCCACGCGCTGCCCCCGGCGCTCCCGGCGGCGGACCGCACCGGCCCCGCCGTCCCCCTGAACCCGGCCGCCGAGACCGTCGAGACCGCTGAAGGCGCCGACGACTTCCCCGGTTCCAGCAGCGGCGCAGGCGGTTCCGGCGCGCAGCCGACCGGGCGCCGGCGGCGTGCCCTGGCGGCGGCGAACGAGCGTGCCGCCGCGCAGGAGACGGCCCCGCGTACGGTCTTCGCCCTGCCGCCCGCCGACGCCGACCGGCCGGACCCCGAGGCCGCGCCCGCGGTACGCGTCCCCGCCCAGGGCACGGGTCCCGCGGCTCCCGAAGCCGGCTCCGACGGGGGCCGGCACGACGCCGCGCCGCGGAACCAGGCCGACGACGACCGCACTCCGCCGCAGCCGCATCCGACCACCGCGCCGACCGGACGCCGCAGGCGGGCGGTGGCTCCGCCGGCGCAGGCGGCGCCCGTGCCCGGCGGCCCCGGGCAGGAGACGGTCGTCGGACAGGGCGTCGCGCTGCCCGGCGCGCCCGGTGTGCCCGGCATGACCGGCGTGCCGGTCGGCCCCAGCGTGCCGTTGCAGGGGGGGCCGGTCGCGCCCGGCACTCCTCCGGTACCGGCTGGTCCGGCCGCGGCCGGCGGGCCGGCGGGGCGGACGGGTCCCGGTGCGCCGGTGACGCCGTACGTCGTTCCCCTCGTCGGTCCCGGTCAGCCGGGCGCCGAACCGCGGGGCGCGGGCGGGACGCCGCCGCCCGTTGCCCGGCCGGACGCCTCCGGCGGACCGCTGCCCGCCGAGTCGCCCGGCACCCCGCCGCAGGGCGTTCCCGCAGCGCCCCCCGCCCAGCCGATCCCGGCCCCCGGAGCCCCCGACGCTCCCCTGCCCCCGGCACAGCCCCCGGCCCCCGGCGCCCCGGCCACACCGCCCGCCGGGACCCCGCTTCCGCCCGAACAGGCCGCCCAGGCGCCTGTCCAGGCGTCCGGCCAGGCCACCCCCGCCCAGGGCGCCCCCCGCGCGGCGCAGCCCCTGCCCGCCGAGGCCGCCTCGCCGGTCGACCCGCACTCGACCCAGGGCCGGGCGATCAGCGTGCGCACGCTCGGTCAGGGCGTGCCCTTCAGCCGTCAGGCCGCGCAGGTGCAGCAGCCGTCGGCGACGCCGCCCCCGCACGCGCCCGGCGGTTCCGGCCGCCGCCGCAAGCTGGGCACCCCGCCCGACCCGGCGGCCACCCGCACCGAACAGCGGCCGGAGCAGGCCGCCCCCGCGCCCCCCGCGGCCGAACCGGCCCCCGCGCAGCCCGCGCCGCCGGACCGTTCGAACCCGCAGGCCCAGCCGCCGCACCCCCAGCCGCCGAACCTGCCCGGACAGCCCCGCCCCGTGCCCGGCACCGAGGGCGCCGGACGGTCGTACGCGATAGGCGCCCCGGACGAGAACGCCGCCGAGGGGCCCGAACCGCTGGACGGTCCCGGTGGAGCCGTGGAGGTCGCGGATCCGCCGCGGCCGCAGCCGATGGACGACGAGCTGCCGCCGGAGCCGCTGGACAACCCGCGCCGGCTGCTGGTCTGGCCGGCCCCGGACGTCACCACGCAGCAGGCGCTCAGCGACCGCGGCTACCGGCCCGTCATCGTGCACTCGCGCGAGGAGGTGGACGCGCAGATCGCGGCCTTCCCCGCAGCCCTGTTCGTCGACCCGCTGACCGGCCCGATCACCCGGACCGCGCTCCAGTCGCTGCGCCAGGCCGCGGTCGCCGCCGAGGTCCCGGTGCTGGTCACGGCCGGGCTCGGACAGGCGTCGCGGGAGGCGGCGTACGGCGCCGATCCCGCCGTGCTGCTGAAGGCGCTCGCGCCGCGCGACAGCGAGCAGCATCCGCCGCGGGTGCTGCTGGTGGAGGAGCACGCGGAGATCGCGCTGGCGCTGACCGCGACGCTGGAGCGGCGCGGCATGCAGGTGGCGCGGGCCGCGAGCGACAACGACGCGGTGACGCTGGCGGGGCAGTTCCGGCCGAACCTGGTCGTGATGGACCTGATGCAGGTGCACCGCCGGCAGGCCGGGATCCTGGACTGGCTGCGCGCGAACGGGCAGCTCAACCGCACGCCGCTGGTCGTCTACACGGCCGCCGTCGACCCCGCCGAGCTGCCCCGGCTGGCCTCCGGCGAGACGGTGCTGTTCCTCGCGGAGCGGTCCACCAGCGCCGAGGTGCAGACGCGGATCGTCGACCTGCTGGCCCGCATCGGCACCAACTGACCGACTGACCGACTGACCACTCGGGCCGTCCGCCGGTCCTACTTCGCGACGAGCCTGCGGGCCGCCTCCTTGATGGACGCCCGCAGCCGGGTGCGGTCGGTGGCCTCGGCGCCGACCAGGATGCGTTCCATCTGGGGCACCACGGCGGCCCAGTCGGCCAGCGCGACCAGCAGGAACGTCAGGTCCCGGGCGGGGATCGCGTCGCTGATCACGCCCCGGTCCTGGCCGTCCTGGACGGCGGCGACCTTGCGGGCGTAGTGCTCCTGGCGTTCGGCCTCGTCGGGCAGTTCGGCGGAGCCGTACTCGACGCCCTCCCAGAACAGCAGGCGCAGGAACTCGGGGTGGGCCGCGTGGTAGTCCAGCAGCCGGTCGATCCAGCCCTCGATGTCGTCCGCGTCGACCGGGACGGCCGCCGCGAGGTCGACCATCGAGTGGCCGAGCACCTTGGAGAACAGCTGGTCCTTGTTGCCGAAGTAGGCGTAGATCAGCTGCTTGTTGGCCTTGGCCCGGGTGGCGATGCGGTCGATGCGGGCGCCCGCGATGCCGTACCGGGCGAACTCGGCGACCGCCGCCTCGAAGATCCGGGCCTTGGTCGCCTCGGGGTCCCTTGCTGCCATGGGGACAGGGTACGACGTCGGCAACCAACTATTTGGTTGACGGGGAATCGATCGCGGGCGCAGACTGTTCCACGTTCCAACCAACCAGTTGGTTGCAGTCCTGACACGTACGCATCGGAGGCCCACAGCCCATGCCGTCGTCACCCGTCCCCACCCGCACCGCCCCCACCGACGACCGCACCACCGCAGACCGCACCACCGCAGACCCCTCCACCGCCCCCGGCTCCCGCTCCGGCCCCCGTCGGCCCCTCGGTCCGACCGCGTTCCTGTCCCTCATAGCCCTGTGCACGGCGGTCACCGCCGGGAACATCTACCTCGCCGCCGCGCTGCTGCCCCTCATCGCCCACGACTTCGGCTCGGCGCCCTCCGCCGTGGCCTGGATCGCCTCGGTGGCGCAGTTCGGGTACGCGGCCGGCCTGCTGTTCTTCGCGCCGCTCGGCGACCGGGTGAACCGCCGCCCGCTGGTGGCCGGGCTGTCCCTGGCGACGACGGCGGCGCTCCTCGCGGCGGCGATGGCGCCCGGCGCCGCCGCCCTCGCGGCGGCGGTGTTCGTCGCCTCCGCCGCGACCGTGGTGCCGCAGCTGCTCGTCCCGATGGTCGCCGAACGCGCCCCCGCCGACCGCCGCGCGCGCCATGTGGCCGCGGTGGTGGCGGGCCTGTTCACCGGCATCGTCGCCGCCCGGGTGGTCGGCGGGCTGGTGGGCCAGGCGTTCGGCTGGCGCTGGGTGTTCGTGGGCGCGGGCGCGCTGACCCTGGTGCTCGGTCTCGCGACCGCGGCCGCCCTGCCCTCGGAGCGCCGCCGCGGCGCCGGCCCGCTGCTGTCCGGCGTCGCCGCGCTGCCGGGCCTCGTCCGCCGCTCGCCCGACCTGTGGCGCGCGTGCCTGCGGCAGGCCGGCATGTTCGGCGCCTGGAGCGCGCTGTGGACCTCGCTGGCGCTGCTGCTGACCGGACGGCCGTACGGTCTGTCGACGGCGACCGCCGGTCTGTTCGGCCTCTTCGGGCTGGCCGCGAGCGCGGTGGCCCCGCTGGCCGGCGGCCTGGTCGACCGGTTCGGCGCGACCAGGGTCGTACGGTCCGCTTACGTCCTGGCCGCCGCGTCCGTGCCGCTGTTCTGGCTGGGCGGGCACACGATGGCGGCGCTGTTCGTGGCCGCCGTGGCGATCCACGCGGCCCTGGTGGCCTCCCACGTCGCCAACCAGACCCTGGCCCTGACGACCACCTCGACCCCGGCGACCGCCAACACCGCCTACGTCGTCTCCGGCTTCGCGGGCGCCGCCCTCGCCTCCTCGGTGGCCGCCCCCGCCTTCGCGCACTGGGGCTGGTCCGGGGTGTGCGCGGTGGCGGCGGTGTGGCTGGTGCTGGGCTGGACGACGACGGCCGTACGGCGGTGACGCCCGCGCGGACGGGGTCGCCGCCGCGATCGGCGTGGGGCCGTCACCGGCCCCGGCCCCGGCACCGACCCCGGCTCAGAACTTCGTGACGTCCAGCTCGCCCTCCGCGTACCGCCTGCGCAGCACCTTCTTGTCGAACTTGCCCACGCTGGTCTTGGGCACCGACTCGACGATCGTCCAGCGTTCCGGGAGCTGCCACTTGGCGATCTTCCCCTCCCCGGCGAGGAAGTCGCGCAGCGTCTCGAAGCCCACGTCGGCGCCCTCCTTGAGGACGACGGTGGCCAGCGGACGCTCGCCCCACCTGTCGTCGGGGACGGCGACGACGGCGGCCTCGGCGACGTCCGGGTGGGCCATCAGCGCGTTCTCCAGGTCGACCGAGGAGATCCACTCGCCGCCGGACTTGATGACGTCCTTGGCGCGGTCGGTGAGGGTGAGGAAACCGTCCGGGCTGATGGTGCCGACGTCGCCGGTCTTCAGCCAGCCGTCCGCGCTGAACTTGTCGTCGGGGCGCAGCGGTTCGGCGCCGGGGCCGTTGTAGTACGCGCCGGCGATCCACGGGCCGCGGACCTCCAGCTCGCCGGCGGACTCGCCGTCCCAGGGGAGGCGTTCGCCGCCGGGACCGGTCAGGCGGGCCTCGACGCCGGCCGGGAAGCGGCCCTGGGTGAGGCGGTAGCCGAACTCCTCGTCGGTGCCGACCGCGTGGGCCGGCGGGCGGGCCACCGTGCCGAGCGGCGAGGTCTCCGTCATGCCCCAGGCGTGGCAGACCCGCATGCCGAGTTCGTCGAACGCCCGCATGAGCGAGGGCGGACAGGCGGCGCCGCCGATGGTGACCTGGACGAGGGAGGAGACGTCGCGGGGGCGGGCGGTCAGCTCGGTGAGCAGGCCCTGCCAGATGGTGGGGACGGCGGCGGCGTGGGTCGGGCGCTCGCGTTCGATCATCTCGGCGAGCGGGGCGGGCTGGAGGAACCGGTCCGGCATCAGCATGTTGATGCCGGACATGAAGGTGGCGTGCGGCAGGCCCCAGGCGTTCACGTGGAACTGCGGCACGACGACGAGCGAGGTGTCCCGGTCGGTCAGGCCCATCGACTGCGCCATGTTGGCCTGCATGGAGTGCAGGTAGATCGAACGGTGGCTGTAGACGACGCCCTTGGGGTCGCCGGTGGTGCCGGAGGTGTAGCACATGGCGGCGGCCTGGCGTTCGTCCAGCTCGGGCCAGTCGTAGGTGGTCGGCCGGCCCGCGATCAGGTCCTCGTACTCGTGCACGCGCGCGGTGGCGCCGGCGAGCGGGGCGCGGTCGCCGGGGCCGGAGACGACGAGGTGCTCGACCGTCCGCAGGTGCGGCAGCAGCGGGGCGAGCAGGGGGATCAGGGAGCCGTTGACGATGATCACGCGGTCGGCGGCGTGGTTGACGATCCAGGCCAGCTGCTCGGCGGCCAGGCGCAGGTTCAGCGTGTGCAGCACCGCGCCCATGGCGGGGACGGCGAAGTACGCCTCGACGTGCTCGGCGTTGTTCCACATCAGGGTCGCGACCCGGTCGTCGTCCCGGACGCCGAGTTCGTCGCGCAGGGCGTTGGCGAGCTGTACCGCGCGGGCGCCCGCCTCGGCGAAGCTGCGGCGCTGCGGCTCCCCCTCGCCGGTCCAGGTGATGATCTGCGACCGTCCGTGCACCTGTACCCCGTGGACGAGGATGCGAGTGACGGTCAACGGTACGTCCTGCATGGTGCTCAGCACGGCGTCGTCCTCCCGGGGCGGCGTTGCCTACGCGGTGGTAGGGGGTCCGCTGATTCTGCGCACATACCGAGCGGTATGTCACTAGCCCCGGGCGATTCGGCGACGCAATATTCCCCACAGGGAGGGGGACGGGGGACGGGGGCCTCAGCGGGCGAGGGCCAGCTCGGGGTCCTCCCGCAGCTTGCCGAGCGCGCGCGAGACCGCCGACTTCACCGTGCCCACGGACACGCCGAGCACCTCGGCCGTCTGGACCTCCGAGAGGTCCTCGTAGTACCTGAGGACGACCATCGCCCGCTGCCGGGTGGGCAGTTTGGCGATCGCCCGCCACATGGCGTCCCGCAGCGCCTGCTGCTCGGCGGGGTCGGCGGTGCCGACCGAGGGTTCCGGTTCGGGCAGCTCGTCGCAGGCGAACTCGTCGACCTTGCGCTTGCGCCACTGCGACGTGCGCGTGTTGAGCAGCGCGCGGCGGACGTAGCCGTCGAGCGCGCGGTGGTCCTCGATCCGCTCCCACGCGACGTACGTCTTGGTGAGCGCGGTCTGCAGCAGGTCCTCGGCGTCGGCCGGGTTCGCGGTCAGCGACCGGGCGGTGCGCAGCAGCACCGGCTGGCGGGCCCGCATGTACGAGGCGAACGACGGATACGCCGGGCTGGGCGTCGCCGGTACGGCCGCTGTCGACGCGCCGGCGCAGACGGGTGTGGTCATGGCTCCACGCTAGGAGCGGCGCTCCGGCGGCGGATCGCCCGCAGGTCCCGAAGGGGCGTCCCCCTCAAGTTGTAGGGGTGGTGCCGGCCGCACCTCCTGAAGGTGGAGGAGGAGGGGCCGGGCCCTGCGGGTCGCCCCGGGGACGGACGCGCGCGTACGGCCGTGCGGCGACCCCGGGCACGGCCCCGCGGCGCCCACGAGTACGGTCGTGCGGCGGCGCCGAAGCACCGCCGCACGGCCGCGTGTTGCCCCCCCCTGGACGCGTCTCGCACCCCCACGAGCACGCCCCCGGACGCCTCCCCACCAGCGCCCCCCGGCACCCCCGACGCCCTCGCCCCACACCCCCGACACCCCCGACGTCCCCCGGATGCTCAGGGCCGGCGCTCCCCCACGGCGCGTGCCGGCCCGCCGCGGCTCACCAGAGCGAGGTGAAGTGGACAGCGAGGTTCCTGTTGCCCTGCTGGACGCCCGTGAACGCGGAGCCGTCGACCTGGGCGCTGTCGCTCCGGTTCGAGGCGCCGGTGCCGACGGCCTGCTGCTGCGAGGTGGCCGAGTTGCCGGTGTTGTCGCGGCCGACGCCGCTGCCGGCGACGCTCGCGGCGCCCGCGTTCGATCCGTTGTCCGCGAAGGCGCCGTTGTCCGCCGCCGCGACGCCGGTGAAGAGGGCGGCGGCGAGCGGGATCGCGCCGACGGCGGCGAGAACGCGGACGGTACGGATGCTTGCCATGGTGCTCCTTCGGTGAGAGGTGACACGACCGGCCGCCTGACCGGCCGCACGGGGGCCGCGCGGACCGCGTCCGGCAGTGCGCGGCTTCCTGGAGTACGGCTTCCTGGAGTACGGCTTCCGCCAGGTCGGCCGGCCGACCGCCCCGGCGCTTGGTGACGACGTCGCGAGACCAGGCTTGCCCACCGGCCCCCCGGCGTACCACCCCGGAGATCCCGATTCCCACGCAAGCGTGAGGGCGGGTCGATAAACCCCTTTCGCCACGTTTCGCGCCACCACGACAGGCGCACCGGCCGTCGGACAGCACGGGAGGCTCCACTCGTCCGTCCAGTCCCCGCAAGCGCCGAAACGTCCCTCCACCAGCCCCCGCCAACCGCCCGCCGACGCCCCGGAAATCCCCACGGAATGCTCCACCCGCCCCACCCCCCGGGCGCGCCGCATCACTCCCCCTTCCCTTTTTCGAACGCACGTACGACCATGAATCCATGGCCATCCTTGACCGGCAGGCCACCACGCTGGCCCTCGCGCACGCCCTGTCAGCCGCCGAACGCGGCCTGGCCGTGATCCCCCTGTCCCGGACGAAACTCCCGGCCCTGCGCTCCCCCCACCACGACGACCCCGACCCCGGCCGCCCGCCCTGCCACGGCGAGTGCGGCCGTTTCGGGCACGGCGTCCACGACGCCTCCGCCGACCCGGCCCGCGTGCGCGAGCTGTTCGCCGCCGCGCCCCGGGCCACCGGCTACGGCATCGCGTGCGGGCTGCCCCCGTACCAGCTGATCGGCGTCGACCTCGACACCAAGACCGGCACCGACGCCCCGGCCGCGCTGCGCGCACTAGCCCGGCGGCACCTGTTCGCCGTCCCCGCCACCGTGGTCGTCCTGACCCCCAGCGGCGGTCGCCACCTGTGGCTGAGCGGCCCCGCGGGCGTGGTCGTCCCGAACTCCGCGAGCCGGCTGGCGCCCGGCATCGACATCCGGGGCGCGGGCGGCTACCTGGTCGGCCCCGGCTCGCGCACCGCACACGGCGTCTACGCCCTCGCCCCCGGCACCGCGCACCTGCCGCCCGCGCCCTGCCCGCCGGCCCTGCTGTGCCTGCTCCTGCCGCCCCCGCCCGCCCCCGGCCACCGCACGCACCCGGCCGGAGACCGGTCCGGCGCGGGCCTGGTGCGGTTCGTCCTCGGGGCGCCCGAGGGTCAGCGCAACGCCCGCCTGTTCTGGGCCGCCTGCCGCGCCTACGAGAACGGCATCGGCCCCGCCCTGACCGCCCCCCTCATCACCGCGGCCACCACCACGGGCCTCCCCGAACGAGAGGCCCGCGCGACCATCACCTCAGCGGCCCGCAGAGCGACCCGGCACCGGGCCGCATGACGCACCTCGTCCCGGTGATCACACCCGTGCACGGACCGGCGGCGCCGCCCCACAGAACGCCCGTACGCACCCCGCCCGTTCAGTCCGCCGGGCACCCTTCCCGGTCCGTGCGAACGAGTATCGAACCCAGTGGCGCCACATCGTTCTCGTACCTGACCGTGCAGGGGAGCGGCACCTCCTTGAGGCTGCCGTCGTGCAGCATCCAGAGCCCGAAGCACTCGTCGTCCTGATCGCGCAGCAGGATCTGCACGGAGTGCGGGAACGGCCAGGGCAGCCGGTCCAGATGGCGCAGGAGACCGGTCCAGTTGGGCCGCCAGAAGTCGATGGCCCAGGCGTCCATACCGGGGATGGGCTCGAACCGCTGATGCCACTCGCGGCGATCGTCGTCCCGGGTGAGGGGCTCCATCACCTCTCCGCCTCGGAAGGCGATGACGATCACTTCACAGCCTCTGCTCACCCACGGCATCCTCGGCCCCGCACCGAGCGGCGTCAACGGCTTGCCGCCGGGGTCCGGGGCACGCGGAAGGGGCGCCGCTCCGGGGAGTGGCGCCCCTCCTGACCAGCAGATCCGAGACCTGCGACGCGCTGCGGTGGGTGTGGGATTTGAACCCACGGTGGCATCGCTGCCACGACGGTTTTCAAGACCGTTCCCTTAGGCCGCTCGGGCAACCCACCCCGCGCCGGACGTGATCGGCGGCGCGGGGACAAGAGTAACGGGTCGGCGGGTGGCAGGGGTGGTCAGTTGTCGCCTACGCGGGAGCCGAGGGTGACGGAGGTGGTGTGCTCCTTGCCGCCGCGCTTGTAGGTGATCGTGACCTTGTCGCCGGGCTTGTGGGTCCAGATCTCGCCGATCAGGGTGGGGCCGGAGTCGATCACGTGGTCGTCGAGCTTGGTGATCACGTCGCCGGACTTGAGGCCGGCCTGGTCGGCGGGGCCGCCCGACTCGACCGACGCCGCCCCGCCGACGCCCTGGTCGGTGATGGTCGCGCCGCTCGTGCCGTCCTCCAGGGAGACCGAGGCGCCGATCTTCGCGTAGACCGGCTTGCCGGACTTGATCAGCTGCTGGGCGACGTACTTGGCCTGGTTGATCGGGATGGCGAAGCCCAGGCCGATCGAGCCGGACTGGCCCGTGCTGCCGAGGCCGCCGCTGCTGGAGGACTGGATCGCGGAGTTGATGCCGATGACCGCGCCGCGCTCGTCCAGGAGCGGGCCGCCGGAGTTGCCCGGGTTGATCGAGGCGTCCGTCTGCAGGGCGCTCATGTACGACGCCTTGCTGTCGGAGCTGCCGTCGCTGGAGGCGACGGGCCGGTTCTTGGCGCTGATGATGCCCGTCGTCACGGTGTTCGACAGGCCGAAGGGCGCGCCGATGGCGATCGTCTCGTCGCCGACGGCCACCTTGTCCGAGTCGCCGAGGGAGAGCGGGTTGAGGTCCGAGGGGGCGTTCTTCAGCTTGATCACGGCGACGTCGTAGCCCTGCGCGTGGCCGACGACCTCCGCGTCGTACTTCTTGCCGCTGGGGAACGTGGCGGTGAGCTTGCCGCCGTCGACGGCGTCGGCCACCACGTGGTTGTTGGTGACGATGTGGCCCTGGGTGTCGAACACGAAGCCGGTTCCGGTGCCGCCCTGGCCGTTGGAGCCCTCGGACTCGATGGTGACGGTGCTCGGCAGCGCCTTGGCGGCCACGCCCGCGATCGAGTTCGGGGCGCGCTTGACCTGCGCGGCGCCCGAGTCGGAGGCGGAGACCGTGGTGGAGCCGCCGTTGTCGTCGTTCTTCGCCAGGGTGTAGCCGAGGCCGCCGCCCAGTCCGCCGGCGACCAGCGCGGCCACCAGCACCGCGGCGATCAGCCCGCCGCGCCGGCCGCGCGCCTTCGGCTCGGGCTGCTGAGCCGAGCCCCAGCCGGGTCCGCCGCCGTGCCCCTCGCCCGGGCCCTCGCCGGCGCCCGTGCCCGCGCCGCCGTCCGCGTAGGCGGGCGTGGCGGGCGGCGGGGGCGGCCAGGAGCCGTCGGCGGGCGAGCTGCCGTAGCCGGCGGAGGCGTGCGCCGGGGCGCCGGTGGCGGTGGGAGCGTCCGAGAGGACGGGGCCACCGTGGGCGCCCTGCGCACCATGGGCGCCGTGCGGGACGGGGCCGCCGTGGGCGTTCTGCGGTGCGGCGCCGGGCACGTGCGGGGGAGTGCTGGGCGGCGGCGGGGCGGGCGCGCCGCCGCTCTGCGGGGCGGACGTCTGCGGGGAAGCTGCGGACGGTTCCACCGGCACGGGAGGTGCGGACGGGGCCGGGGGTACCTCGTTGCCCTCGTTCTCGGTGCTCACAGCTCTTCTCCTCGATCCACGGCTGTTGTTGTCGGTCGCACTGGTCACACTCGCTCATGCCTGCCGACGACCCGGCGTGCTCCAGCTGTGCATGTACATCTGTAGGTAGTCAGCTTTTCCCACAGGCCGTCAGAGCACCATAAGCCGTTGCTGTGGGTCCGGCCCTGTTCCTTATATAGGTCATCTCACATGAAACGGACACATCATCGACACCCGTTCGCCGTCACGCCTACCCCGCGGCGGTGGCACCATGACGCGGTGACCCACGCACGGCAGCACCATCCCCAGGTAGTCGCCCACCGCGGAGCCTCCGAGGCCGCCCCGGAGCACACGCTGGCCGCCTACCGCAAGGCCATCGAGGACGGCGCGGACGCGCTCGAGTGCGACGTACGCCTCACCGCCGACGGCCATCTCGTCTGTGTGCACGACCGCCGCGTCAACCGTACGTCCAACGGCCGCGGCGCGGTGTCGGCCCTGGAGCTCGCCGACCTCGCCGCCCTCGACTTCGGCGCCCTGCGGACCCGGGCCTCCTGGCGCGGCCGGGACGAGGAGCCCGACTGGGAGGTGCGGCCGGAGGACCCCGAGGACACCTCCGTGCTCACCCTGGAGCGGCTGCTCGGACTCGTCGCCGACGCCGGCCGGCGGGTGGAACTGGCGATCGAGACCAAGCACCCCACCCGCTGGGCCGGACAGGTGGAGGAACGGCTGCTGGAGCTGCTGAAGCGGTTCGGTCTGGACGCCCCCGCCGCGGCCGAGGAGTCGCCGGTGCGGGTGATGAGCTTCTCGGCGCGCTCGCTGCACCGGGTGCGGGCGGCCTCGCCGACGCTGCCGACGGTATATCTGATGCAGTTCGTCTCCCCCCGGCTGCGCGACGGGCGGCTGCCGGCGGGGGTGCGGATCGCGGGGCCCTCCATCCGGATCGTGCGGAGCCACCCGGCGTACGTCGAGCGTCTGAAGCAGGCCGGGCACCGGGTGCACGTCTGGACGGTGAACGAGCCCGAGGACGTCGACCTCTGCGTCGAGCTGGGCGTCGACGCCATCATCACCAACCGTCCGCTCGCGGTGCTGCAACAGCTCGGCCGCTGATCCATCACCGATGCGTCGCGGCCCTTGACCGGGGCCGCCCTCTGCCAGCAAGCTCCGGTTCCGGCCACACGGTAGAAATCCGGCCATGTGACGACAGGGAGTGCTCCGGCGCGTTCGGTGCGTGTTCGTTCGTCGTGAATGCGTCGCCGGGCGGGGAACGGCCGGTTTCCGGTTCAGGCCGATGGGGCATCCACACCGTGGCGTGGGGCGAAGGAGGTCTCGGGGGTGGCGTTGGTGGTGGCACAGGAGGTGCCCACGTCGTCGTGCATGGCCGTTCCCCATGGCCCTGCGGGCGTCGGGGAAGCGCGGCACCGGATGCGCGAGCAGTTGCGCGGCGGCGGTGTGGCGGAATCGGTCATCGACGATGCCGTACTGGTCCTTTCCGAACTCTTGAGCAATGCCTGCAAGCACGGCCGGCCGCTGGACGGCGCCCTCGCCGGTGACGGCGACGTCCGGGCGGCCTGGCGGGTGGACACGGGCGGCCGGCTGGTGGTCGAGGTGACCGACGGCGGCGGCCCGACCCGCCCGGCCCCGGCCACCCCCTCGGTCACCGCGCACGGCGGCCGCGGCCTGGCCATCGTCACGGCGCTCTGCGACGACTGGGGAGTGCGGGACGACGTCCGCGGCGAGGTCACCGTCTGGGTGGTCGTCCACGACGACGTGCACGACCCGGACGCCAGCCACCGCCGCGACGACTTCGCGACCCGCGTCGCCGCTCCACGGGTGGCCGCCCTCCCCGAACTGGACTTCGCGGACGCCTTCGACGACCTGGACTGAGCGGGCGGGCCTGGATCCAACGGGCGGGCCCGGACCGAGCGGGTCCCGGACCGAACGGGTCGCGGACCGAACGGGTCGCGCGGGCGTGGCCGCGGCGCCGGCGCGTCGTGGTCGTGCCCGCCGCCGGTGCACGCCTCACCGCGCCCCGCCGTCCCTCGTCCCCCTTCGCCCCTTCTCCCCTTCTTCCGGTTCTTCCGGTTCTTCCGGTTCTCCCGGTTCTTCCGGTTCTCCCGGTCCCTCCGCCCCCTCCGCCCCACCCGCCTTCCCGTGTCCGCGTTCCCCGAGATTCCCCGAGTTGTCCACAGGCTCCCCGTCGTTGAGGGCGTGAACGACTAGGCTCCCGCCCGTACGAGACGAGCCGTAACCGGGAGACACCCAGATGGCCAAGAAGCGACCCCAGACGGGGGCCAAGCGCCCGCAGCTCACGGACGGGGAGATCCCGGTCGTCGGCGCCCGTGAGCCGTGCCCCTGCGGCAGCGGCCGGCGCTACAAGGCCTGCCACGGCCGGGCCGCCGCGCACGCGGCGACCGAGCTGGTGCAGCGGCCCTTCGAGGGGCTGCCCGGCGAGTGCGACTGGGTGGCGCTGCGCGAGCTGGTCCCCGCCGCCACGGTCGAACTGACGCTGCGCGAGGGCCTGCCCGAGGGCGTTCCGTCGGTCCGGCTCGCCACGGTGCTGCCGATGGCCTGGCCCGCGCTGCGCCGGGATGACGGCTCGGTGCTGATCGGCCTCCAGAACGACACCCCGTCCGGCGACATCAGCCGCGACCTCGCCGACACCCTCCGGCGCGCTCTGGAGGCCGAGTCCGGCACGCCGGTGCAGGGCCGCCGCGCCCCGGCCGACGGCCCGCGGCTCCAGGACCTGCTCGACCCCGAGGCCCCCTTCGAGCCGGTGGTGCACGAGGGCTTCGAGTTCTGGGTCCCGGACGCGGAGAACGCGACGCCGGAGGTGTCCGCCTCCCTGGAGCGCGCCAACGCCGCCGCCATCCCGACCGTGCGCCTGCAGAGCGTCGACGCGGCGTACTGGTGCCGGACGCCGGAGAAGAACCACCTGCGCTGGGTCATGCCGCACCCGGAGGAGCGTCTGCTGGACGCCCTGGCCCGGCTGCACGCGGCAGGCCGCTCGGGCCTCGGAGAGGGCACCCGCCTGGTCGGCTCCTTCCGCGCCCACGGTCTGACGGTGCCGGTCTGGGACCTGCCCGGCGAGGTCGGCGCGCAGGACGTGGAGAAGCCGGCCGCGGAGTTCGCCGAGCGGCTGGCCGAGGCGCTGGCCGTCGAGGCTCCGCTGACCGCGGACGAACGCCGGGCGCGCGGCGGCCTGACCAACCGGCAGGTCACGCTCAGCTGATCTGCCGGCCGACGGGTTCGGCTGACCGACCGGTCAGCCGAACACCTTCGCACGGATCGGCGGCCTCCGCCACAACTCCCCTTGTAAGCAGGCGAGTCGGTGTCCGGAAACGCCACCCAGCCGGTGACCGGAAAGCCGAGTTCGAATTTGCGAACCGGCGATCTCTTGTTACCGTTCCCATAGCCCGGTTGCTGGTGCATCCCCCGTCGCCAGCAACCGGGTCTTTCCATGCCCGCGCAAGGCCGCGCGCGCGGTCACCGAGCGCGGTCGGAGGCGGACCGCGCGTCGACGGACCGCAGGCCGCTCACCGGCAGCCGGTCAGCCGGTCAGCCGCAGCGCACCGGACGCCGGTCGGCCGCCGCCGCTCACCGGGGGTCAACCGCCGCTCCCCGGCGCCGTGTTGCTTCCGGCGCGCAGCAGCAGCTCCCCGTTCCCGCCCGGCCGGGCGAACTCCGCGACGGCCGTGTAGCCGGCGTTGCCGGACGGTGCTCCCCGGGTGTGCCCGCGCGGGGTCTCGCACGTCTCCGGCTCGTCGTCGCCCTCGGGCGCGCAGCGGGTCCGCACGGTGCGGTCGCCGGGGCCCATGAGGGTCAGGGCGGCGTCCAGGGGCTCCCCGGTGGTGTTGCGGTAGTAGACGCGCGCCCAGGTCTCCTCGCCCTGTGCGATCACGCAGGTCTGCGCCTCCACGCCGTCGGGCGCGGAGACCTCCGGTCCGCAGCGGACGGCGGTCGCCTCTCCGATGCCGAGCAGCAGCGGGGAACGGCGCGGTGCGGCGGGCATCTTGTCGTCGCCGTCCGGCAGGGACCGTCCGGCGGACCACGCGGCCGAGCCGTCCCGGCCACCCGCCCGGCCCACGCCTCCAGCTACCCCGTCTACTCCATCGACCCGACCGGTCCCACCGGGCCCATCGGACCCGCCGGCCCCACCGACCACATCGGCCTGGTCGGCCATCCGGGCCCCGACCACCCCGGCCGCCCCGTCGCGCCCGTCGCGCCCGCCGCGCCCCTCCACCTGGCCCGCGGACGCGACGGCCAGCGGCAGCACCGCCGCGCAGACCACGACGGCCGCGAGGGCGGCCAGCCGGACGCGGCGGGGGTCCGGGCCGCCGCGCCGCGGCGAACGGCTTCCGTGCTCCTCGGACCGGGACGCGCATCCGGGCCGGGACGCGCATTCGGGCCGGGACAGGCGCGGGGACCGAGGCTTCGGCTGGTGCTGGAGCTGACGCGGCATAAGGGGACGATAACGACGAGAACGGGCGCCGCCGTTCCCCCGCGCCCGACGCCCCCTACAACTCGGGCGCGCTCACACCCGTACGAGTGAGGGCGTCCACGACGGCGTCCACCACGGCCTCCACATCCGGCACCCAGGGCGCGGCGGAGCCGGGCAGCGGGGCGCGCTCCCAGCGGATCGGTCCGGCGCCGGTCTCGGACGGCGGCAGGGCGAGGTAGCCGCCCGCGCCGTGGAAGCGCAGCGAGCCGGGCACGAAGTCCTTGGCGTAGAGGAGTTCGCCGAGCTGCTCCATGGAGTACGGCTTGACGAGGATCGCCCAGCGCGTGGGCGAGGCGACGACCGGGCCGAGCCGCATGCCGGCGCGGTCGAGGGCGGCCAGGGCACGGGCGGCGGCCAGCGCGGGCAGGCTCACCGCGCAGGGCGCCGTGCCGCCGGTGGCCAGCACGATCGGCGCGGTGGGCCGGTTGGACCACCACCAGCGCACCATCCGGGCGTCCGTGGTGGCCGCGAGGAGCCCCGGGTCGAAGGGGTGGGCGCCGGGCACCGTGCATTCCGCGTCGGGGCAGCCGCACCGGCCCGGCCGCCGTGGGTCCGGGGCCACGCCCGGCACCACCGGCCACTGCCACCGGGTCGCGAAGGTCAGGGCCGCGCTGATCGGCTCGGTCCCGTCCGTACCGCGCCGGGACAGGAGCCTGCGTCGCCTTCCGGGGATCTCGCGCATGAGCGCTCGTCCTTTCCGTTGCACCGCTCGCAACACCGTGGTCACATCACACCATGTGTAGATCACTTCACTGTGCGTACCTGATGGCGCATCACACCCCTGCCTGCGGGCACGGGGACCCCCTATGGGCCGAGCATCGGCTGCTTCCGCGGCAGCCCGCCCGTACTGCGGTTTCCGAGGGTACGGGCGTGGCGTGGGGTGGCGGAGCCTGGCGGTTCGCCGTCGCGCGTTCTGCTCTCCGCCGCCGTCACGCGAAGATGGGGCACGGTCGTCGGTGGATAGGACGCCCGGGTCCGTCGCCGGGTTCCGGGTGGCTGCCAACCACCCCCGGCCTTCTCCGAGTAGGTACCCATCACGACCGCTGTGACGCTCTGTGGAGCAAACCCAGTCGACCGCAATAGGCCGTTACCCGAGGCAGTTTCAAGCCAACTTCGTTGTGGCGCAAGAGGTTCGAAGGAAGATCCGGCACCGCACGCTGACACCAGGAATCCCAGCAGGACAATGCTGGACATCCCCTCACGAGTGCGTGTACATGTGGAGACACTGCCGGCCGTGCAGAATGACATGGGGGTTTGCGATGCTTTTGAGCAGTACGCACCGGTCGGAAAGCCGGACGCCATGAACGCCCCGCACCCCGCGAAAGTGGCCGGAATCGATTCAACGGTCCCCGCACCGGCACACACTGTCGCGCCCGTTCCCACGGCGTCGGGCGCAGCTCAGGCGGCCGCGGCGCACCCCGCCGCCGGGCCGCACCACCCGCATCCGCCGGGCACCCTCCTCCAGGACCGGCTCGCGGGCTGGGTCTCCGACCTGACCACCCTGCACGAGCTGACCGAGCGCCTGGCCCGCACCAACGCCCTGGACGCCGCCCTGACGGAACTGCTGCGCGCCGGCGCCGCCCTGGTGGGCGCCCGGCGCGGACTCGTCGTGCTGGAACCCGACGACGGCCTCGGGCCCGACACCACCGTCGGGCTGGGCCTGGCCCGCGCCGACCTCGGGCACATCGAGACCGTGCCGCGCGGCGCCATGCCCTACGGCGCGCTCCTGGACACCGCCGCCGGACTGCCCGGCGGCGCCGGCGAGGTCGTCCGCCCCGACCTGTTCGCCGAGGAGGGCCTCGACGCCCGCCACCGCGAGGTCGCCGCCCGGCTCGGCTACGCCGCCGGCTACGCGCTGCCCCTGTCCACCGAGGCGGCCGGCCGTCTCGGCGCCGCCGGCTGGCTCTACGACGAGCCCGCCGAGCCGACCGAGCGGCAGCGCCACCTCGCCGGCCTCTACGTCCGCTTCGCCACCGAGCACCTGGCCCGCCTGCTGGAGGGCGAACGCACGCGCGCGTGCATGGCGACGGTCTACGAGGAACTGCTGCCCTCCCGGCTGCCCCGCGTCCCCGGCGTCCAGCTCGCCGCCCGGCACCGCACCGGCCCGCGCGGCGGCGGCGACTGGTACGACGCGCTGCCCCTGCCCGACGCCGCGCTCGGCCTCGCGGTCGGCTCGGTCACCGGCGCCGGGCCCGGCGCCGTCGCCGCGATGGGCCGGCTGCGGGCCTCGCTCAGGGCGTACGCGGTGATGGAGGGCGAGGACCCGGTCGCCGTCCTGTCCGACCTGGAGCTGCTGCTGCGGCTGACCGAACCGGCCCGCTGCGCCACCGCCCTGTTCGCCTACTGCGAGCCCGCGCTGCGCCGGATCACCCTGGCCGGCGCCGGCCACAGCCCACCCCTGCTGGTGGGCGAGCGGCGCACCGAGTACGTGGAGACCTCCGTGTCCGCGCCGCTCGGCATGCTCTCCTGCTGGGAGGCGCCGAGCGTGGAGTTCGAGGTGGCGGCGGGCGAGACGGTGCTGCTCTACACCGACGGGCTGCTGCACCGCACCGGCGACTCCGTCGACCGCGCCTTCGCCCGGCTGCACGCCGCGGCGGCGGCCGTACCGCGCGCGCTGCGCCACGATCCCGGCGCGATCGCCGACCACGTGCTGCGCACGGTGCTGCCGGACGACCTGGACGCCACCGACGGCGTGGAGGACGTGGCGCTGCTGGCGGCGCGCTTCGAGTAGGAGCGCGCTTCGGATAAGGGAGGGCGCCGCGCCCGGGTCCGCCGGTAACAGGCACTACCACCGGTGACCCCCTTCCGTACGCCCGTACGATGGGGGAGGTTCAGTGCCGTACCAAGGAGGAACACCGTGACGGAGGAGCTCCCGGCGACCCCGGAAACCCTGGCGTCTGCCGAGGAAACCCTGGCGTCTGCCGAAGAGGAACCCATCAAGCAGCGCAAGAACGGGCTGTACCCGGGCGTGTCCGACGAGCTCGCCGAGAACATGAAGTCCGGCTGGGCCGACACCGAGCTGCACGGCCTCGCGCCGGTGGCGCAGGCGGAGCACACCGCCCGCCGCCGCGCCGCGCTGTCCGCGCGCTTCCCCGGCGAGCGCCTGGTGATCCCGGCGGGCAACCTGAAGACCCGCTCCAACGACACCGAGTACGCCTTCCGAGCGTCGGTGGAGTACACCTACCTCACCGGCGACCAGACCGAGGACGGCGTCCTGGTGCTGGAGCCGACCGCCGACGGCCACCGGGCGACGGTCTACCTCCTGCCCCGCTCCGACCGGGAGAACGGCGAGTTCTGGCTCTCCGGCCAGGGCGAGCTGTGGGTCGGCCGCCGCCACTCCCTGACCGAGGCCGAACAGCTGTACGGCATCCCGGCCTCCGACGTGCGCGAGCTGCCGGAGAGGCTGCGCGAGGCCACCGGCCCGGTGCGCGTCGTGCGCGGCCACGACGGCGGCATCGAGACGGCCCTCACCGACAAGGTGACCGCCGAGCGCGACGAGGAGCTGCGCGTCTTCCTCTCCGAGGCCCGCCTGGTCAAGGACGCCTACGAGGTCGGCGAACTCCAGAAGGCCGTCGACTCCACCGTGCGCGGCTTCGAGGACGTGGTGAAGGTCCTCGACAAGGCCGAGGCCACCAGCGAGCGCTACGTCGAGGGCACCTTCTTCCTGCGCGCGCGGGTGGAGGGCAACGACGTCGGCTACGGCACCATCGCCGCGGCCGGCCCGCACGCCTGCACGCTGCACTGGGTGCGCAACGACGGCCCGGTCCGCTCCGGCGACCTGCTCCTGCTGGACGCCGGCGTGGAGACGCACAGCCTCTACACCGCCGACGTCACGCGCACGCTGCCGGTCAACGGCGCCTACAGCGACATCCAGCGCAAGATCTACGACGCCGTGTACGAGGCCCAGGAGGCCGGCATCGCCGCGGTACGGCCCGGCGCCAAGTACCGCGACTTCCACGACGCCGCGCAGCGCGTGCTGACCGCGAAGCTCGTCGAGTGGGGCCTGGTCGAGGGCCCGGTGGAGCGGGTGCTGGAGCTGGGCCTCCAGCGCCGCTGGACGCTGCACGGCACCGGCCACATGCTCGGCCTGGACGTGCACGACTGCGCCGCCGCGCGCACCGAGACGTACGTGGACGGCACGCTGGAGCCGGGCATGGTCCTCACCGTCGAGCCGGGCCTGTACTTCCAGGCCGACGACCTGACCGTCCCGGCGGAGTACCGCGGCATCGGCGTCCGCATCGAGGACGACATCCTCGTCACCGAGGACGGGAACCGTAACCTCTCGGCGGGGCTGCCGCGCCGCTCCGACGAGGTCGAGGCCTGGATGGCGCGGCTCAAGGGCTGATTCGAGGGCGACGGCCGGACACCCGCGCGGTGTCCGGCCGTTCACGTGCCCAGGGGGAGGGGTTTCGTGGACGTGGACGACTTCTGGTCCGGCTTCGGGGTGGACCTGCACCTGGAACCGGACGCGGCGGCGGGCCGCCGGGCGGGGCTGGAGAAGGCCATCCGGGACGCGGTGCGCGACGGACGGCTGGCGCCGGGGGCCCGGCTGCCGGCCACCCGGCGGCTGGCCGGCGAACTCGGCATCTCGCGGGGCACCGCGAAGGCCGCCTACGACCAGCTGGTCGCCGAGGGGTACCTGACCGCCCGGCAGGGCTCAGGGACCCGGGTCGCCGAGCTGCCCGCCGTCCCGGCCGAGGAGCCGGACGCGACGGCACGCGCCCGTGCGCCCCGCTTCGACCTGCGGCCGGGCAGTCCGGACGTCGGCGCGTTCCCGGCGGCCGCCTGGCTGCGGGCGCTGCGCCGCGCCATCGCCACCGCGCCCTCGCTGGCGTACGACTACGGCGATCCGCGCGGCCGGATCGAGCTGCGCACCGCCCTGTCGGGCTACCTGGGGCGGGCGCGCGGGGTGATCGCGCCGCCGGAGCGGATCGTGATCACCTCCGGGTACGTGCAGGGCCTCGCGCTGCTGACCCGGGTGCTGGAGAGCGGCGCCGTCGCCATGGAGGACCCCGGGCTGCCGTTCCACCGCGAGGTGGTGCGGCGCGCCGGCGGCCGGGTGACGCCGGTGCGGGTGGACGCGCGCGGGGTGCGGGTGCGGGACCTCGGCGAGGAGAGGGCCGTCGTCGTCACGCCGGCCCACCAGTACCCGACCGGGGTGACCCTGCACCCCGAGCGGCGGCGGGCGCTCACCGACTGGGCACGCGCGGGCGGCGCGCTGATCGTCGAGGACGACTACGACGGCGAGTTCCGCTACGACCGCCAGCCCGTCGGCGCGCTCCAGGGCATGGCGCCGGGGCAGGTCGCCTATCTCGGCACCGCCTCCAAGACGCTCGGTCCGGCGCTGCGGCTGGGCTGGATGGTGCTGCCGCCGCACCTGGTGGACGCGGTCGCCGACGCCAAGCTGCACAGCGACCACCACACCGAGTCCATCGGCCAGCTGGCGCTCGCCGAGCTGATCGACAGCCACGCCTACGACCGGCACGTGCGCGCGTGCCGGCTGCGCTACCGGCGGCGCCGCGACCGGCTCCTGGACCTGCTGGGCTCCCGGCGGGTGCGCGGGATCGCCGCCGGGCTGCACGCCCTGGTCGATGTGCCCGACGAGGCCGAGGTGCTGGCCCGCGCGGAGGCGGAGGGCCTGGCCCTGGGCCGTCTCGCCGACCACTGGCACACCCCGCACGAGGCCCGCCCCCAGGGCCTGATCGTCGGCTACGGCACCCCTCGGGAACGGCTGTACCCGGACGCGCTGGAGGTGCTGGCGAAGGTGCTGGACGGGGGGTGAGGGGGCGCGGGCGGCCGGCGGGGCGTGTGCCCTGCGGGGCATATGCCCTGCGGGGCGTGTGCCCTGCGGGGCGTGCGCCGTGCGGGCGCCCGTCGAAGGCGCGCGCCGGGGCCTACACCGCCATCAGCGGAGCGCCCTCGCGCCACTTGAGGATCTTGTCGAAGCTCACCACCGCGCCACCCCGGCCCGGCTTGTTGGCGAAGTGGACGTGGTCGGCGAGTTCCCGGATGAGGCACAGGCCGCGGCCGTGCTCGGCGTCGGCGTGCGCGGCGCGGGCCTGCGCGCGGCGCGTGCCGGCCGGGAAGCCGGTCCCCGCGTCGGCCACCTCGATCCGGCACTTCTCCCCGTCGAGGTAGGCGGTGACGCGGTAGGCCTCGGAGCAGTCGCCGCCACCGCCGTGCTCGACGGCGTTCGCGCAGGCCTCGCTCAGGGCGACGCAGAGGTCGAAGGAGATGTCGGGGTCGACGCCCGCGGTCTCCATGGCGCCCAGCAGGAGCCGCCTGGCCAGCGGCACACTCGCAGCGTCACGCCGCAGATGGAGTGACCACCAGATGCTCATGCTCTCCAGCCTCCCGGCCGCGGCTCGACATACCGTTACGTATTGCCCGGTGCACCCGAACGTAAGCACAGCGTTCGCACCCGGCCGCCCGATCGGCGGATGTGGGCGAAACGGAACCGGTGTATGCCCGATGGCCACCGGACGAATGGCGGACGGCCGCCGGACGAAAAGGGGAGGCACCGGTACGTACCTCATTTCGCGGACCTGGCGTACGGCGCGCGGGGGGTCGGTGGGATGATGGGCCCGCCATGACTGCCCCCCACGCGCGCACGGCCCCGGCCGGACGCGAGCTGCGCCTGCTGCGGGCCGCGGTGTTCGCCGCGGTCTGCGTCGTGCTGGCCGCGGCCGGGCACACGCTGGCCTCCTGCGCCACGGTCGCGCCGTGGACGCTGGGCGCGGGGTTCCTGGGCATGCTCGTCCTGGTGGCGCCGCTCGCCGGACGCGCGCGCTCGCTGCCGGGGATCGCGGCGCTGCTCGCGGCGGGCCAGACCGCGCTGCACACGCTGTTCGGGCTGGGGCAGCACGGCATGGGCGCCGCGAACGGCATGAACGGTATGGCCGGCATGACCGGGATGAGCGGCATGAGCGGGATGGTGTCCGGCCCGACGGCCGCCGGGTCCGCGGGAGCGTCGGCGGCGTCGGCGTCCACGGCCGCCCTGGGCCATGCGCACGCGCTGTCCGACGCCACGCTGGTGGAGCGAGCCGCGCACTACGTCTGCGGCGGCACCGGCGCGGCGATCAGCCCCGCCCGCGCCTACCGCATCCTCGTCGACGCGCACCTGTACGACGGGCCCGCCCCGTCGACCGCGCATCCGGCGGACGCCCTGACCACGGGCGGTTCGGCGGCCTCGATGCTGCCGTCCCTGCCCATGCTGCTCGGCCACCTGCTGGCCGCGCTGGCCGCGGGCTGGCTGCTGCGCCGGGGCGACCTCGCGCTGCTGCGGCTGATCGAGCTGTCGGCGCACGGTGTCGCCGAGGGCGCGCTCATGCGGTCGCTGCGCGGGGCGCTCGCGCTGGTGCGCGCCCTGTGCGCCGGCCTGCCCACGGCGCCCGGGACGGGCCCGCGCTTCGCGCGCACCACCGACTCGGCACCGCTCACACCCCCCACCACCGCACTCCAGCACACGGTGATCCGCCGCGGCCCGCCGGCCGCCGCCCTCGCTCTCGCCGCCTGACGCGACGCGACCAGCACCCCACCGAGGCACCGGGCCCGCCCAGCGGGTTCCGCCCCGGGGAGCGGCCGCCGTCGCGCGGCACGCGCGCGTGCCCGATTCCGGGCGACCGCACCGCCGGCCCGCCCCGCGCACGCGCACCTCCCCGATCACCGGAACCCACTCGCATCGGAGTGCACTTCGCCATGAAGACCATCAGCCGCCGGACCTCCCGTCTCGCCACCGTCGGCGCCCTCGCCGGCACCGCCGTCCTCGCCGTCTCCGTCCCCGCGTTCGCGCACGTCAGCGTGCAGCCGGAGGGCACCGCCGCCAAGGGCGGCTACGCGGTCGTCGACTTCAAGGTCCCCAACGAGCGCGACAACGCCTCCACGACCAAGCTGGAGGTCAACTTCCCCGCCGACCACCCGCTGGCCTCGGTGATGCCGCAGCCCGTGGACGGCTGGAAGATCGACGTCACCAAGTCCGCGCTGGCCAAGCCGCTGGAGATGCACGGCAAGAAGATCACCGAGGCGGTCACCAAGGTCACCTGGACCGCCGAGGGCAAGGGCATCCAGCCGGGCTACTTCCAGAAGTTCCCGCTCTCCCTGGGCGCGCTGCCCGAGGACACCGACCAGCTCGTCTTCAAGGCGCTCCAGACGTACTCCAACAAGGAGGTCGTCCGCTGGATCGAGGTCCAGCAGAAGGGCCAGGAGGAGCCCGAGAACCCGGCGCCCACGCTCCAGCTGTCCGCCGCGGCCGACGACGACGCCCACGACGCGGCGGCCCCGGCCGCCACCGGCGCCAAGCCCGCCGCCCAGAACACCGCGGCCGCCGACAGCGGCTCCGACACCACCGCCCGCGTCCTCGGCATCGTGGGCATCGTGATCGGCGCGGCGGGCGTGGCGTACGGCGTGTTCGCCGGGCGCCGGCGGACCACCGCCGCCTGACCTCGCCCTCCGCAGCGCGCACCGGGGTCGTGCGACTCTTGCGTACGACCCCGGTGCGCGCCGGATTTCTCACTTCTGGGACATTTCTCTATGCGCAAGAAGACGTACGCCGCGACGGCGCTGCTCGCCGCCGCCCTGATGGCCCTCTCCGCCTGCGACAGCGACAACGGGGGCGGCAAGCCCGCCACCGTCGTCGCCGAGCAGACCTCACAGCGGGCCGCCACGGTTCTCGACCAGCCGTTCGAGAAGCCCGATCTGGTGCTCACCGACACGCACGGCAAGAAGTACGACCTCCGCGAGGAGACCGCGGGCCGGCCCACGCTGATCTACTTCGGCTACACCCACTGCCCCGACATCTGCCCGCTGACCATGGGCAACATCGCCGTCGCCAAGAAGCAGCTGCCCAAGGCCGAGCAGGACAAGCTGCGAGTGGTGTTCGTGACCACCGACCCCGCCCGCGACACGCCCGCCGAGCTGGGCAAGTGGCTGGGCGGCATGGACAGCCAGTTCGTGGGTCTGACCGGTGACTTCGCCACCATCCAGGCTGCGGCGCGCAGCGTCGGCATCGCCATCGAACCGACGAAGAAGGACAAGAACGGCAAGCTCGTCTCCGTGCACGGCACCCAGGTGGTCGCCTTCTCGCCGAAGACGGACGCCGGTTACGTGGTCTACGGCGAGAGCGCCACCGTCGAGGACTTCACCAAGGACCTGCCCAAGATCGTCAAGGGACAGAACCCGTGAGGCGCCGGGCGGCGGCCGTGCTCACGGCGGGCGCGCTGGCCGGCACGGCCCTGCTGACCGGGTGCGGCGGCTCGGCCTCCGCCTCCGGCGACGGGTCCGGCGCGAAGGCCGACCTGTCGGTCACGTCCGCCTACATGCCCCAGCCGGTCTCGGACTCCATGGCGGCCGGCTTCCTGACGATCGTCAACGAGGGCGGCGCCGCGGATCAGCTGACCTCGGTCACCAGCGACGTGGCCGGCTCCGTCACCGCGCACGAGACCGTCGGCGGGACCATGCGGGAGGCCGGCCGGCTCACCGTTCCCGCGCACGGCCGGCTGGTGTTCAAGAGCGGCGGCAATCACCTGATGTTCGACGGCCTGAAGCGCAAGCCCGTGCGGGGCCAGACGATCTCCGTCGTGCTGCACTTCGCCGAGTCCGGCGAGCTGCGGGTCGAGATGCCGGTGAAGTCGGCCACGTACAACCCCGCGACCGGCCACTGAGGGAGGGACCACCTTGACGCGGACCATCACCCCCCGGGCCGTCCGGCCCCTGGTACTGCTGCTCCTCGCCGTCGTCGGCCTGCTGCTGGGCGGCGCGGGCCCCGCCTCCGCGCACGCCGCGCTGACCGGCAGCGACCCCCAGCAGGGGGTGGTGGTCCCGCAGGCGCCCACCCAGGTGTCGCTGACCTTCTCCGAGCAGGTCGCCATGAGCGACGACTCGCTGCGCGTGCTCGACCCGGCGGGCAAGCGGGTCAACACCGGCAAGCCGGCCAACACCAGCGGCACCACCTACGCCGTGCACCTGCGCGGCGGCCTGGCCAAGGGCACCTACACCGTCACCTACCAGGTCGTCTCCGCCGACAGCCACCCCGTCGGCGGCGCCTACACCTTCTCCGTCGGGGCCCCCTCCAAGACGGCGGTCGTCACCGGCGGGCAGGAGGTGGGCAGCGGAATCGTCGGCCTGCTGTACGGGGTGGGCCGCTACGCCTCCTACGCCGGCTTCATCCTGCTGACCGGCGGCGCCGCCTTCGTCCTGGCCTGCTGGCAGCGCGGGGCCGGGGTGCGGGCCGTGCAGCGACTCGTCGTCTCCGGCTGGCTCACGCTCACCGCGGCCACCCTCGCGCTGCTGCTCCTGCGCGGCTCCTACACCACCTCCGGCAAGGTCGGGGACGTCTTCGACCTGGACCTCCTCGGGCAGGTGCTCCAGACCAAGAGCGGCGCGGCCCTGGTCTCCCGGCTGCTGCTGCTGGCCGCTGCGGCGCTGTTCGTGGCGGTGCTCTTCGGGGCGTACGTCAAGCGCGAGGACCGCGATGACGGGGAGAAGCGGGACCTAACCTTCGGGCTCGCGATCGGCGGGAGCGTGGTCGCCGCCGGGCTCGCCGCGAGCTGGGCGATGGCCGAGCACGCCTCGGTCGGCCTCCAGCCGGGCATCGCCATGCCCGTCGACGTCGTCCACCTGCTGGCCGTGGCCGTCTGGCTCGGCGGGCTCGCCGCCCTCCTGGTCGCGCTGTACCGGGCGCCCGCGGACCAGCCGGTCGAGCCCGCCGCCGTGCACCGCTTCTCGCGCCTGGCCTTCGGCGCCGTCGTCGCACTGGTCGCCACCGGCGTCTACCAGTCCTGGCGCCAGCTCGGCTCCTGGTCCGCGCTGACCGGCACGCGCTACGGGCAGCTGCTGCTGGTCAAGATCGCCCTGGTGCTGCTGCTCGTCGCGCTCGCCTCCTTCTCCCGGCGCTGGACCGCCCGCCTGGCCGAGGCGGCCGCGGACCGGGCCGCTGCGCGGACGGGCAGGAAGGGCCGTGCCAAGACGGCGGAGCCAAAGTCCGTGCCGGCGACGGCCGCCGCCGGAGCGTCGCCGAAGGCGGCGAACCCGGGGAAGGCGGCGCCCTCGGGGAAGGCAGCAAAGGCTGAGAAGGCGGAGGAGGCCGCGAGCCCGGCGAACTCGGCGAACTCGGCGAACTCGGCGAACTCGGCGAAGGAGAAGCAGCCCGGGGCGGGCGGCGGCGACGCCCGGCGGGCCGCCCAGCTCGCCCGGCAGCGGGCCGCCGTGGCGGCCGCCCGGACCAAGCGGCAGCGCGACGCCGACCCGAACCGGTACGGCCTGCGCCGCTCGGTGCTGGCCGAGGCGGGCGTCGCCGTCGTCCTGCTCGCCGTCACCACCGTGCTGACGCAGACCGAACCCGGGCGCACCGAGCAGGAGGCCGCGGCGGCCGCCTCCTCGTCGGCGTCCTCGTCGGACACATCGGCCTCGGCCGGCGCCGTCACCCTCGACATGCCGTTCGACACCGGCGGCCGGAACGGCAAGGGCGTCGTACGGCTCGACATCGACCCCGCGCGCGTGGGCGGCAACGAGATGCACCTCTATGTGCAGCGGCCCGACGGCAAGGCCTTCGACGTCCCCGAGGTCAAGGTCGCCTTCACGCTGACCGCAAAGAGCGTCGGACCGCTGCCGGTGGCCCCCGACCACATCACCACCGGGCACTGGGCGGCGAGCGGGGTGGAGATCCCCATGGCGGGCGACTGGCAGGTCGCCGTGACCGTGCGGACCTCCGACATCGACCAGGTCACCGTCACCAAGAACGCGCAGATCGGCTGAACCACCATGACCGACCGGACCCACCGGACCCTCCAGGACCCGCCCGCGCCGTCGGGACCCCGGCCGGCCGACGCCCCCGCTGACGCCCCTGCCGACGCCCCTGCCGCCGCAGGCGTCTCGCGCCGGCGGCTGCTCGGCACGGCCGGCGCCACCGGCCTCGTCCTGGGCGCGGCGGGCGCGGCGGCGGGGTACGCGGCGGAGCCGGCCGGGGCCGCCCCGCTCACCTCGCTCGGCGCCGACCGGGCGATGTTTCACGGGAAACATCAGCCCGGCATCACCGAGGGCCTCCAGGCCCGCGGCCATCTCGTCGCCTTCGACCTGACGGCCGGCGCGGGCCGCCCGGAGGCCGCCGCGCTGCTGCGCCGCTGGTCGGCGACGGCCGAGCGGCTGATGGCGGGCGAGCCGGCCGCGTCCGGCGACACGGACGTCGCGCGGGACGCGGGGCCCTCGTCGCTGACGATCACCTTCGGCTTCGGGCGCGCCTTCTTCGACCGCACCGGCCTGACGAAGCGGCGGCCGGCCGCCCTGGACCCGCTGCCGGCCTTCTCCTCCGACCGGCTCGACAAGGCGCGCAGCGACGGCGACCTGTGGGTGCAGATCGGCGCCGACGACGCGCTGGTCGCCTTCCACGCCCTGCGCGCGATCCAGAAGGAGGCGGGCGGTGCCGCCCGGGTCCGCTGGCAGATGAACGGTTTCAACCGCTCGCCGGGCGCCACCGCGCATCCCATGACGGCCCGCAACCTGATGGGCCAGGTCGACGGCACCCGCAACCCGAAGCCGGCCGACGCCGACTTCGACCGGCGGATCTTCGTCCCCGCCGACGGGGACCCGGCATGGATGGCGAACGGCTCCTACGTCGTGGTCCGCCGGATCCGGATGCTCCTGGACGACTGGGAGAAGCTGTCGCTCCCCCAGCAGGAGAACGTCATCGGACGGCGCAAGTCCGACGGCGCGCCGCTCGGCGGGAGCGGTGAGAGCGCCGAGATGGACCTGGAGAAGACGGGTGCGGACGGCACGTTCGTCGTCCCGGTCAACGCCCACGCCCGGATCACCCGGCCCGACCAGAACGGCGGCGCGGCGATGCTGCGGCGGCCCTTCTCGTACCACGACGGCTTCGACGGCCGCGGGGAGCCGGACGCGGGTCTGCTGTTCGTCTGCTGGCAGGCGGACCCGCTGCGCGGCTTCGTGCCCGTGCAGCGCAAGCTGGACCGCGGCGACGCGCTGTCGCCGTTCGTCCGGCACGAGGCCAGCGGTCTGTTCGCCGTCCCGGGCGGGGCGGCGAAGGGCGAGTACGTGGGGCAGCGGCTGCTGGAGGGATGAGGCCCGGTGAGGCAGGGTCCTTCACCCGTCGGGGGCGGTCGGTTCACCCGCCGGAGGGGGCGGGCGTGAGACACGCGGGCCGAGCCGGGGCGGGGCCATTAGGGTGAGGTCATGCCAGCGAGCTACGCGTATCTCGGTCCTGAGGGCACCTTCACCGAAGTCGCCCTGCGCACCCTTCCCGAGGCGGCCACCCGGGAGCTGATCCCGTACGTGTCCGTGCAGTCCGCACTGGACGCGGTCCGCACCGGCGAGGCCGAGGCCGCGTTCGTGCCGATCGAGAACTCCGTCGAGGGCGGCATCACCACGACGCTCGACGAACTCGTCGCGGGCCAGCCGCTGATGATCTACCGCGAGGTGCTGCTGTCGATCACCTTCGCGCTGCTGGTCAGGCCGGGCATTAAGCTGTCCGACATCAAGACCGTCACCGCCCATCCGGCCGCCCAGCCGCAGGTGCGCAACTGGCTCAGGGCGAACCTGCCGGACGCCCTCTGGGAGTCGGCCGCCTCCAACGCGGACGGCGCCCGGCTGGTGCAGGAGGGCCGCTACGACGCCGCCTTCGCGGGCGAGTTCGCCGCCGCCCGGTACGGCCTGGAGGCGCTGGAGACGGAGATCCACGACGCGGAGAACGCGCAGACCAGGTTCGTCCTGGTGGGCCGGCCCGCCCGGCCCGCGGCGCCGAGCGGCGCGGACAAGACGTCGGTGGTGCTGTGGCAGCGCGCCGACCATCCCGGCGGACTGCGCGACCTGCTGGGCGAGTTCGCCACCCGCGGGATCAACCTCATGCTGCTCCAGTCCCGGCCGACGGGCGCGGGCATCGGCAACTACTGCTTCTGCGTCGACGCGGAGGGCCACATCTCCGACCGCCGGATGGCGGAGGCGCTGATGGGCCTGAAGCGGCTCTGCCTCCAGGTGCGCTTCCTCGGCTCGTACCCGCGGGCGGACGTCGGCGTCGCCGATGTGCGGCCGCCGTTCATGGGTACGTCGGACGAGGAGTTCGGGGCCGCGGCGGACTGGGTCGCGCGCTGCCAGGACGGCCGTTTCTAGCCAGCCCCGCCCGTACGGGCCGGTCCACCTGCACGGCTTCGTTATCCACAGAAGTTATCCACAGGCTGACCGATCGACCTGGGGACAAGTCGACACGGATCCGGGACTCAGTCGACAAATCGGCCTGTGTCTCTCCGGTCGGGCCGTCGGCCCACGGGTCACCCTTCGTCCACCCGTTTCCCATGGTTCATCTTTTGGGGCGACCTTTTTCCACCCGAAAGTGGGTGTCGGACTGGTTTGGGGCAGGAATTCTTCCTTCCGATCGCGCGCCACGCGTGATCAATTCCGGAGTCCACAGATCTTCTGCACAGCCTGTGGACAACTCTTGGCCCGCAGTGGATTCCTGTGGACAAGCCGACCGCCAAGTCCCCTGTCGCACAAGGAAATCCGGTCAACCGGCGGACCGGAAGCTGCCTCCATCCAGGGAGCGGGGGACACCTTATTGACACACCGCCGCAATTCCGCCCCAACGGTATGCGGCGGCGCGCGGAGCACGGTTCGGAATACTGGGTCGTGGGCCGCGACAGCGCACGGGTAGCCTTGACCGCGTGATTGACCTTCGCCTGCTCCGTGAGGACCCCGACCGTGCGCGCGCCTCCCAGCGCGCCCGTGGAGAGGACGTCGCGCTCGTCGACTCCCTCCTGTCTGCCGACGAGCGGCGCAGGTCGTCCGGCGTCCGCTTCGACGAGCTGCGCGCCGAGCAGAAGGCGCTGGGCAAGCTGATCCCCAAGGCCGCCGGCGACGAGAAGGCCGAGCTGCTGAAGAAGGCGAGCCAGCTGGCTGCCGACGTCAAGGCCGCCGACGCCGAGCGCGACGCCGCCGACGCCGAGACCCAGGAACTGCTGCTCCGGCTCGGCAACCTCGTCCACCCCGACGTGCCCGTCGGCGGCGAGGAGGACTTCGTCACCCTGGAGACGCACGGCACCATCCGCGACTTCGGCGCCGAGGGCTTCGCGCCCAAGGACCACCTGGAGCTGGGCCAGCTCCTCGGCGCGATCGACGTGGAACGCGGCGCCAAGGTCTCCGGCTCGCGCTTCTACTTCCTCACCGGTGTCGGCGCCCTGCTGGAGCTGGCGCTGGTGAACGCGGCGATGGCCCAGGCCACCGCGGCCGGCTTCACGCCGATGCTGACCCCGGCGCTGGTGCGCCCCCAGTCGATGGCGGGCACCGGCTTCCTCGGCCAGGCCGCCCAGGACGTCTACCACCTCGACAAGGACGACCTGTACCTGGTCGGCACCTCCGAGGTGGCGCTGGCGGCCTACCACATGGACGAGATCCTCGACGCCGACAAGCTGCCGCTGCGCTACGCGGGCTTCTCGCCGTGCTTCCGCCGCGAGGCCGGCTCGCACGGCAAGGACACCCGCGGCATCTTCCGCGTGCACCAGTTCGACAAGGTCGAGATGTTCTCCTACGTGGCCCCCGAGGACTCGCAGGCGGAGCACCAGCGGCTGCTGGACTGGGAGAAGCAGTGGCTGACCGCGCTGGAGCTGCCGTTCCGCGTCATCGACGTCGCCTCGGGCGACCTGGGCTCCTCGGCCGCCCGCAAGTTCGACTGCGAGGCGTGGATCCCGACCCAGGGCAAGTACCGCGAGCTGACCTCGACCTCGGACTGCACCGAGTTCCAGTCCCGTAGGCTCTCGATCCGGATGCGTGAGAAGTCCAGCGGGAGCGAAGCGACCTCCGGCAGGGGTGGCGGTCGGGCGACGGGCGGGCGGGTCAAGCCGCTGGCCACGCTGAACGGCACGCTGTGCGCCGTACCGCGCACGATCGTCGCGATCCTGGAGAACCACCAGCTGGCCGACGGCTCCGTGCGGGTGCCCGAGGTGCTGCGGCCCTACCTCGGCGGCCGGGAGGTCCTGGAGCCGCAGGCCAAGTGACCGCCGCCGCTCCCGCGGCCGCCGGCGACGCGACGTCCGGCGGCCTGCCGTACCGGCTGGTCGCCACCGACCTCGACGGGACGCTGCTGCGCTCGGACGGGTCGGTCTCACCGCGCACCCGGGACGCGCTCGCCGCGGCCACCGAGGCGGGCGCCGCCCACCTCGTGGTCACCGGGCGCGGAGTGCCGTGGACGCGGCACATACTCGACGACCTCGGCTACCGGGGCCTCGCGGTCTGCGGCCAGGGCGCCCAGGTGTACCACGCCGGGGAGCACCGGCTGCTGACCTCGGTGACCCTGGACCGGCGGCTGGCCGGGGTGGCCCTGGCCAAGATCGAGGCGGCGACCGGGCCGCTGTACCTGGCGGCGAGCCGGGACGGGCTGGACGGCGACGTGCTGGTCGGCCCGGGGTACGCCCTGACCGGGTCGCTCCCGGGCACCCCGTTCACGGACGCGTCCGATCTGTGGAGCGCGCCGCTCAACAAGATCTACATCCAGCACCCGACCCTCACGGACGACGAGCTGGCCGACGTGGCGCGGCGCGCCGCGGGCGGCTTCGTCTCGGTCACCATGGCCGGCGCGGGCATCGTGGAGCTGCTCCCCCTCGGTCTGTCGAAGGCCACGGGGCTCTCGCTCGCGGCCCGGCGGCTGGGGGTCAAGGCCGCCGACACGATCGCCTTCGGCGACATGCCCAACGACATCCCGATGTTCGCCTGGTCCGCCCGCGGCGTGGCCATGGCCAACGCCCATGAGTCCCTGAAGGCGGTCGCCGACGAGGTGACGGCCTCGAACGAGGACGACGGCATCGCAGCGGTACTGGAACGCCTGCTGGCCTGAGGGAGAGCGGGCCCGGCGGGGCGCCGGGCGCCGCCAGGGCCTGTCCCGGTGGTGTCGCGGCCGCTCGGCGGCAGCGGGAGTTCTTCTCTGCGGAGGATGCACGGATCGAACGTGCGCGGGGGTGTCCCCGACCGCGGCTCAGCAAGCCGGTGCCTTACCACTCGGCCAATCCTCCGGGTGGGCGGCCCACGCGATGGCGGATCGCGTGCTCGAAGCGGCCGCCCCGGGCAGCTCCCCGTGCGGGCGGGCCCGACGGGAGCGAGTGACTACTCCGGAGCCCGCCGCGGGCTGCCCTGCGGGGAGCTCGGCGTACTGCCGTGCATCGACATCGCCCAGCTCCTCTCCCAGAACGTGGCGCCGGCACGGACCGGCGCTGCGAACACCCTCACTGTGCCGTCCCGCCCACCGCCCGCGCCACCGAATTTCGCGCCCGCCGGGCCGGGGTCATTCGCAGAGCGGGGTGAAGACCCCGTCAGGAAGGCCGGCGTAAAGAAGCGGCCCGTCGCGAGCGGCCCATCGGAAGCGGCCCATCGGAAGCACCCCGTCGCAAGCGGTCCCTCAGGGCAGCCGCGGCCCCCGGCCGCTCACTCCTCGCCGGCCAGCGTCAGGGACCGCAGCTTCTGCCCGGCGTACCAGGTGGCCAGCACGGTGACCAGCACCAGCAGCACCGCCCCGGTCGTCAGCCCGACGTCGGAGGTCACCAGGTCACCGCCGGCGACCCGGTGCGCCACGGCCAGCGCCCACTGCTGGACGCTGAGCGTGCGCGCCCCCGGCACCAGGGAGCCGAACAGCGCCTCCCAGACCAGCGCGTAGACCAGGCCGAAGACCACCGCGTGCCGGGACACCGTCCCCAGCAGCAGGAACAGCGCGGAGTAGGCGATGGAGGCGACCAGCGCGGCCACCGTGTAGGCGACGGCGATCTGCTGTCCGTTGCCGTTGAGGATCAGTCCGGCGACCAGCGTCGGGACCGCCGAGAAGACCATGGTCACCGCGATCGCCACGATCAGCTTCGTGACGATGATCGTCGGCCGCTTCAGCGGCTTGGACAGCAGGTACACCACCGAGCCGTCGTCGATCTCGGGGCCGATCGCACCGGTACCGGCGATGACGCCGATGATCGGCACCATGGTGGCGAGCGCGAACCCGCCCAGCACGTCCGCCGCCGTCTGGTCGTCGGCGCCGGTCAGCGCGCGCACCACCACGGAGATCACGATCAGCAGCAGCGGCAGCGCGCCGAGGATGAGGGCCCGGCGCCGGCCGAGCAGGGCCCGGTAGGTGAGCCGGGCGACTGTGGGGTCGTACATCAGGGCCTCCTACGCCGCGACCAGGTACGAGAAGACGGACTCGAGGGACTCGTCGGACGGCGAGACCGTGAGCAGCCGGATGCCGTGGTCCCGGGCCACCCGGGGCAGCAGGGCCGTGAACCGGCCGAAGTCGACGGCCTGGATGCGCAGCGCGCCCTCGGCGAGGTCCACCTCGATGCCGGACGTCGACGGGTCCGCGATCAGCGCGGCGGCCAGCGCCCGGTCGTCGCTGGAGCGCACCAGGTAGCGGTGCGGGCGGTCGGTCATCAGCCGGCGGATCCGGCGGAAGTCGCCGCTGGCCGCGTGCCGTCCGGCGACGACGACCTCGATGTGCCGGGCGAGCTGCTCGACCTCCTCCAGGATGTGCGAGGAGAACAGGACGGTGCGGCCCTCGTCGCCCATGCGCCGCAGCAGGTCCATCAGCTGCATGCGCTGGCGCGGGTCCATCCCGTTGAACGGCTCGTCCAGCAGGAGCAACGACGGTTCGTGCACCAGGGCGCTGGCCATCTTCACGCGCTGCCGCATGCCCTTGGAGTAGGTGGCGACCTTGCGGTCCTGCGCGTACTCCATCTCGACCGTGGCCAGCGCCTTCTGGGCGGCCTTGGCGCCCAGGCCGTGCAGTTCGGCGTTGGCGACGACGAACTCGCGGCCGGTGAGGAAGTCGTACATCGCCTCGCGCTCGGGGACGACGCCGATGTGCCGGTAGATCTGCTCGTTGCGCCACACCGGCTGGTCGTCGAGGGTGACGGAGCCGGTGGACGGGGCGAGGAAGCCGCCCATCATGTTGATCAGCGTGGACTTGCCGGCGCCGTTGGGGCCGAGCAGGCCGGTGACGCCGGGGCCGATCGTCATGGTGATGTCGTTGACGGCGACCACGTTGCCGAACCAGCGGGAGACGTGGTCGATGCGCAGGGTTGTCACAGTCCCACCTTCTTGTAGCGGCGCAGCAGCAGGCCGTAGGCGCCGGCGATGAGGCCGAGGACGACGAGGACGTAGACGACGCCCTGGCCGCTGCCGGGGCCGGCCGCGCCGGGCGCCGAGGAGGTGGCGCCGAGAAAGGCGGTCTGCACCCCGTCGATGAGGGTGACCGGCGAGAACAGGCCGATCCACGGGATGGCGCCGGTGCTGCTCTGGGTGTCGGCGATGGCCTCCAGGGTGGAGACCGCGCCGTAGGAGATGACCAGTACTGCGATCACGGCGGCGATGCCGAAGCCGCGGCGTGGGGTGACGGCGGCGATGACCAGGCCGATGCCGGCGAAGAGCAGTGAGAGCAGGGCCACGGAGACGAGTCCTTCGGCGAATCCCTTGGTCTGGTCGGCGAAGTCGAGCTTGGCCAGCAGCGCGCCGACATAGAGCACGAGCAGCGGGGCGGCGGTCAGGATGAAGATCGCCGAGGCCAGCGACGCGTACTTGGCGCGGACGTAGTCGGCGGTCTCGATGGGCCGCGAGAAGTACAGCGGGACCGTCTTGAAGCGCAGGTCGCGCGAGACGGACTGGGGCGCCTGCGAGGCGACGTACAGGCTGATGAGGCCCTGCATGATGATCGCGTAGCGCGTGTAGTGGACGGGCAGGTCCTTGGCCTTGGTGGTGACCGTGACGGCGACCAGGATCGCCGCGACCAGGCACATCACCGCGAACAGCAGCATCGGCAGCACCTTGGAGCGGCCCGAGCGGCCGAGGCCGTAGGCGCCGCGCAGGGACTGCGAGTACAGCGAACGGCGGGCGTAGGCGCGGCCGAGCCGGGGGCCGTCGTAGGTGCGGTAGCCGATGTTGTGGATGCGGGTCTGGTCGCCCGCCGAGGTGACCGGTGTCCCGGTGGGCCGCTCAACCGTCATGGCCGGCCGCCTCCTTCCGCTGTCCGTCGTCGTTCCGGGGGGCGCTCAGGGGGGTGCTCGGGGAAGCGCTCGCAGGGGTGTTCGCCCCGTCGTCGCGGAAGACCTCCGCGATGTGGTGGCGGCGCTGCTCCATGCGCACCAGGCCGAGGCCGAGGTCCGCGATCACGTCCCGCACCAGGTCGTACGTCTCCTCGCCCTGTGCGGTGAGCAGCAATACGTGGCCGGCGCCCGGCAGTCCGCTGCCGTCCTCGGTGCGCACCCCGCGCGCGTGGAGCGCGTCGCGCACCGCGCCGGTGCCGTCCGGGTGCTCGTCGCTGTCGGTGACCTCGACGGCGAGGGTCGTCGTGGTCTGGGTGAAGTCGGTGGTGGAGCTGGAGCGCAGCAATTTGCCGCCGTCGACCACGACGACGTGGTCGCAGGTGCGTTCCAGTTCGCCCAGCAGGTGGGAGGTGACCAGGACCGAGATGCCGAAGTCGGTGTGGATGCGGCGGATCAGGCCGAGCATCTCGTCGCGGCCGACCGGGTCGAGGCCGTTGGTCGGCTCGTCGAGGAAGACCAGCTGCGGGTCGTGCACCAGGGCCTGGGCGAGCTTGACGCGCTGCTTCATGCCGGTGGAGTAGCCGCCGATGGGGCGGTAGCGCTCCTCGTACAGGCCGACGTGGCGCAGGGTGTCCGCGGTGCGTTCGCGGGCCGCGGTGGGCGGCAGGCCGGACATGCGCGCCATGTGGACGACGAACTCGGTGGCCGAGACGTCCGGTGGCAGGCAGTCGTGTTCCGGCATGTAGCCGACGCGTTCGCGGATGGCGGCGCCCTTGGTGGCGACGTCCAGGCCGAGCACCTCGGCGCGGCCCTCGGTGGCGGGGGACAGACCCAGCAGGATCTTGATCAGTGTGGACTTGCCGGCCCCGTTGGCGCCGACGAGTCCGGTCACACCGGGTCCGACGTCCACGGAGAGCCGGTCAAGCGCGGTCACCCGGGGGAACCGCTTGCTCAGGCTTTCGGTCGCGATCACAGTCACGCCCTCGACAGTAGTGACGTGTGCCACGCGGGTCGTCAGACTCCAGAGCCGTCTTGGCGTCCGACTCCAGGCGTACGGAGCCCTAGGGGAAGGCCGGGAGTGCCGCGATCGGCTCGGTTGTCCACAGAATCCCGGGATTCCGCTGTGGATAACGTCACCTTGCTGTGGATCAAACCTCCGCACGGAAAACAACCTGCGTGATGCTGGTCTCTCCCGGCACGCTGGTGGCATGAATGGACGACGCGTCGGCGGCACGGACGTACGGCCTCCCGACGGCACGAACGGACGGCCCCCCGGAGGCATGGACGAGCGGCGCACCGTGAAGGTGTCGAAGTACCTCTCCAGGCACCTCCGCCACCAGCCGGAGCGGATCGGGCTCAGGCTGGACGAGGGCGGCTGGGTGGCGATCGACACGCTGATCGCGGCGGCCGCCGCCCACGGATTCCCGTTCACCCGGGACGAGCTGGCCCATGTGGTGGCCGCCAACGACAAGCAGCGCTTCGCCGTCGACGGCGAGCGGATCCGCGCCAGCCAGGGCCACACCGTCGAGGTCGACCTCGGTCTGTCCCCGGCCATCCCGCCGCCGTACCTCTACCACGGGACCGTGCCCCGCAATGTCGAGCCGATCCGCGCGGAGGGCCTGCGGCCCATGCACCGGCACGACGTGCACCTCTCGACCGACCGCGAGACCGCCGCCCGGGTCGGCGCCCGCCGCGGCCGGCCGGTCGTGCTCTGCGTGGACGCCGGCGCCATGCACCGCGACGGTCATGTCTTCCAGGTCAGCGCCAACGGCGTCTGGCTGACCAAGGCCGTGCCGCCCCGGTACCTGCGGTTCCCCTCGGGCCGCTGATCCCGGCACCGGTCCGGCATGATCGACGGCATGGACAGCCACCTCCCCACCACCGAGGCCGCCGTCACGGCCTGCCGCTCCCTCGCCGAGGAGTACCTGCGGGAGATCGAGGTGACCCATGACATCGGCGCCGACCAGACCTCGCGGCGCAGCGCGGCCGGCGTCGGCGTCACCACCGACCCGGACGGCACGCTGCCGCACGAGGCGTTCGTGGAGTTCGGCGGCCTGCCCCGGGTGACCGTGCGGCTCTACCCGGACGACGACGCGCTGATCACGGTCGAGGGCGTGGAGTTCCTCGACCTGCCCCGCGACGAGGTGCCCGCCTTCCTCCGGGCCGTCTTCGGCGACCGGGCGTTCGTCACGGCGCGCCGCTTCCCGCCCGGCTACCGCCTGGTCATTCCGCTGCCCGGCGACCGTACGTACAAGGAGCGCGTCCCGATGATCGGTCTCACCTCATGGCTGAGCGGCCGGGTGCGGTGACGATCGCTGGGCGGCCGGGTGCGGTGGCTGTTTCACGTGAAACACCGGTGGCCGCTTAGGCTCGGGCCCATGAGCCTGCGCCTGAGCACCTTGATCCTTCCCTACCTCCGTTGGCACGAGGGCGGCCGCTCGACCTGGACACGCGCCGAGGAGCTGGGCTTCCACGCCGGCTACACCTACGACCACCTGTCCTGGCGCACGTTCCGGGACGGCCCGTGGTTCGGCGCCGTCCCGACCCTCACCGCCGCCGCGGCGGCGACCGGCCGGATGCGGCTGGGGACCATGGTGACCTCGCCGAACTTCCGCCACCCGGTCACCCTCGCCAAGGAGCTGATCTCGCTCGACGACGTCTCCGGCGGCAGGATCACCCTCGGCATCGGCGCGGGCGGCACCGGCTTCGACGCCACCGTGCTCGGGCAGGAGCCGTGGTCACCTCGGGAGCGCGCCGACCGTCTCGCGGAGTTCGTGCCGCTGCTCGACCGGCTGCTGACCGAGGACTCGGTGTCCTCCGGGGGCGAGTTCTACTCGGCGCACGAGGCGCGCAACCTCCCCGGCTGTGTGCAGCGCCCCCGGCTGCCGTTCGCGGTGGCCGCCACCGGACCGCGCGGGCTGAGACTGACCGCCCGGTACGGACAGGCGTGGGTGACCACCGGCGACCCGTCGCTGTTCGAGTCGGGGACCCCCGAGCAGTCGGTGGCGGCGTTGCGCGGGCAGATCGACAAGCTCGGCGCGGCCTGCGCGGAGCTCGGCCGCGATGTCGCCGAGGTCGACAAGATTCTGCTCACCGGCTTCACCCCGGACCGGCAGCGGCCGCTGGAGTCGGTCGAGGCGTTCGTCGACTTCGCGGGCCGGCACCGGGACCTGGGCTTCACCGAGATCGTGCTGCACTGGCCCATCCCGGACTCCGACTTCGCCGCGGACGAGAAGGTCTTCGAGAAGATCGCCACGGAGGCGCCCGGACTGCTGGCGTAGCCGGGGGCCGTGGACGGGTCGGCGAACCCGTCGTGACCGAAATCGTGCCTCTCGTGACCGCGCGTGCATCAAATGTGCGCACTCCCGCACGCACGTGCGGGCATATGCGGGACAATGGCGCGGTGACCTCAGCGACTCGACAGTCCGAGACCCCGGCTTCCCCCCAGCTCTCGACCTCGCTGGAGCGGGCAGCCGCCCCGTTCGTTCCGACGCGGCTGATCGCCACCGACCTCGACGGGACCCTGCTGCGCGACGACAAGTCGGTGTCGCCCCGCACGGTCGCCGCCCTCGCCGCGGCGGAGGAGGCCGGCATCGAGGTCTTCTTCGTCACCGGCCGCCCGGCCCGCTGGATGGACGTCGTCGCCGAGCACGTGCACGGCCACGGCCTGGCGATCTGCGGCAACGGCGCCGCCGTGGTCGATCTGCACGGCGGCCCCGGCGCCCACCGCTTCGTGAAGGTGCGCGAGCTGACGCCGCGGCACGCGCTGGAGGCGATACGGCTGATCCGGGACGCCGCGCCGGGCACGGTCTGCGCGGTCGAGCAGACGTACGGCTTCCACCAGGAGCCGGAGTACCCCAAGCTGCACATGGAGGCGCCGGACCATCTCGCGCCGGCCGAGGAGCTGCTGGCGCCGGACGGCGTCGCCGTCGGCCAGCCGATCCTGAAGATCCTCGCCTACCACCCGACGCTGGAGCCCGACGCCTTCCTCACCGCCGCCCGCGTCGCCGTCGGCGCCCGCGTCGCCATCACCCGCTCCAGTCCCAGCGCCCTGCTGGAGATCAGCGCGGCGGAGGTCTCCAAGGCCAGCACGCTCGCCCTGTGCTGCGCCGAACGGGGCATCTCGCACGAGGAGGTCGTCGCCTTCGGCGACATGCCGAACGACGTCGAGATGCTCACCTGGGCCGGCCGGTCGTACGCCATGGGCAACGCCCACCCCGCCGCGGTCGCCGCGGCGACCGGGCGGACCGCCCCCAACAACGAGGACGGCGTCGCGGTCGTGATCGAGCGGATCCTGGGGGAGCGGCCGTAACAGCCGCTCCCCCGGCGCGGGACGCGGTGTCCGCTACCGCGCGCCCGCCCGTTCCTCCGTCGCCGCCTCGCGCTCGGCCATCCGCCGCAGCGGGCCGGGCAGGGCGGCCAGTTCCGCGTACGGCCCGCGCTGCACCACCCGGCCGCCGGCCAGGACGATCACCTCGTCCACGGCCTCAAGACCGGCCAGGCGGTGGGTGACGAGCAGGGTCGTACAGCCCTCGGTGGCGGCCAGCAGATCCGCGGTGAGCACGTCGGCGGTCGGCAGGTCGAGGTGCTCGGCCGGCTCGTCGAGCAGCAGGACCGGGAAGTCGGCGAGCAGCGCCCGGGCCAGGGCCAGCCGCTGCCGCTGTCCGCCGGACAGCCGCGCACCGTGCTCGCCGACCAGCGTGTCGAGGCCGTCGGGCAGGGAGTCGGCCCAGTCCAGCAGCCGGGCCCGCGCCAGCACGCCCCGCAGCTCCGGCTCGGTCGCGTCCTTCTTGGCCAGCAGCAGGTTCTCCCGTACCGAGCTGTCGAAGAGGTGCGCGTCCTGGGCGCACAGCCCGACGAGCCGTCGTACGTCGTCGCCGTCCAGGGAACGGGCGTCGACCCCGCCGAGGGTGTAGGCGCCCGCCTCCGGGTCGAGGAACCGCAGCAGCACCTGCGCCAGCGTCGTCTTGCCGGCCCCGGAGGGTCCGACCACGGCGACCCTGCGGCCCTCTTCGAGACGCAGATCGAGGCCGGCGAGCGCCTCCCGGTCCTGTCCGGCGTACCGGGCCGTGAGTCCCTTCACGACGAGCGGGAACGGCCGCGCGGGCGCCTGCCGCGGCCGCTCGGGCTCGCGCACCGGTTCGGGCGCGTCGAGGATCTCGTGGACGCGTTCCGCGCTGCGCCGCACCCGCTGCCGGTACTGCACGGCGAGCGGCATCCCGAGCACCGCCTCGAAGGCGGCCAGCGGGGTGAGGACGACGACGGCCAGGGTGACGCCGCCGAGCCGTCCGTCGGCGACCGCCTGAACGCCGACGAGGGCCGCCGCCGTGACGGTCAGGCCCGAGACCAGTGCGGTGAGCCCGTCGCCGAGGGCGGTGGCGGTGGCCGCGCGCGAGGCGATCCGGGTGAGCGCGGTGTCGGCCCGCCGGGCCCGGGCCGCGCGGTCGGGCAGCGCGCCCGCGACCGTCAGCTCGGCGGTCCCGGTCAGCAGATCGGTGATCCGGGTCGCCAGCACCCCGCGGGCGGGCGCCAGCCGGTGTTCGGCGCGCCGGGACACGGCGGCGGTGACCAGCGGGACACCGGCCCCCGCCACGAGCAGTCCCGCGGCGAGCACCGCACCGGCCACGGGCAGCAGCAAGGCCGTGAACGCGACGGCGCCGGCGGAGACGACCACCGCCGATCCGGCGGGCAGCAGCCAGCGCAGCCAGTAGTCCTGCAACGCGTCCACGTCGGCGACGAGGCGGGTCAGCAGGTCGCCCCGGCGCACCCGGCGCAGCCCGGCCGGTGACAGCCGCTCCAGCCGCCGGTAGACGGCGACCCGGGTGTCGGCGAGCATCCGCAGCACCGCGTCGTGCGACACGAGCCGTTCGGCGTACCGGAAGACGGCCCGGCCGATGCCGAAGGTGCGGGTCGCCGTGACGGCCACCATGAGATAGAGCACCGGCGGGTGCTGCGACGCCCGCGAGATGAGCCAGCCGGAGGTGGCCATCAGTCCGACGGCGCTGCCCAGGGCGAGGCTGCCCAGCAGCAGGGCGAGGGCGAGACGGCCCCGCCGGGGGCCGGACATCGCCCGGACTCGGGCCAGGGCGCCGGCGCCCGTGATCCGGGCGGCGGCCTGAGGCTCGGCCGTCCCGTCGTCGTCCACCGGGTGCGCCTGCGCCGGGTGCGCCTCCGCCGGGTGCGGCTCGGCGGGCCGTACGGCGGAGCGGACGCCCTGAAGCGCCTCGGCGCCGTCGAGCCGCACCACCCGGTCCGCCGCACTCAGCAGGGCGGGCCGGTGCACCACGAGCAGCACGGTCCGGCCGGCCGACAGCCGCCGCACCGCGGCGACGACCTCGGCCTCGGTCGCGCCGTCCAGGGCGGCGGTCGGCTCGTCGAGCAGCAGGACGGGGCGGTCGGCGAGGAAGGCCCGGGCGAGCGCGAGCCGTTGCCGCTGTCCGGCCGACAGCCCGGCGCCGTCCTCGCCGAGGACGGTGTCCGCTCCCCGCGGCAGCGCGTCCACGAACTCCAGCGCGCCCGCGTCGGCCAGTGCCGTGCGCAAGGCGGCGTCGTCGGCGTCGGGCCGGGCCAGCCGTACGTTCTCGGCGATCGTGCCCGCGTACAGGTGCGGTCGCTGCGGCACCCAGGCGATGCGGGAGCGCCACTCGTCGAGGTCGAGGCCGGTGAGGTCGGCTCCGCCGATCCGCACCCAGCCCGTGGTGGGCGCGACGAAGCCGAGCAGGACGTTCAGGAGGGTCGACTTGCCCACGCCGCTCGGCCCGACGAGCGCCACGGTCTCCCCCGGCTCCACGGCGAAGGACACCTCGCGCACGGCGTCCGCGGCGCGTCCGGGGTAGCGGACGCTCACGTTCTCGAAGGCCAGCGCCCCGGTGGGAACGGCGCCTGCGCCGGTCTCGGGGACCGGGGTCTCCAGGACGGTGAAGATCTCCTCCGCGGCGGCCAGCCCCTCCGCCGCCGCGTGGTACTGGGCGCCGACCTGGCGCAGCGGCAGATACGCCTCGGGCGCCAGCACGAGGATGACCAGCCCGACGTACAGGGCCATCTCGCCGTTGACGAGGCGCATGCCGATCGTCACGGCGACCAGGGCCACCGACAGGGTGGCCAGCAGCTCCAGCGCGAAGGAGGACAGGAAGGCGATGCGCAGGGTGCGCAGGGTCGCCTGCCGGTACTCGCCGGTGATGCGCCGGATCGACTCCGCCTGTGCCTTGGCCCGGCCGAACACCTTCAGGGTGGGCAGGCCCGCGACCACGTCCAGGAAGTGCCCGGACAGCCGGGACAGCAGCCGCCACTGACGCTCCATGCGGGACTGGGTGGCCCAGCCGATCAGCATCATGAAGACGGGGATGAGGGGCAAGGTGGCGACGATGATGGCCGCCGACACCCAGTCCTCGGTGACGATCCGCGCCAGCACCGCCACCGGGACGACCACCGCGAGGCCGAGCTGCGGCAGATAGCGGGAGAAGTAGTCGTCCAGGGCGTCGATGCCCCGGGTGGCCAGTGCGACCAGCGATCCGGTGCGCTGGCCGCTGAGCCAGCCGGGGCCCAGCGCCGCCGCCCGTTCCAGCAGCCGCCCGCGCAGCTCGGACTTGACGGCCGCGCTGGCCCGGTGGGCGGCCAGCTCGGTCAGCCAGGACACCAGCGCACGGCCGCAGGCGACGGACGCCAGCAGCAGGAGCGGCGTGGTCAGTTCGCCGGCCGTCATCCGGTGCTGGAACGCGCCGACCACGATCTCGGCGATGAGCATGGCCTGGGCGATGACCAGTCCCGCCCCGAGGGCGCCGAGGGCGATGACGGCCAGCAGGAAGAGCCGGGTGGCCCGTGCGTAGCGCAGGAGGCGCGGATCGATCGGTTTCACGTGAAACATGCCCTTCGGTCCCAAGGGATGTGTTTCACGTGAAACACACCCCGGCCGGACTCAGTGCGCGGCGTCGGCGAGGTGCTGCGTGCCGATCCGCTTGCGGAACACCCAGTACGTCCAGCCCTGGTAGAGCAGGACGAGCGGCGTGGCGATCCCCGCGCACCAGGTCATGATCTTCAGGGTGTACGGGCTGGACGAGGCGTTGGTGACCGTCAGGCTCCAGCTCGCGTCCAGGGTGGACGGCATGACGTTCGGGAAGAGCGACAGGAAGAGCATCGCCACGGCGGCCACGATGGTGACGCCGGACAGCCCGAACGACCATCCCTCACGGCCCAGCTGGTTGGCCACCAGAGCGGCGACCAGGGCGGCGACGGCCACGACCAGCGCGACCAGGCTCCGTCCGTTGCCGGTGTCGGCCTGGGTCCACAGCAGGAAGGCCAGCGCCACGACCGCCGTCACCAGGCCCAACTTCAGGGCGAGCCCGCGGGCCCGTTCCCGGATGTCGCCGACGGTCTTGAGGGCCGTGAAGACCGCGCCGTGGAAGGTGAACAGCGTCAGGGTGACCAGCCCGCCGAGCAGCGCGTACGGGTGGAGCAGATCGCCGATGCCGCCGACGTACTCGAAGTTCTTGTCGATCTTGACTCCGTGCACGATGTTGCCGAAGGCCACGCCCCACAGGAAGGCGGGGATCAGCGAGCACCAGAAGATCGCGGTCTCCCAGTTGCGCTGCCAGTTCTCCTCGGGCCGCTTGGCGCGGTACTCGAAGGCGACCCCGCGCACGATCAGGCAGACCAGGATGGCCAGCAGCGGCAGGTAGAAGCCGGAGAAGAGCGTGGCGTACCACTCCGGGAAGGCGGCGAAGGTGGCGCCGCCCGCGGAGAGCAGCCAGACCTCGTTGCCGTCCCAGACGGGGCCGATGGTGTTGATCAGCACCCGCTTCTCGGGCCGGTCGCGGGCGAGGAGCTTGGTGAGGACGCCGACTCCGAAGTCGAAGCCCTCCAGGAAGAAGTAGCCGGTCCACAGGACGGCGATGAGGACGAACCAGATGTCGTGCAGTTCCATGACAGTGCCTCCCTCGGCCTAGTAGGAGAAGGCCATCGGCTTGTCGGCGTCACGGAGGTCGCCGCCGATCCTGGTGGGCGGGTTGAGGTCGGCCTCCGTGAGTTCGGGCGGGCCGGCCTTGACGTACTTCACGAGCAGCTTGACCTCGACGACGGCGAGGATGGCGTAGAGCGCCGTGAAGACGGCGATGGAGGTGAGGACCTCGCCCTGGGAGACGCCGGGGGAGACCGCCTGCCGGGTCTGGAGCACGCCGTAGACGGCCCACGGCTGGCGGCCCATCTCGGTGAAGATCCAGCCCCAGGAGTTGGCGATCAGCGGGAAGGCCAGCGTCCAGACGGCGATCCGCCAGTACCACGTGGTCAGCTGCGGTCCCAGCGCCTTGTTCTTGAACACCACCAGGTGCGGCACCTCGTCCTCGCCGACGCGCAGGTGCTGCGGCAGCAGGAACTTCTTGCGGGTGAGCCAGAGTCCGGCCATGCCGATGGCGAAGGACGCCATGCCGAACCCGATCATCCAGCGGAAGCCCCAGAAGGTGACCGGGATGTTGGGCCGGTAGTCGCCGGGCCCGAACTTTTGCTGCTCGGCCTTGTTGACGTCGTTGATGCCGGGGACGTAGGAGCTGAAGTTGTCGTCCGCCAGGAAGGACAGCAGGCCGGGTATCTCGACGGCGACCGTGTTGTGGCCCTTCTCCACATTGCCGTAGGCGAAGATCGAGAACGGAGCCGGCTTCTGGCCGTCCCACAGGGCCTCGGCGGAGGCCATCTTCATCGGCTGCTGCTTGAACATGACCTTGCCGAGGGTGTCGCCGCTGATCGCGGTGAGCATTCCGGCGATGACGACGGTGATCAGGCCGAGCCGCAGCGAGGTCTTCATCGTGCCCACGTGCTTCTTGCGGGCGAGGTGGTAGGCGGCGACGCCGACCATGAAGGCGCCGCCGGTCAGGAAGGACGCGGAGAGCGTGTGGAAGGCCTGGCTGAGCGCGGTGTTCTGGGTGAGGACCGCCCAGAAGTCGGTGAGCTCCGCGCGTCCCCTGGCCTTGTCGATCCGGTAGCCGACGGGGTGCTGCATCCAGGAGTTGGCCGCCAGGATGAAGTACGCGGACAGGAGGGTGCCGATCGACACCATCCATATGCAGGCCAGGTGGATCCGCTTGGGCAGCTTGTCCCAGCCGAAGATCCACAGGCCGATGAAGGTGGACTCGAAGAAGAACGCGATCAGAGCCTCGAAGGCGAGCGGGGCCCCGAAGATGTCGCCGACGAAGCGCGAGTAGTCCGACCAGTTCATGCCGAACTGGAACTCCTGCACGATGCCGGTGACCACGCCCATGGCGATGTTGATCAGGAAGAGCTTGCCCCAGAACTTGGTGGCCCTGAGGTACTTCTCCTTCTCCGTGCGCACCCATGCGGTCTGCAGCCCGGCCGTCAGCGCGGCCAGGGAGATCGTCAGGGGGACGAACAGGAAGTGGTAGACGGTCGTGATGCCGAACTGCCAGCGCGCCAGCGTCTCCGGCGCCAAAGCCAGGTTCACGTCGTCACTCTCCTTACGTCGTCGTGGTCACGACGGCGGTTTGCCCTGGCATGTCCTGCACAACAGGGCAGCAATCGGACTTGCTTGTGAACGCGTTCACATTCACAAGCAATTATGACGTACTGATTTTGGCCGTGTCACCGGGGGTGCCCCCTCCGCCGTGGAGGCGACCTCTTGGCGAGAACTTCAACAACTTGTTGAATTGCACGCCATGCAGATACGGATCTCCTGGCCCGCCGACCGGATCACCGCGACCCTCGACGACACCCCCACCGCACACGCTCTCCTCAGGGAGCTGCCGCTGGTCTCCTCCGCCCATACCTGGGGCGAAGAGGTCTACTTCGACACCGGCGTCACGGTTCCACGTGAAACGGACGCCCGGCAGGTCGTCGAACCCGGCACCGTGGCCTTCTGGACCGACGGCGACGCCCTCGCCCTCCCCTACGGCCCCACACCGATCTCACGCGGCGACGAGTGCCGTCTGGCCAGTCCGTGCAACGTCCTCGGCCGGATCGACGGCGATCCGCGCCGGCTGGCCTCCGTCCGCGCCGGCGACCCGGTGCGCGTGGAGCTCGTCGACGACTGAGGGCCCGTCCGGCGGTGTGCGCACGGAGCGCACACCCGCCGAACGGGCCCTCGAAGACCGCAAGGAACCGCTCACGCCTCCTTGCGGAACGCCTCGGCCGCCTTCAGGAAGATGTCGTTCGCCTCGGTCTCGCCGATGGTCACCCGCACACCCTCGCCCGCGAACGGCCTGATGACCACGCCCGCCTGCTCACACGCCTCGGCGAAGGCGACCGTGCGCTCCCCCAGCCGCAGCCACACGAAGTTGGCGTGGGTCTCGGGCACGGTCCAGCCCTGGGCGCGCAGCGTGTCGACCACGCGCGTGCGCTCGCACACGAGCGAGCCGACCCGGCCCAGCAGCTCGTCCTCGGCCCGCAGCGAGGCGACCGCCGCCTCCTGCGCCAGCTGGCTCACGCCGAACGGCACCGCGGTCTTGCGCAGCGCCGCCGCCACCGGCTCGTGGGCGATCGCGAAGCCCACCCGCAGCCCAGCCAGCCCGTACGCCTTGGAGAACGTGCGCAGCACACAGACGTTGGGCCGGTCGCGGTAGATCATCACGCCGTCCGGGACCTCGGCGTCGCGGATGAACTCGCGGTAGGCCTCGTCGAGCACGACCAGCACATCACCGGGCACCCGGTCGAGGAAGCGCTCCAGCTCCGCCCGCCGCACCACCGTGCCGGTCGGGTTGTTGGGGTTGCAGACGAAGATCAGCCGGGTGCGGTCGGTGATCGCGTCCGCCATCGCGTCCAGGTCGTGCACCTCGTCCGAGGTCAACGGCACCTTGACCGAGGTCGCCCCGCTGATCTGGGCGATGATCGGGTAGGCCTCGAACGAGCGCCAGGCGTAGATCACCTCGTCGCCGGGGCCGCTGGTGGCCTGGATCAACTGCTGGGCGACGCCGACCGAACCGGTGCCGGTCGCCACGTGGGAGGCCGGCACCCCGAAGCGCTCGGCCAGTTCCTCGGTCAGGGCGGTGCACGCCATGTCCGGGTACCGGTTGAGGTCGCAGGCGGCCGCCGTCACGGTCTCCATGACGCCGGGCAGCGGCGGGTAGGGGTTCTCGTTCGAGGACAGCTTGTACGCTGCCGGGCCGTCGGCCGCTGCGGGCTTTCCCGGCTTGTAGGTGGGGATACCCTCCAGCTCGGCGCGCAGCTTCGGGTTCTTCTCGCTCACCGCAGTCCTCCTCGTGACCACACCGGCTTCCAATACTGCACACCCTATGAGGATTGGCCGCCGCTGCGAATGGGTCGGCGGCCCTCACTCCCGCCGGGGGCGCGGACGGTCTCGTCGGCGGGCGGGACTCGCGCGGCCGGGTACCCGCGCACGTCGTGCGGACATCAGGGACATCGTCGGATGAAGAGGTGCAAATCAGGGGCGCACCATACATATATCTATGCGCCGGTGGCTTGCGCCGTGGCGCGCGTCCCCCATGAAGGTGAGTTGAGACCTCTTCGATACCTCGGAGGCTCGACAGGCACACACCTGCCACCGCATCACGTACTGCCGTGAGAACGACGAACAGGCTGCGTTTCTCAGGTACTTACACGCTTCTGACCATGCAGAAACGTGCCTGCCAATGTGTGCATATGCGTCCGCGCTACCCCACCGTATGAGCCCTACTATCGGCTCGCCATGACAGCAGCAGGGAAGCACCAGGTGAGCCGCGCGGAAACCTCACGGCGAGGCAGCCGGCCGGGCCGGGCGGGCATCAGAGACGTGGCCGCCGCCGCCGGAGTCTCCATCACGACCGTCTCCGACGCCCTCAACGGCAAGGGCAGACTCCCGGACGCCACCCGCCGCCATGTCCGCGAGGTGGCCGACCGGCTGGGGTACCGCCCCTCCGCCGCCGCCCGCACCCTCCGTACCGGCAAGTCGGGCCTCATCGGTCTGACCGTGACCACGTACGGGGATGAACCTTTCACCTTCACCGAGTTCGCGTACTTCGCCGAGATGGCCCGCGCCGCCACCTCGGCCGCGCTCGCCCGCGGCTACGCCCTCGTCATCCTCCCCGCGACCTCCCGCCACGACGTGTGGTCGAACGTCGCCTTGGACGGCACGGTCGTCATCGACCCCTCCGACCAGGACCCGGTCGTCAGCGAGCTGGTGCGGCAGGGGTTACCCGTGGTCAGCGACGGCCGTCCGGTCGGCGCGCTGCCGGTCACCGCCTGGGTCGACAACGACCACGAGGCCGCCGTCCTCGGCATCCTCGACCACCTCGCCGAGGCCGGCGCCCGCCGCATCGGCCTGCTCACCGGCACCTCGACCGACACGTACACCCACCTGTCGACCACCGCCTACCTGCACTGGTGCGAGCGCGTCGGCCAGGACCCGGTCTACGAGACCTACCCGGCCCACGACCCGTGCGCGGGCGCCGTCGCCGCCGACCGGCTGCTGGCCCGCCCGGACCGGCCCGACGCCGTCTACGGACTGTTCGACCCCAACGGCACCGACCTGCTCGCCGCCGCCCGCCGCTACGGGCTGCGCGTCCCCGACGACCTGCTGCTGGTGTGCTGCAGCGAGTCCACGGTGTACGCCAGCACCGAGCCGCCCATCACCACGCTCTCCCTGAAACCGCGCCGCATCGGCACGGCGGTCATCCAGCTCCTCATCGACGCCATCGAGGGAGTCGAGTCCGACCACCCGGTCGAGCAGGTGATACCGACCGAGCTGATCGTGCGCACCTCGTCCCAGCGTCGCCCGCCGCGCACGACGGTCAGCCCGCCACGCGCGCCGGAGGGACGGTAGGGACAGCCGGCCGCGAGCGCGCCGAAGACTGCCCAATCGGGGCGAAAGCCGCGGTGAACCTGAGTCCTGTTCCGATTCACCACCCCTGGGTCATCACATGGCGCGATCCGCATTCCTATGATGGGCGCACGACACCGCGGGCCGCTGCGACCAGGCAGTCCGAAGCGGTGCAGATGCGGCGCGATGGTGGAGGGGTCGATGACTCAGGGGGCCGGTCAGGGACCCGAGGTGGAGCGGACGGCGACGTTGCGTGACTTCCGCGTGCCCGCGTATGTGAACGAGACCGGCCCGTACGCCCACGGCAGCCGTGCGGCCGAGACCGCGGCGCCGGCCGAGCCCGGCTACCCGGCGGCCCCGGAGGGCTACCCGGACGGGTACACGCCGACCGAGCGCGACCTGCCCGTCATCCACCGCGGCGACACGCTCCAGGTGAACACGGCCCCGGCGGCCGCGCCGGCCGTGCAGCAGCCGGCCACCGGACCCGGCCCGCTGTTCGTCGTCGGCGATGTGCACGGCTATCTCGACGAGCTGGTCGCCGCCCTCCAGGCGCAGGGCCTCGTCGACGCCGCGGGCCAGTGGTGCGCGGGCACCGCACGGCTGTGGTTCCTCGGCGACTTCACCGACCGCGGTCCGGACGGCATCGGCGTCATCGACCTGGTGATGCGGCTGTCCGCCGAGGCGGCCGCGGCCGGTGGCTACTGCAAGGCGCTCATGGGCAACCACGAGCTGCTGCTCCTCGGCGCCCGGCGGTTCGGCGACACCCCCGTCAACTCCGGCGCGGGCACCGCCACCTTCCAGGCGGCCTGGCTGCTCAACGGCGGCCAGAAGTCCGACATGGACCGCCTCCAGGACCACCACCTGCAATGGATGGCCCGCCTCGACGCGATCGAGGAGGTCGACGGCTATCTGCTCGTGCACTCCGACACCACCGCCTACCTCGACTACGGCCGCTCGATCGAAGAGGTCAACGACACCGTCCGCGAGGCGCTCACCCGCAACGACGCGGACGAGGTGTGGGACCTGTTCCGCAAGTTCACCAAGCGCTTCTCCTTCCGTGACGAGGGCGGCGCCGACGCCGTGCGCTCCCTGCTCGATACGTACGGCGGCACCCGCATCGTTCACGGCCACAGCCCGATTCCCTATCTGCTGGGCGAAGTCGGCTCCGAGGAGGGCGACGACTCGACCGGGCCCGTGGTGGAGGGACCGCACGTCTACGCCGACGGGCTGGCCATCGCGATGGACGGCGGCGTGACCATGGCCGGGAAGCTGCTGGTCCAGCAACTGCCGCTGGACGGCTGAGCGTTCACCGCACCCCCGCTCCACGCGTGCCGGCCGGTCCGGCCGGCACGCAATTTGTGGAAACCCCCTGTCACCGCGCGCCGTCGCGGCTCTACCATCGGCTTATCCGTAGCAGGCTCCCCTCCGTTTCTGCCCGACGGCTCGTCGCCATGCGAGCCCCCAAGCCCTACGGAGCATCGGGGGATGCACATGAACAGCGTTCCGCAGTACCTGCTGAGCGAGGATCGCCAGGAATTCGAGCGGATCCTCGATGAGGCGCTGCGCTCCGCCCCACACCGCCCGGAACTCGCCGCCATCGGACAGCGGCTCACCACCGAGCAGCTGCGCACCATGGCGCTCGGCGCCACGGCCCTGATCACGGCGGCCGCCGCGGACGAGTACCAGCACTACGTGAAGACCCGTGAGGAACTGCGCCGGCCGGCGCCCACCGCCCCGTCCGGCCTGGACGCCGGCGCGGCGGAGCCGGGCACGGTCGCGGCGGCCGCCGGGGCGGCCGGCGCGGGCGCGGGGGCCGTCGTCGCGGTGCTCGCCCCGGTCCTCGCCGGGATAGCGGCGACCGTCTTCCTGCTCGTCGGCTATCTGCTGAAGATGCTCGACCCGGCGCCCGCCTTCGCCCGGACGATGATCACCGCCGGCTGGGTGTTCGGCGCGGTGACCGCGGCCTCGATCGTGGTCGCCGGCGCGGGACTGCTGATCGCGGCCCTGCGCAACCGGTCCTCGACCGAGTACGGCGGCCACGGCGGCCTCCCCGAAGAGGTCGGCCAGGCCAGGGAGGCGTGGCGCGACGCGCTGCTCGAACGCGGCATCGTGCCGTTCCTGCACGCGGCGCTGGCCGCTCCGGGCGCGGTCGCCCCGCGCCGCACCACCACGGCGGCGCCGGGCGACCGCATCCCGCACCTCGGATACGGCCGCCCGGGGTTCAGCAGCCCCGACGAAGGGGCGCCGACCGCTCGCCCCCGCTTCACCAGCCCGGACTTCAGCAGCCCGGACTTCGGCGGACCGGAGCACCGGCCGGATTAGCCGCCGCGCCGCGGCCGGCTGTGCGGCCACCCGGGGGCCCCGGGCCCCCGGGCGCCGCCCGGCCCCGTGCCGCGCTCACTCGGCCAGCGGCAGGTACACCCGGTTCCCGCTCGCGGCGAACTCCTTCGACTTCTGCAGCATGCCTTCGGCGACCTCCTCGGCGGAGACCCCGTCCGCCGCCTTGCCGCCGAACCGTTCCGTGATGCTCTGGCTGATCTTCATCGAGCAGAACTTCGGACCGCACATCGAGCAGAAGTGCGCCGTCTTGGCCGGCTCCGCCGGAAGCGTCTCGTCATGGAACTCCCGTGCCGTGTCCGGGTCGAGCGCCAGATTGAACTGGTCCTCCCACCGGAATTCGAAGCGGGCGTCGGACAGTGCGTCGTCCCACTCCTGCGCGCCCGGGTGCCCCTTGGCGAGGTCCGCCGCGTGCGCGGCGATCTTGTAGGTGATCACGCCGGTCTTGACGTCGTCCCGGTTGGGCAGTCCCAGGTGCTCCTTGGGCGTGACGTAGCAGAGCATCGCCGTGCCCCACCACGCGATCATCGCCGCGCCGATGCCGGAGGTGATGTGGTCGTACGCCGGAGCGACGTCCGTCGTCAGCGGACCGAGCGTGTAGAACGGGGCCTCGTCGCAGATCTCCTGCTGGAGGTCGATGTTCTCCTTGATCTTGTGCATCGGGACGTGTCCCGGGCCCTCGATCATGGTCTGCACGTCGAACCGCTGCGCGATCCGGTTGAGTTCCCCGAGCGTCCGCAGCTCCGCGAACTGCGCCGCGTCGTTGGCGTCCGCGATCGAGCCCGGCCTCAGGCCGTCGCCGAGGGAGTACGTGACGTCGTAAGCGGCGAGGATTTCGCAGAGCTCCTCGAAGTTCTCGTACAGGAACGACTCCTGGTGGTGCGCGAGACACCACGCCGCCATGATCGAGCCGCCGCGCGAGACGATGCCCGTCTTGCGGTTCGCCGTCAGCGGTACGTACGCCAGCCGCACACCGGCGTGGACCGTCATGTAGTCCACCCCCTGCTCGGCCTGCTCGATGACCGTGTCCTTGTAGATCTCCCAGGTCAGCTCCTCGGCCCGGCCGTCGACCTTCTCCAGGGCCTGGTAGAGCGGAACCGTCCCGATGGGCACGGGGGAGTTGCGCAGCACCCACTCCCGGGTGGTGTGGATGTTGCGGCCGGTGGAGAGGTCCATGACCGTGTCGGCGCCCCAGCGGGTCGCCCAGGTCATCTTCTCGACCTCCTCCTCGATGGAGGAGGTCACCGCGGAGTTGCCGATGTTGGCGTTGACCTTCACCAGGAATCGCTTGCCGATGATCATCGGTTCGATCTCCGGGTGGTTCACGTTGGCCGGCAGCACCGCGCGGCCCGCCGCGATCTCCTCGCGGACGACCTCGGGAGCGACGTTCTCCCGGACCGCCACGAACTCCATCTCCGGCGTGATCTCCCCGCGCCGCGCGTAGGCGAGCTGGGTCACCGCCCCGCCGCGGCCCCGGCGGGGCTGGCGCGGCCGGCCCGGGAACACCGCGTCGAGGTTGCGCAGACCGCCGCGCGGCGAGGTGTGCTTGATGCCGTCGTCCTCGGGACGGACGGGACGGCCCGCGTACTCCTCGGTGTCGCCGCGGGCGATGATCCAGTTCTCCCGCAACGGCGACAGGCCCCTGCGGACGTCGGTCTCCACGAGTGGATCGGTGTACGGGCCCGACGTGTCGTACAACGTGACCGACTGCCCGTTGGTGAGGTGCACTTGACGGACCGGCACGCGCAGATCGGGGCGTGAGCCCTCGACGTACGCCTTGTGCCAGCCGATGGACTCGCCGGCCTCCCCGCGAGGAGCGGACTGCTCCCCGTCGCTGGACAACTGCGTGGAGGCAGGCGTGCGTGCGTCCTTGTTGGTCATGAGACCTACTCCCTACGCCGGCATTACCCGGTAACAGGTTCGGCGGTCGACGCAGCGGTTCCCGTCCGGCAGGTTTCACGTGAAACACCGTTGGTTCCACGTGAAACACCGCGAAGACGAAGGTCAGCGCCCTCTCAGCCCGGTGCTCCGAGCTCCCGCGTGTGCAAAGGTGCCTCCACGCTAGCGTCATCTGTGGCGCGGTGAACAGTGGGCCTCCGCCCTTCTTGCGATGATCGGGCGGTGACCACGACACAGCAGTTCCCCCATCCGCCGCCCGAACCGGGGCGCGGAGCCTCCGGCGAGCACGGGCATCAGCACGGCCCGCAGCAGGGCCACGGACAGGCGCACAGCCACGGCCACAGCCACAGCCATGGCCCGGCGACTCCCGTCTCCAAGCACCTGCGCAAGGTCATCGCCGCGATCCTCATCCCGTTCGCCGCGGCGGTGCTCGTCGGTCTCGCCGTCCTGTGGCCCGGTGGCGCCCCCTCGCACCAGCGCACCGGCGTGGGCTTCGACCGGCAGACCCAGCAGGCCACGGTCACCCAGGTGGTGGCGGTCAGCTGCAAGGCGGTGAACACCTCCGGGGACGCCCCGACCGGCGACACCTCCACCGCCGAGGGCGCCTCCGCGCAGGCGCAGGCCACCGGCGACTGCAAGAAGGCCACGGTGCGGGTCGACACCGGCCACGACAAGGGCCGGACGTTCACCGAGATCGTGCAGCCCGACCAGTCGCGCCAGCTCCACCAGGGCGAGAAGGTGGTGGTCGCCTATGAGCCCTCCGCGCCCAGGGAACTCCAGTACTCGGTCACCGACGTCAACCGGCGTCTCCCGGTGGCGCTGCTCGCGGGCGTCTTCGCACTCGCCGTCGTGGTCGTCGGGCGGTTGCGGGGCGTCATGGCGCTGGTCGCCCTGGCCATCAGCTTCCTGGTGCTGAACCTGTTCATCCTGCCCGCGATACTGCAGGGCTCGAACCCGCTGGTCGTGGCCGTGGTCGGGGCGAGCGCCATCATGCTGATCGCCCTGTACATGTGTCACGGCCTGTCCGCACGGACGTCGGTGGCGGTGCTCGGCACCCTGATCTCCCTGGTGCTGATCGGCCTTCTGGGCTCGCTGTTCATCGGCTGGGCCGCGCTCACCGGCAACACCGACGACAACACCGGGCTGATCCATGGCCTGTATCCGTCGATCGACATGAGCGGCCTGATGCTGGCCGGCGTCATCATCGGTTCGCTCGGCGTCCTCGACGATGTGACGGTGACCCAGACCTCCGCGGTCTGGGAGCTGCACGAGGCCAATCCGACGATGGGCTGGCGCGGGCTGTACCGGGCGGGCATCCGCATCGGGCGCGACCACATCGCGTCCGTGGTCAACACCCTCGTCCTCGCCTACGCGGGCGCCGCGCTGCCGCTGCTGCTGCTCTTCTCCATCGCGCAGAGCAGTGTGGGGACCGTCGCCAACAGTGAGCTGGTGGCCGAGGAGATCGTCCGTACGCTGGTGGGCTCCATCGGCCTGGTGGCCTCGGTGCCGGTCACCACGGCGCTCGCCGCGCTGGTGGTCTCGGCCGACCGACCGGCGCCGGCCGGGAGCGGCGGAGTCGGCCCCGGCGTCCCGGCGCCGGCACGTGGCGGCCGAGGCAGGCGCCGCAAGCGCTGACCGGACGTCGTGAGCGGCGGTGCGGCGCTCCGCACCACCGGCGGGAGCGGCGACGTGTCCCTCCGCCGTCAGCACCCCCTGCCGAAACGCTTCAGCCCGCGCTCTGCTCCTCCGCGAGGATGCGGTCCAGCGCCTCGTCGAGATGGGTGTCGAAGTCGGCCAGCGCGCCCTCCTGCCCCAGCGGCACCAGCTTGTCCGTACGGTCGAGGAACGCCACGAGCGGCGCGGTGGAGGAGCGGAACAACGCCCGGTCCGGACCGACCTGAAGCCGGATCAGGACCTCGCTCAGGGAGTCGCTGTCGGCCGGCGAGATCCGCACATCGCCGTCCCCGCACGGCGCCCCCACCCCGTCGATCAGCAGCTCCCGGCCGAAGGCCCAGGTCACCGGGGCATCGCCGGGCAGATGGAAAGTCAGCCGCACGGCATAGGGATCACAGGTCTCGTACCGCAGTTCCACCGGAATGCGGAAAGAGAGCTCCTCGGACACGAGAAAGCTCATCATGACCTCTGCCTGTACGGACTCGCGCATTGCTACCCCGTCATCTGCCGTCGACTGGCCGGGAATCATCCAAGTGTCACTTGAGGCATCTTGCTGAACGTACACGCCGGATCACAAGGAGTGAGTTTTCAGATACTGATAGCGAGCGCCAGAGAGCCGGCGCTGCGCCCCACCTCGTGCTGCAACTGCCGTGCGGCGGAGGGCAACCGGTCGGCCTGGTGTGCGGGGAGCGACAGCGCCACGGTGCAGGCCGTCGTGCCCACGGTGATGGGCACCGCGGCGCAGACCGTCCCCAGCGCGTATTCCTGCCGCTCCGTCACCGGTTCCATGCGCCCGACCCGTTCGACCCGGCGCAGCAGCGCGTGACCGTCACGGACCGTGTACGGCGTGAGGGACCGCGCGGGATGCCGGGCGAGGTGGTCGCGGCGGGCGTCCTCGTCCAGCTGCGAGAGCAGGCACTGCCCGACCGCGTGCGCGTGCCCGGTCTCCCGGAAGTCGGCCCACTCCTCGACCGCCGGACAGGCCGGGGCGTCGGCCACGCACAGGACGTCGATCTCGCCGTCCCGGTACATCGCGTAGTACACCGGCGCACCGATCGAATCCCGCCATCGTCCGAGCGTGTCGGCGATCGTGCCGCGACGTTTCTGCGCGGCTCCGCTGCTGCTCAGCCGCTCGGCCGCCTCGCCGAGGAAGAACAGCCCCTTGTCGCGGTGCAGATAGCCCTCGTGGACCAGGGTGCGCAGCAGGTGGTAGGCGGTGGGCAGGGCGAGACCCGTCTCGCGCGCCAGCTGCTTGGCGGTGGCTCCGTGCGGGTGCCCCGCGACGGTTTCCAGCAGCCGCATCGCGCGCTGGACCGATCCGATGAGCGTCTGGGCCGTACGGGCGGGCGGCTGCTCCGGCACCCGCGGGCGGGCCCGGTCCGCCTCGGGGGTGGAACGCGGCTGCGCCGGCAGCGCCATGGCGCGGGACGGTGTCCCGAGAGCGGAGGGTGCGGGCCGGGGTGCGGGCCGTTCTGCGGGTGCGGTGTCAACCGTGGCCAAGGGTCACTCCCGGAGCGCGTGGGGGCAGCCCGTGCGGGGAAACACGGGTGGGGGGCGCCGCCCGCGGGGGCCGGCCCCCGCGACGATCTCCGGACCTTATCCGCCTGCCACCGGTCAGGGACGGCTTGCCGGGGAAACTTCCCTCCCGCGAGGGAACCGGTGCGTCGTGTTACCGGTCACCGGTGTCCCCGGGGCGCTCACCAGTCGCTGCGCGAGCTCGCCATGAACTTCCGCACGATGTAGATCAGTCCGCCGACCAGGGCGACGCAGATCAGCAGCTTGAAGAGCAGGTAGATCACGAAGTGGACCACGCTCGCTATCAGCCCGCCGAACACGACCAGGGCGATGACCGGCACCGCGACCCACTTCACCCACCACGGCAGCCCCGCGAAGATCTCTCGCATTGCCCTCGTCCCTACCTCTCGCCCGTGCTCGCCGGGCCCGTCGATGTCCTGCACTCGATGCTAGGGCCGACGAAGGGCCTGACGGGGGCTCCGCATCCCTTGTCCTCCCCTGACCGATCCCCTAGGGAACCCGGAGAGAACGCCTCAGGCTTCCGGGGGAGAGAACACCACCAGGACCCGCAGGTCCTCGCTGATGTGGTGGAACTTGTGGGCGACCCCGGCCGGCACGTACACCACGCTGCCGCGCGCCACCTCGGTCGTCTCCAGGCCCACCGTGATCGCAGCCCGGCCGCTCACGACGAAGTACACCTCGTCCTGACCGTGCGGCTGCTGCGGGTCGTGCTCGCCCGCGTCGAGCGCGTACAGCCCGACCGACATGTTCCGCTCCCGCAGGAACTGAAGGTAGGCGCCCTCGTTGGCGGCTCGCTCCGCCTCCAGTTCGTCCAGCCGGAATGCCTTCATCGCCTCGCCCGTGTCCGTAGTCGATCTCGTCTGCCACGATCAGACACATGAAGAATTTCGTAGTCAAGACGATCGCCAACGCGGGTGCTCTGGCGGTCGCCGTCTGGCTGCTCGACAAGATCACCCTGACCGGCGACAGCACCGCCAAGGAGGCCGGCACGCTGATCGTGGTGGCCTTGGTCTTCGGTCTGGTGAACTTCCTGGTCAAGCCGGTGCTGAAGGTGCTGACCCTCCCGCTGTTCATCCTCACGCTCGGTCTCATCACCCTGGTCGTGAACGCGCTGATGCTGCTGCTGACCTCCTGGGTGTGCGGCAAGCTCCAGCTCAGCTTCCACGTCGAGGGCTTCTGGACCGCCGTCCTCGGCGGCCTCGTCGTCTCGGTCGTCTCCTGGGCGCTGCACATGGTCCTGCCGGACGAGGACTGAGCGACCCGGCCGCACGACGCGGCCACCGGGCTCTGAGAGGGTGGGAGCGGCGGGCCGGGGCCCGCGGGCACGACGACAGCAGGCGAAAGGACGGGCGGCATGGGCGACTCCGCTGCGGACGGCACGAACGGCACCGGGCGGGGCACCGGTCTTCCGGCGGGCGACGGCACCGGGCGGGACACCGGTCTCCCGGCGGGCGACGGCACGCGCGCGGTGCGGGCCGGACTTCCCGAACCGGTCAAGCACGAGCCGACCCTCCCCGGCCCGGTCTTCGCCGCCCACTTCCACCTGCCGGGCGAGCCGACGGGCCCGTACACCTACGGCCGGGACGAGAACCCGACCTGGACGCTGCTCGAACAGGCCATCGGCGAGCTGGAGTCGCCCGGTCAGGACGTGCGGACGCTGGTGTTCGCCTCCGGCATGGCGGCCATCTCCGCGGTGCTCTTCTCCCAGCTGCGCGCCGGCGACGCCGTGGTCCTGCCCGACGACGGCTACCAGGCGCTTCCCCTGGCGCGCGCCCAGCTGGAGGCCTTCGGCGTCGAGGTACGCACCGCCCCGACCGGCGGGGACGCCCAGCTCGACGTGCTGGACGGCGCCCGGCTGCTGTGGATCGAGTCCCCGTCCAACCCCGGGCTGGACGTGTGCGACATCCGGCGGCTGGTCGAGGCCGCCCACGCGCGGGGCGCCCTGGTCGCCGTCGACAACACCCTCGCGACGCCGCTGGGACAGCGGCCGCTGGAGCTCGGCGCGGACTTCTCGGTGGCCAGCGGCACCAAGCAGCTCACCGGGCACGGCGACGTCCTGCTCGGCTACGTCGCCGGCCGGGACGGTGAGGCCATGGCGGGCGTGCGGCGCTGGCGCAAGATCGTCGGCGCGATCCCGGGTCCGATGGAGGCCTGGCTCGCGCACCGTTCGATCGCCACCCTGCACCTGCGCGTCGAGCGGCAGAACGCCTCGGCCCTGGCCCTGGCCGAGGTGCTGCGCGGACGCCCGGAGGTGACCGGGCTGCGTTACCCGGGGCTCGCCGACGACCCCTCGCACGCGGTCGCCTCGCGGCAGATGCGGCGCTTCGGCTGCGTGGTCTCCTTCACGCTGCCCACGCGCGTGCGGGCCGAGCGCTTCCTCGACGCGCTGCGGTTCGTGGACGACGCCACCAGCTTCGGCGGCGTGCGCTCCACGGCCGAGCGGCGCGGGCGCTGGGGCGGGGACGCGGTGCCGGAGGGCTTCATCCGGCTGTCCGTCGGCGCCGAGGACCCGGCGGACCTGGTGGCGGACGTGCTGCGGGCGCTGGACGAATCGGCGCGCTGACCGCTTCGGCGTGGCCGGCCCGACGGCCGGCGCCGCGCGGCGGGCCCGGTGTCCGGCGCGGCGGGCCCGGTGTCCGGCGCGGCGGGCGGTCCGAGCCTCCCCCCTCGTGGCTCGGACCGCCTTCGGTTCCATGGGTGAAGAACCGTGCGCACCAGGCTAGTTGACTCTTTGTCAGTGTCCAATCACGGTAGCGACAGGGGCCTATCGACATATTTATAGTTGAGTGCGGCCGGTGAGCAGGGGGCACGGGGTGCCGCGAGCGAAGGGCGGACTGTGGATCTGGCGTTGCTGCGTACGTTCGTGACCGTGCACCGGGCGGGTTCCTTCACCCGGGCGGCAGCGCTGCTCGGCCTGTCCCAGCCGGCCGTCACCTCGCAGATCCGCACCCTGGAACGGCAGCTCGGCCGCCCCCTGTTCCTGCGCCAGGCCCGCGGTGTCACACCGACCTCCATCGGCGACGAGCTCGCCCACAAGGCCGCGCCGCACCTCGACGCCCTGGTGGAGATCACCGAGTCGGGCCTCGACGACGAGTCCTCGTTACGCACGCTGCACCTGGCCGGACCGCCCGAGTTCACGGCGGAACGGGCGCTGCCCGCGCTGACCGAGCTAACCGGTGAGGACGGACAGGGCTTCGCGCTGCGCGCCTCGTTCGGGACCGCGGAGGAGGTGCTGGACGGGCTGTCCGCCGGGCACCACGACCTCGCCATCGCGACGGCCCGGCCACGCGGCGGACTGCTCACGGCGGCTCCGCTCTGCGACGAGGAGCACGTCCTGGTCGCGGCCCCCCGCTGGGCCGAGGAGGCGGGGCCCGTGCAGCCGGGGGCCAAGGGCGTGGCAGCTCTGAGGAACGTCCCCGTGATCGAGGTTCACGAGTCGCTGCCCTTCGTGTTCCGCTACTGGGCCTCGGTCTTCGATTCCCGGCCCGCTGTGGCCGGTGCGGTGATCGTGCCCGATCTGCGTGCGGTGCTCGCCTGCGCGGCGGCCGGGGCCGGGCTCGCGGTGTTGCCCCGCTATCTGTGCGCCGACGCCCTGGCGCGGGGGGAGGTGGTGGCCCTCCACGAGCCGGCGGTGCCGCCGCTGCGCACGTACTTCCTGGTGGTGCGCACCGGGACGCTGGCCATGCCGCACATCGCGCGGGCCCACGAGTGGCTGCTGCGGACGGCCCCTCGCTGGTGCTGAGGTCTCTCTCGGGCTCCTACGGGCCTCGCCGGGCGAACGCACGTGGTGGCGATCCACGATGTTTCACGTGGAACAAGCTGGGCCACATTTCTCCCATGACCGTCCGACCCGTGGTCAAGCGCACCGCCCGTGCCGTTCTCCTCGACGGCGACGACTTCGTCCTGATCAAGCGCACCAAGCCCGGTGTCGATCCCTACTGGGTCACTCCCGGTGGCGGGGTCGAGCCGGGGGACACCACCGTCGTCGACGCCCTGCACCGGGAGGTGCACGAGGAGCTCGGCGCCAAGATCAGCGATGTGGTGCCCTGCTTCGTGGACACCGTGGAGCACATCGGAGCGGACGGCGGCGCGACCGGTGTGAAGGTGCAGCACTTCTTCGTCTGCCGCCTGGAGTCGATGGACCCCTCCCAGCGGCACGGACCCGAGATGGAGGAGCCCGCGGGGGAGTACGAGATCGTGCGGGTGCCGTTCACCCGCGTCGGCATCGCCTCCGTCCACCTCGTCCCGCTGTCGCTCCGGCACTATCTGGACGGGAACATCGAGGGCGTCCTGGCCCTGCACGCTCCGGACCTCGGCTGACGGCCGTACCGGCGCGCCCCGGTCCCGCGGTTCGCGGGGCGGTGTTTCACGTGAAACGCCCGGCAGCCGTCGGGGCGCTGTACATCCGGTCACGGCATGACCAAAAGCACGCACCTCTCGGCGGAAACGGCTGGACGCCGACGGCACCCGTCGGACAGCCTGACCAGCGTGTCGACTCCTTCCCCCGCCGCCCTGCCCATCCGCCGCCTGACGCTCCGCGATCTCACCGCCTGCGCAGACCTGTCCGAGAACCGGGGGTGGCAGCGCGAGGAGCACAAATGGGGGCTCCTGCTCACCGCCGGGAAGGCCTACGGCATCGACGACCCCGACGGCGGGCTCGTGGCCGCCTGCGTGGTCACCGAGTACGGCGCACAGGGCCGCCCGGACCTGGCCGCCGTCGGCATGGTCCTGGTCGCCCAACGGCACGCCCGCCAGGGCGTCGGACGCCGCCTGATGGGTCACGTCCTCTCGCTGGCGGGCCCCACGCCGCTGACCCTGCACGCGACGCCCTACGGCCGCCCCCTGTACGAGGAACTCGGCTTCAAGATCACCGGGCGGGCGGAGATGGTGGTCGGCCGCTTCGTCCCGGACGGGACACCGTCCGCCGTCGCCACGCGGGCGGCCACCGCCGAGGACCTTACCGGCATCATCGGGCTGGACGAGGAGGTGTTCGGCGCCGACCGCACCCCCCTCATCACCCGGCTGCCCGCGTTCTCCGACCATCTCCTGGTCGCGGAGGACGGCGGCCGGATCATCGGGTACACGGCTGCCTGGCCCAACATGGACACCCATGTCGTCGGCCCGCTGATCGCCCGCGACACGGAGACCGCCAAGGCCCTCGTCACCGCCGTCGCCGCCCGTACCGACCGCCCGCTGCGCACCGACATCGACGCGCGCCACGAGGAGCTGCTGTCCTGGGCGCAACAGCGCGGGCTGGCCTCCGTCTTCTCCAACTCCGTCATGACCTACGGCATCCCGGAGCTGCCCGGCGACTGGACCCGGCGCTTCGCTCCGCTGACCGTGGCGGCGGGCTGAGGACACCGGACCCACACGGCACGTGAACGCCGGCCCCGCGGTGTCCGCGGGGCCGGCGTCGTCACACCGGGGGCTGGTCAGGCGATGCTCTCCAGCGCGGTGACGGCGAAGCCGTGGTCCTGCTCCGGCGCGCCGCCGCCGACGCCGACGGCGCCGATCAGCCGGCCCGCACGCCGTACGGGCACCCCGCCCGCGATGAACAGCAGCGGCCGGTCGAGCGCGGTGGGCAGGGTGTGGAAGGGGGCTCCCGGCTGCACGGCGGTCACGAGGTCGGCGGTGGCGGCGTCCAGTTGCAGGGCCGTGTAGGCCTTGCGGGTGCTGGTCTCCCCCGAGATCAGGACGGCGCGGTCGTCCCGGCGGAAGGCGAGCAGATGCCCGCCCGCGTCCAGCACGGTGACGCTGACCGCGACGCCGGCGTCCTCCGCCGCCTGTCGGGCGGCGGCGACGAGCGCCTCGGCGTCCTGGGTGGTCAGCGGGGCTACGGCAGTGGTGGTGCTCATGCGGGGGTTCTCCTCAAGAGGGGTGCGGTGGGGGGTGGGTCGGTCGACAGCGGTCGGGGCGGCCGACGGTGGATGGGGCGGGGGCCGCCTCCGGCGGCCGTGCGGCCGCGGTGCGGTGCCGGAGGCGGTCGCCTGCTCAGTGCCGGACGGCGATCGGCCGGTCGGTGGCGTCGACGGCATCGAAGGCCGTGCTCGGGGCGCTGTCCCGGCGTTCCAGGGCGGCGGAGAGGAGGGCGAGGACCAGGGCCCCCGCGGCGAGGGCCGCGCCGACCCAGTTGGGCGCCGTGTAACCGAGGCCGGCCGCGATGACGAGGCCGCCCAGCCAGGCGGACAGCGCGTTGCCGAGGTTGAAGGCGCCGATGTTGAGGGCCGAGGCCAGCGTCGGGGCGCCGTGTGCCTGGTCCAGGACGCGCTTTTGCAGGGGCGGCACGGTCGCGAATCCCAGGGCGCCGATCAGGACGATGGTCGCGGCCGCCGCGAACCGGTTGTGAGCGGTGACCGTGAAGAGGGCGAGCACCACGGCCAGGGCGCTCAGGGAGACGTACAGCATCGGCATCAGGGCCCGGTCGGCGAACTTGCCGCCGACGAGGTTCCCGGCCACCATGCCGAGCCCGAACAGGACCAGCAGCCAGGTGACCGAGCCGTCGGAGAAACCGGCGACGTGGGTCATCATCGGCGCGATGTAGGTGATGGCCGCAAAGACACCGCCGAAGCCGAGCACGGTCATCGCCATGGCCAGCAGGACCTGGGCGTTCTTCAGGGCGGCCAGCTCGTGCCGCAGGTGCACACCCTCGGGCCTGGGCAGATCGGGCACCAGCTTGGCGATGCCGGCCAGGCCGATCACGCCGAGGGCGGCGACGAGGGCGAAGGTGACGCGCCATCCGGCGGACTGCCCGACCAGGGTGCCGAGCGGAACGCCCACGACGTTGGCGACCGTCAGGCCGGTGAACATCATCGCGATGGCGCCGGCCCGCTTGTGCGGCGCGACGAGTTCGGCCGCGACCACGGAGCCGATGCCGAAGAAGGCGCCGTGGGCCAGTGAGGCGACCACACGGCCGATCAGCATGACGGAGAACGCGGGGGCCATCGCCGAGAGCAGGTTCCCGGCGATGAACAGTCCCATCAGCAGCATCAGCATGCGCTTGCGGGAGATCTTCGTGCCGAGCACGGTCATCAGCGGAGCGCCGAGCATGACGCCCAGCGCGTAGCCGGTCACAAGGAGACCGGCCGTGGGGATGGAGACCCCGAAGTCGCTCGCGACCTCGGGGAGCAGCCCCATGATCACGAACTCGGTCGTACCGATTCCGAAGGCCCCGATCGCGAGGGCCAGAAGCGCGAGAGGCATGGAGGGACTACCTTCCCAAAGATTGCAAGTGCGCTCTACGTGCTCACACAATAGTTGCATGCGCGGGTTAAATGCAATCGCCGTCTATTGCGGCACTGCCCTATCCTGGACGCAGTCCCACGGGATGGAGGAAAGGTTCATGACTGCGACGGACCCCGCACTCACCGCGCTCGCCCAAGGCTGGTGCGCCCTGTCCCTGCTGCACGGGAGGATCGAGGCGCACATCGAGCGCGCCCTGCAGACGGGCCACGACCTGAGCGTGCGCGAGTACTCCCTGCTCGACGTGCTCAGCCGGCAGCACGACGGTGAGGGCGGCCATCTCCAGATGAAGCAGGTCGCCGACGCGGTCGTCCTCAGCCAGAGCGCCACCACCCGGCTCGTCACCCGGCTTGAGGACCGGGGGCTGCTGGAGCGCTACCTGTGCCCCACCGACCGCCGTGGCATCTACACCAACGTCACCGAAGCCGGGCTCGCGCTCCTGGAGGAGGCCCGGCCGACCAACGACGCCGCCCTGCGGGAGGCGCTGGACGAGGCCGCCGAGAAGCCGGAGCTGGCCCCGCTGGTCCGGGTCGTCGAATCGCTGCACGCACCCGCTCCCGCGTGACACCGCGCGGTCCGCATGGCCCGCGCGGCCCGCGTAGGGTGCCGGGCATGGGAGATCTTGAAATACGCGCCGCTGTCGCCGACGACATTCCCTCCATCGTCGGCATGCTCGCCGACGATCCGCTGGGCGCGCGGCGGGAGTCGCCGGACGACCTCACGCCGTACCTGTCCGCCCTGGACAGGCTCCGCGCCGACCCGAACCAGCGGCTGGTGGTCGCCGTGCGCGAGGGCCGGGTCATCGGCACCCTCCAGCTGTCGATCATTCCCGGGCTGTCCCGGCGCGGCGCGATCCGGTCGATCATCGAAGCCGTGCGCATCCACGCCGACGAGCGCGGCAGCGGCCTGGGCACCAGGCTCATCGAGTGGGCGATCGAGGAATCCCGGCGTGCGGGCTGCCAGTTGGTGCAGCTGACGTCGGACAAGTCGCGCACCGACGCCCACCGCTTCTACGAGCGCCTGGGCTTCGAGGCCTCCCACGTGGGCTTCAAGATGACCCTCTGATCGGTGCCGGGCCCTGCTGGGGGGGCGCGTTTCACGTGAAACACCCCCAGCAGGGAGACGCCGGGCACCCCCGGGCAGGCCGCGCGGGCTCCGAAGCCCTACGCGATGCCCCGCCACCCCCGCGGGTCCACTCCGCCGGGCACCGAGGCCCCCTCCTCGTACGGCTGGCGCGTGAACACGAACGATCCGAGGTCCAGGTGGTCCACGGAGCCGTCGGCCCGCCGTACGGGCACCAGCGGCTCCCCCGCGTAGTAGCCCTCAAGACCCGTCCAGGTTCCGTCGCCGTTCGGCCTGAACCGGGAGCGGCGGCCGTTGCCGCTCAGCGGCTCCAGGGAGACGAGCCCGTCGGCGCCCAGCCGCAGCCCGAAGCCGGACGTCCCCCAGTACCACTGCCCCACCAGTTCCAGCGCCGCCGGATCGGCCTCCCGCGCCGGCCGCCACGGCTCCGGGATGCGCGGCTCGGCGTCGGCGACGATGCGGACGAGATCCGCGCCCACCGCCACCGGTGACACCCCGGAGGTGCAGTTGACCAGCACGACGGCGGACACGTCGTCCTCGGCCGCGATGGTCAGCGAGGCGACGAAGCCCGGCAGCGAACCCGAGTGCCCCACGAGCAGCCGCTCGCCCGACCGTCGCAGCTCCAGTCCCAGACCGTAGGCGTACCCGGCCACCACGTCCGGTTCCTGCGGCGGGGCCGCGGGGGTGCGCATCTCCCGCAGCGATCCGGCGCTCAGGACCCGCTCGTCGCCCTGGACGAGGAAGGCCGCGAAGCGGGCCAGGTCCCCCGTGGTGGACCACAGCTGCCCGGCCGGCGCCATCCGGCCGAGGTCCTCGGCGGGCTCGGGCAGCAGCACGTCGGCCCAGGGATGCACCGCCCAGCCACCCGCGTGCGGCGCCTGCGGCTGCCCGCTGGTGCGGTGCAGGTCCAGCGGTTCGAGCACCTCCCGGCGCAGCACGTCCTCCCAGGGTGCGCCCCGCAGCCTCTCCACCAGCGCGCCCAGCAGCGTGTAGCCGGGATTGGAGTAGTGGAACCGCCGGCCGACCGGGTGCCGCAGCGGCTGTTCGCCCAGCACGTCGGAGAGTTCGGGACGCAGGCTGCCGGGGGTGCGTTCCCACCAGGGCGCGGGCGACTCCGCTGCCAGCCCGCCGGTGTGCGCCAGCAGGTCGGCGATCGTGGCCTCCCCGGCATCGGTGCCGGGCAGGTGCTTCTCCAGCGGGTCGCCGAGATCGAGCAGTCCCTCGTCCCGCAGCCGCAGCACGAGCACGGCGGTGAAGGTCTTGGTGATCGATCCGATGCGGTACTGAGTGTTCTCGTCCGGCGCGTGTCCGGCCACCGAGGTGCGCGCACCGTGCCAGACGGCGCGCCCGCCCCGCACGACCGCCGCGACGAGCGACGGGGCGCGCCCTTCGGCCTGTGCCACGGCGATCCGGTGGAGCAGGGCCCGGCGGGTGCCGGGGAGCAGCTCATCCTGAGGTGTCGTCATGCCCCCAGTCCACCCCGTGCTCCGGTGCGCGTCGAGCGCATTTCCCAGCGCGCGACCGCGAGTCGCGGCGATGGCCCGACGCCTTTCCGCGCGCAGGCCGCCGGCCCGGTGTCGCCCTGAGGCCCGTGCCGGCCGCCGGCCCGGTGTCGCCCGGAGGCCCCACGGCGGGACTGTAGGCTCTCAGCTTCTGTGTCATGCAGCGTCGCGGTGACCTGGACGTTTTCAGGCTGTCTCACGTCGTGTCATCTGCCTGCTGTCTCAGCGTCGTGTCATTTCCTCAAGTGAGTGCGGAACGGCCGACCATTCCTCAGTCCTGGTCCGCGCCGTCTGCTGTGGGGGGAAGCAGGGGGAACAGTCGGGTGATGAGGGCCACCGGTCGAGCGCCGTCGGGCCGGGCCAGGGGGCGTTGTTCGCGGTCCTGGTAGGGCGCGAGGGCCCGTCGGATCACGTCCGCGACCCGGCTCATCTCTTCGGGTGTCAGGTAGGCGACGGCACTGAAGGCTTCGTCGTGACGCCATTCGGCCGGCGCCTCGTCTCGCTGAGCCAGCCATCGCTGCCAGCTCTCGTCCTCCAGCCCGCGGGCCAGGTCGCCGATCTGCTCCTCCGCCATGGGAGCGTCGGCAGCGGGTGGGTGCTGCCTCAGACGCCAGGGACGTGCGCGGCCCCCGCGGTGGGGGGCCTCTTCGATGTATCCGTGGCGTGCGAGCTGCCGTAGGTGGAACGAACAGAGGCCAGAGCTGTAACCCAGCCGGGAGGCGGCTTCGGTCGCCGTGACGGTGCCGACTTCGGCGAGCAGGTCCAGCAGGGCTGTGCGGACTTCGTGCTCGCGCAATTCTTCGCCGGTGTCGGCTGTCTGGTCGTCCGGGATGTTGACGTCATCTTCAGTCACTTTGCAAAGTCTGCTACTTTGCAAAGAGCTTGGCAAGCAGTAATCCTGCGGAAGGGCAATCAGCTGCGGTGACCTCCGCTGCCCATCTGTGGCGTGCGCAAAAGGGAGACATTCATGTCTGTTCGTCACGAGCGGTCACGTTCCGTCGACCGACGAGTCCGGGTGCAAGGCCGCCCGGTGGACACCTATCCGGCTCTGCCGCCAGAGGCAGGACGGGGTTCGGTTCGCAGGGTCACGGTGATCGGTGAGGAGGTGCTGAGCCGTCCATGCCGGGAGGTGACCGAGTTCGGGACTCCGGAGTTGTCGGCGTTAATCGACGACATGTTCCTGACCATGTATGTAGCCGACGGAGCCGGCCTGGCTGCCAACCAGGTGGGCGTTGACCTGCGCCTGTTCGTGTATGACTGTCCGGACGACTATGGGATCCGGCATGTCGGTCACATCATCAACCCGGTTCTGGACCTGCCCGATCCGGGTAGCCGCCGGCTCATTGACGACTTCGAGGGCTGTCTGTCGGTGCCCGGTGCAGGCATGGCGGTTCCCCGCACCGATCGTGCTGTCGCCCGTGGGTTCGACAAGGATGGCAACCCTCTCGTCATCGAGGGGCTGGGGTACTTCGCTCGGTGTCTGCAGCACGAGACCGATCACCTCGTGGGCCGTACGTATCTTGATCGGCTCTCCAAGCGGGACCGCAAGGACGCGTTGCGGCAGATGGAAGACCGCCGGGAGGACGTCTTCGCCCAACGCGCGATCAAGGCCGCCCGCCTGGGCCAATGAGACGCTTGGCAGCAGCGGCCACTTTTCTGCCGAAGGGAGTGGGCCGCATCTTGCGGCCCCGTTCAGTACGTTCGATCAAGGGTCGGCCCAGGTCCCTTTCGAGCCGGTTGATCTGGGTTGTCAGTGTCGATTGGTGAATGCCGAGGGCTCGGGCGGCTTCGGTGACGGTGGGGCAGGGCGGCAGCGAAGCGTTCGAGTCGCTGCCGGGCATTTGGGCTGGTCAGGGCGGCGCGCAGGATGGCGGGAGCATCTGTGGCCAGCTCGGGGGCACGGAGGGCAGTGTGGTGGCTGGCTCCGCCGCGTGGCCGGAGGGGGGATGTTGTGGGTGTGGGCCCAGCGGGCCATGTTCGCGGTGCTCATGCCGGTTTCGCGGGCGAGGTCTGGCAGAGTTCGGCAGCGGTGGATGTACTGCTCCATGAGCCAGTCCCGTTCGACGGTGCCGCGGCGTTCGTAGTCCTGTGGGCCCTCGCGGAGGGGGATGCCGTACTCCTTGGCAAGGTCGGTCAGCACTCTGCGGGAGAAGCCTGTGAGGGTGGCGATCTGCTGGAGAGACTGGTGTTCGTCGAGGTAGAGCTGAGTGAATCGCTCTTCCGGCACGGTTTGCCGGGCTTGCTGCCGGATGCGGCCGGTGGCTCTGGCGGCGTTCTTCGTCAACGGGGTTGCGGGGGCTGGGTGTTCGTCGAGGACATGCCGGATGGCCTCGACGGTTGTGTCCAGGACCTGAGCGGCGTGCTGAACGGGGTGCTGGCGTTCTCGGACGAGCTGGTGCAGACGAGGCAGGTCGATGTGCGCCGGGTCGGGTCCGGGAAGGGAGAGCCCGGCCAGCAGGGCGGTGGGAGGCTGCCAAGTCACGGGCTCGTCATGGATGTGGTGCCAGGCCAGGAATGCAAGGGCTTCCTGCTGGAGGGCGTGTGCGAGCTCCGGGGTCTGAAGCGCGGTGAAGTGCATGGATGTCGCCCGGAACTCTGCGCTGTCGAGCCCACCCAGTTCGTCGGGAACAGTCTCGGCAGGCAAGCCGCTGAGACGTTGGAAGAGCTGGCTGTGGGCGATACGTTCGCGCCGTCCGGTCCCCGACGGTGTTCCGGTGCGGCGGCAGATCTTCAGCCAGCGGTCGTGGGGAAGCAGGCCAGCGTAGTCCAGGAGTCGGCGCCGGCCGTAGTCGATGGGGGGTGCCGTCGGCGTCGAGGTGGTCGGCAAGTCGGTCCAAGGCCGTGACGATGCCTGGCCATTGCGGAAGGTCGTCCAGTTCCTGAAGGAGGCGTGAGATCTCGATGCCGTCGATGGCGTCGCCGACCAGCCGGGCAGCCTGGTCCAAGGAGGTGCGGCTGTCGGGGATCAGCAACAGGGCTGCGAGGACGGGAGCCAGGGCCCGTCCGTGGATTCCCTCAGGTGGTGTGAGCCGGACCGTCCAGGATGGCCAGAACGTCGTCGGGATCTTCCTGGCTCGCTGCTCGATGTCCCGAGTGGTCCTTGCTGGTCTGCGGGGAGCCTCGGTCATAGTGCGGTAGCGAAGGTGCTCGCTGGGGCGGAAGGAAGGAGCGAGGGCGGCCAGGTGAACGGACTGCAGCACTGGGCTGATGCCCCGGCCCCAGTCGTCGATGCTGGTCGCCGAGATCTGGGTGAGTTCCTCGCGTACTGCTTCCAGCAGGCCCCGCAGGGCCTCGCCGACCGGATGGATTCCTGGCTGCTCCAGGATGCCCAGGGCCATAGTGACCGCGACCGCGGCATCCACGGCTCGGGGCGGGGCCATGAACCCCGGTCGATCCGCCGCCTGTTCGGTGCGCGGGACGACCGGATCGGTGGCGAGGTGCACTTCTGCGATGTCGGCCTGCATCCGTTGACGCAGGACAGCAGCGGGAAGGTCGCTCAGGACGCGAATGCCCAGGGCCCGGATGTCGGCCAGCACCGCCAGTGCCGACTGGGGAACAGTCCGGTAGGGGCCGAAGGCCACCGTTGCCCCGTCGATGATCTCCATCACCCGGTCCTGCGCCAGGAGAACCGGATGGCTTGGAGGCAGGAGTAGCGTCGAAGTGCGGGTCAGATCGGTGCCGCAGCCAGCCGTGATCGGGCCGCCAGGGCGGACCGGCGGATTGCCGCAGAGTTCCGGTTGGGGGACGGACCGGCCTGAACGGGGTCACTGCCGCGGAACCTGCCCGCAGTGCGGGCAGCGATCCGCCAGCAGGCAGCGGTGCCGGGTGCAGGCGAAGGAGAAGCCGAGCCTCCAGGACAACTGCCAGCGTCCACCGCTGAGTGAAGACACTCCGGGCAGAACCGAGATCCCCGGCCGCGTCCCCAAAGGACATGCCGCGACACGGCCCGCCCTCCGGCACTCATCTGCAGAGCCCGTCCGTCGTAGTGCGCCAGGGTCAGGGAAGTGACCGCCTCCCGGGCCGTCCCGGTGGCGTGCGCGACGGCAGCGGTCAACCGTCCGTCGAGGAAGATCGTCCAGTCCGCCGGGATGCCCCGGAACTGGTTTCCGGCCCGCTGCCGGACCGGGAAACCGAAGTGCAGCAGGACATCACCGAGTGTGGTGTCCATCCGCCTGGCCATCGCCTCCAAACAGGAGTCTAGGGCCTCACCCGGCACGGGCAGCAGCCGGATCGGCACGGTCCGGACCGACGTCCTCATGCGGCTCGTCGGCCTCGGGGCCGGGGACGGCTGGTCAGCCGCTTCTTCTCCAGCGCGGCCTGAAGTTCGAGGCGGGCCGCCTCAGACGCCTCATCGTTCTTCACCCGGTCCATCAGCTCCTGGTCCAGCCGTTCAGCGCCGGTGCGGACCGCCCGCTGGCAGCCGCGGGAGGCTCGCAGGCCGGACCTGAGACAGGATCACCCAAACGAGTGATGACGATGAGCAGCAATTCTCAATCCCGTGTCAGATCGGCCACTCAGATGACATTGCAACTGAGAAAATGACACGAGATTTGAGAACCTACAGCGGGACCGGTCAGGTCTGCGCCATGTCCACGAACCGCGAGTAGTGACCCTGGAAGGCGACCGTGATGGTGGCGGTCGGGCCGTTTCGGTGCTTGGCGACGATCAGGTCGGCCTCGCCGGCGCGCGGCGACTCCTTCTCGTAGGCGTCCTCGCGGTGCAGCAGGATGACCATGTCGGCGTCCTGCTCGATGGAGCCGGACTCACGCAGGTCGGAGACCATCGGCTTCTTGTCGGTGCGCTGCTCGGGACCGCGGTTGAGCTGGGAGAGCGCGATGACCGGCAGCTCCAGCTCCTTGGCGAGCAGCTTGAGGTTACGGGACATGTCCGAGACCTCCTGCTGGCGGCTCTCGGCGCGCTTGGAGCCACCGGACTGCATCAGCTGGAGGTAGTCGATGACGACCAGCTTCAGGTCGTTGCGCTGTTTGAGACGGCGGCACTTGGCGCGGATCTCCATCATCGACAGGTTGGGGGAGTCGTCGATGTAGAGCGGGGCGGCCGAGACGTCCGGCATCCGGCGGGCGAGCCGCGTCCAGTCCTCGTCGGTCATGGTGCCCGAGCGCATGTGGTGCAGGGCCACCCGGGCCTCCGCCGACAGCAGCCGCATCGCGATCTCGTTGCGGCCCATCTCCAGCGAGAAGATGACACTGGGCAGGTTGTTCTTGATCGACGCGGCCCGCGCGAAGTCCAGCGCGAGCGTCGACTTGCCCATCGCGGGACGCGCGGCGATGACGATCATCTGACCGGGGTGCAGGCCGTTGGTCAGGGAGTCGAAGTCGGTGAACCCGGTGGGCACGCCGGTCATCTCGCCGCTGCGCGAACCGATCGCCTCGATCTCGTCGAGTGCGCCCTCCATGATGTCGCCCAGCGGCAGGTAGTCCTCGCTGGTGCGCTGCTCGGTGACGGCGTAGATCTCGGCCTGGGCGCGGTTGACGATCTCGTCGACGTCGTCGTCGGCCGCGTATCCCATCTGGGTGATGCGGGTGCCGGCCTCCACCAGGCGGCGCAGCACCGCCCGTTCGTGGACGATCTCCGCGTAGTACGCGGCGTTCGCCGCCGTGGGCACGGTCTGCACAAGGGTGTGCAGATAAGAGGCGCCGCCCACCTTGTTGATCTCGCCGCGCTTGGTCAGCTCGGCCGCGATGGTGATGGGGTCGGCCGGCTCGCCCTTGGCGTAGACGTCGAGGATCGCCTGGTAGATCGTCTCGTGTGCGGGCTTGTAGAAGTCGTGGCCCTTGAGGATCTCGACGACGTCGGCGATGGCGTCCTTGGACAGCAGCATGCCGCCGAGCACGGACTGCTCCGCGTCGAGGTCCTGCGGGGGGACGCGTTCGAACGAGGAGCCCGCCCCTTCCCAGGAGCCGCTGTCCCGGTCCCGGTCGTGCTGGTCGTCCCGGGCGCGGCCGCCGTCGGGACGCCGCCGGGAGGCGGGCAGACGATCGCTGGGGCCGCTGTCCGCCCAGGGGTCGTCCAAGGGCTCGGAAATACTCACCGAGCCACCTCCTCCCGTCCGCGCTGCGGACCTCGCCGTGCTTCTCTCTTCTACGTCACGGCACTGACAAATCGAGGGCCCGACTCCACTTCCGCGCGTCTTTGTGAGACGGTTCGCGGGCCGTGTGGAAGGAGCGGACGCCGGACCACGGTAGGCCCCCGGGCACCTTCAGCCAATCTGGTTATCCACAGGCCATGTGGACGACGGGCCCGATGCTGTGGAGAACTCGGCAAAACCTGTGCACGACCCGGTGGACAGTGCTGTGAACAAGCCCTCCCCTCTTGCCGCGGCAGCCAGTTGACCTGCGGTGATCCCGTCCACGGGCTGTGCAGAAGAAAAACTTTCCCACTCGGGCCACATTCGCTTCGAACGATGCGCACATGTGCACAACTCAAGACGGTAAGTAAGGATCGCAAAGCCTTTGCATCACTTACCTGTGGACGACTAGATTGACCCCCATGACTCAGGCCCCCGCACGCCGTACGGCCTCCCGGCGACGGCACGACCGAGAGATCGCCGCACTGGCCGTACCGGCCTTCGGCGCACTCGTCGCCGAGCCGCTCTTCGTGATGGCCGACAGTGCGATCGTCGGCCATCTGGGCACCGCGCAACTGGCCGGCCTCGGCGTCGCCTCCGCCCTCCTGACGACGGCCGTCAGCGTCTTCGTCTTCCTCGCCTACGCCACCACGGCCGCCGTCGCCCGCAGGGTCGGCGCGGGTGATCTCCCGGCCGCCATCCGACAGGGCATGGACGGCATCTGGCTGGCGCTGCTGATCGGGGCCGCGGTGATCGCCCTCGCCCTGCCCACCGCACCCGCGCTGGTGGGCGTCTTCGGTGCCTCCCCCACGGCCGCTCCGTACGCGACGACGTATCTGAGGATCTCCGTCCTCGGCATCCCCGCCATGCTCGTCGTGCTCGCCGCGACCGGAGTCCTGCGCGGACTGCAGAACACCAGGACACCGCTCTACGTGGCCGTCGCGGGCTTCGTCGCCAACGCCGCCCTGAACGTCGGCCTCGTCTACGGCGCCGGACTCGGCATCGCGGGCTCGGCCTGGGGCACCGTGATCGCCCAGTGCGGCATGGCCGCCGTCTACCTCACCGTGGTCGTCCGCGGCGCCCGCCGGCACGGCGCCTCCCTGCGGCCGGACGCCGCCGGCATCAGGGCGTCCGCCCAGGCGGGCGTTCCGCTGCTCGTCCGCACGCTCTCGCTGCGGGCCATCCTCATGATCGCCACCGCGGTCGCCGCCCGCCTCGGTGACGCGGACATCGCCGCGCACCAGATCATCCTGTCCCTGTGGAGCCTGCTCGCCTTCGCGCTCGACGCCATCGCGATCGCCGGACAGGCCATCATCGGACGGTTCCTGGGAGCGGAGGACACCGACGGCGCCCGCGAGACCTGCCGGCGCATGGTGCAGTGGGGCATCGCGGTCGGCGTGGCCCTCGGTCTTCTGGTGATCGTGGCCCGCCCGGTGTTCCTGCCCCTGTTCACCGCCGACCCCACCGTGAAGGACGCCGCGCTGCCCGCGCTGCTGGTGGTCGCGCTCTCCCAACCGGTCTGCGGTGTCGTCTTCGTCCTCGACGGCGTCCTGATGGGAGCGGGCGACGGCCCTTACCTGGCCAGGGCCATGCTGATCACCCTGGCGGTCTTCGTCCCGGCCGCGCTCCTGGTCCCGGTGTTCGGCGGCGGACTCACCGCCCTGTGGGGAGCGATGACGCTCATGATGGCCGTCCGCCTGCTGACCCTGTGGCTGCGCACCCGCTCGGGGCGCTGGCTGGTGACGGGCGCGACCCGCTGAGGACAATGTCCTGCCCTCGGCCACAACACCCCCCGTTTCACGTGAAACAAGCCCCCGCCGACGCGACCGGACCGGGAGCGACGAAGAGGGGCCGTACCCGACCGGGTACGGCCCCTCTCTCAGCTCACGCAGCCGAGCACGGCGATCAGGCCGCGACGACCTCGATGTTGACCTTGGCGGCCACCTCGGGGTGCAGACGCACGGACGTCTCGTGGGCGCCCAGGGTCTTGATCGGCGTACCCAGCTCGATGCGGCGCTTGTCGACCTCAGGACCACCGGCGGCCTTGATCGCCGAAGCGACGTCGGCCGGCGTGACGGAACCGAAGAGACGGCCGGCGTCGCCCGAGCGGACGGCCAGACGGACCTTCACACCCTCGAGCTGGGCCTTGATCTGGTTGGCCTGCTCGATGGTCTGGATCTCGTGGATCTTGCGAGCACGACGGATCTGCTCGACGTCCTTCTCGCCGCCCTTGGTCCAGCGGATAGCGAACTTCCGCGGGATCAGGTAGTTGCGAGCGTAGCCGTCCTTGACGTCGACGACCTCGCCGGCGGCACCGAGGCCGGAGACCTCGTGGGTGAGGATGATCTTCATGATTCGGTCACCCTCCCTTAGCGCGCGGTGGACGTGTAGGGCAGCAGCGCCATCTCACGGCTGTTCTTGACGGCCGTGGCGACGTCACGCTGGTGCTGCGTGCAGTTGCCGGTCACGCGGCGGGCACGGATCTTGCCGCGGTCGGAAATGAACTTCCGCAGCATGTTCGTGTCCTTGTAGTCCACGTACGTGACCTTGTCCTTGCAGAAAGCGCAGACCTTCTTCTTAGGCTTGCGCACAGGCGGCTTCGCCATGGTGTTTCTCCTGTGTGATCAAGAAGTGGGGGTACGACCCGCCCTTCGACCCGGCCGGGCCCGAAGGACCCGGCGCGAAGGCCTAGAAGGGAGGCTCGTCCGAGTAGCCGCCGCCGGAGCCACCGGAGCCGCCGGAGCCACCGCCCCAGCCACCGCCGCCGCCCTGGTTGCCACCGGCGGGAGCGCCGGTCGCCCAGGGGTCGTCGGCCGGAGCGCCGCCGCCCTGCTGGCCGCCACCGGGGCCGCCGCCCCAGCCGCCGCCCTGCTGGCCGCCACCGCCGCCGCCGTAACCGCCCTGGCCACCGCGGGCGCCGCCGCCGGAGGTCTTGGTGACCTTGGCCGTGGCGTTGCGCAGGCTGGGGCCGACTTCGTCGACGTCCAGCTCGTAGACCGTGCGCTTGACGCCCTCACGGTCCTCGTAGGACCGCTGCTTCAGCCGGCCCTGCACGAGCACGCGCATGCCTCGCTGGAGCGACTCGGCGACGTTCTCCGCCGCCTGACGCCAGACCGAGCAGGTCAGGAACAGGCTCTCGCCGTCCTTCCACTCGTTCGTCTGACGGTCGAAGGTGCGGGGCGTGGACGCGACGCGGAACTTCGCGACCGCCGCACCGGAGGGGGTGAAGCGCAGCTCGGGGTCGTCGACAAGATTGCCGATGACCGTGATGACGGTCTCGCCTGCCATGGGGAACCTCTCGGCGGGTGTGCTGGCTGCTGGTGCTGCTACTCGAATCCCGGAGGCCGGCTGAGCCGAAGGCTCAGTGGGTCTCGGGACGGAGGACCTTGGTCCGGAGGACCGACTCGTTCAGGTTCATCTGGCGGTCGAGCTCCTTGACGACCGCAGGCTCGGCCTGCAGGTCGATGACCGAGTAGATGCCCTCGGGCTTCTTCTTGATCTCGTACGAGAGACGACGACGGCCCCAGGTGTCGACCTTCTCGACCTTTCCGCCGCCGTCACGGACGACAGAGAGGAAGTTCTCGATCAGCGGGGAGACAGAGCGCTCCTCGAGATCGGGGTCGAGGATGACCATCACCTCGTAGTGACGCATGTGGAACCCACCTCCTTTGGACTCAGCGGCCACGGTCGTTCCGTGGCAGGAGGGTTGTGATGCGTACGCAATCGTGTCCGCCAGTAAAACAGCCGGCACTGACAAGCGGGGCGGACCGGCGGGATCGCCGGGCTCTCCTGCGCTCTGCCCGGAAGGCAGACACGGGTGCAGACGGTACAGAGTACCCGCACCCGTGCTTCCGGTTGAAATCGGTGCCCGGTTCCCGGCAATCTGGACACCTCGGGTGTTGATGGCGCTACGATGCGCCGCCTTTCGCAGGAGGTGCCCATGGCACAGACGATGCGACCGAACACCGCCGGCAACGGCCTCTTCGCCACCGACGGCAAGCCCCATCCGCTCCAGGACACGCTGCTCCTGGTCACCCTGGTGCTGGGCCTGACCGCGTTCATCACCGGCCTGGCCGCTCCCGGCCTGCACCTGCTCAGCTCCTGGGCCGGTCTGGTGGGCGTCCTCACCGGCGCGTACGGCCAGTGGGTCTCGGTGACGACACGCCAGCGCTTCGGGCTGATCCTCGGGCTCGGCGCCTCGGCCATCGGCTTCTTCCTCGGCATGTGGCACGGCGGCCCCTTCGGCGGCGTCATCGGCTGACCCGCCCGCACCGGACACTCCTCGCGCGGGGACGTCCGCCCGACGGCGCGGACGCCCCCGCCCCGAGCGCGGGCACAGGCCCCGCCAGGAGCGCGCGCGACGCCCCGGCGGGCGACGGGCCGGGGCGAAGGTGGTGTGCGGCCAGTCTGCGCGCTCCCCTGGCGCAGTAGGCTTCGGCGCGAGAGCCGGAGCCCCTGAACCCATGGGGACAAGCCAGCCCGAGGAGCGCCCCGAATGAGCCTGACCCTGAGGACCATCAGTCGCGAGCAGCATCTGGCCTACATCCAGAGCCTGCCGGCGGCGAGTCACATGCAGGTCCCGGCATGGGCGGACGTCAAGGCGGAGTGGCGCTCGGAGAACCTCGGCTGGTTCGACGACCGTACGGGTCAGATGGTCGGCGCCGGTCTCGTGCTGTACCGCCAGCTCCCCAAGATCAAGCGCTACCTCGCCTACCTGCCCGAGGGCCCGGTCATCAACTGGTTCGCGCCGAACCTGGAGGACTGGATCCAGCCGATGCTGGCGCACCTCAAGCAGCAGGGCGCGTTTTCGGTGAAGATGGGGCCGCCGGTGATCATCCGGCGCTGGAACGCCGAGACCATCAAGCGCGGCATCCAGGACGCGGACGTCAAGCGCCTGCGCGACCTGGAGGCCGACTTCATCGAGCCCCGCGCCTTCGAGGTCTCCGACAAGCTGCGCCGGATGGGCTGGCAGCAGGGCGAGGACGGCGGCGCCGGCTTCGGCGACGTCCAGCCGCGCTACGTCTACCAGGTGCCGCTGGCCAACCGGTCCCTGGAAGAGGTGCACAAGAACTTCAACCAGCTGTGGCGCCGCAACATCAAGAAGGCCGAGAAGGCCGGCGTCGAGGTCGTCCAGGGCGGCTACTACGACCTGGAGGAGTGGCAGCGGCTGTACGAGATCACGGCCGTGCGCGACCACTTCCGGCCCCGCCCGCTGTCGTACTTCCAGCGCATGTGGTCGGCCCTCAACTCCGAGGACCCCAACCGCATGCGGCTGTACTTCGCCCGGCACAACGGCGTGAACCTGGCCGCGGCGACGATGCTGATCGTCGGCGGACACGTCTGGTACTCCTACGGCGCCTCCGACAACATCGGCCGTGAGGTGCGGCCCTCGAACGCGATGCAGTGGCGGATGCTGCGCGACGCCTACGCCCTGGGCGCCACGGTCTACGACCTGCGCGGCATCTCGGACTCGCTGGACGAGACCGACCACCTCTTCGGCCTGATCCAGTTCAAGGTCGGCACCGGCGGGCAGGCGGCCGAGTACCTCGGCGAGTGGGACTTCCCGCTCAACAAGCTGCTCCACAAGGCGCTCGACATCTACATGTCGCGGCGCTGACCGCTCGCCCACCGCTTTCCCCGCTCCGCCGCGGGCGCTCCCGTCCCCGGCGACCCACGCTCCCCCTCTCTGACACACCACAGCTCTGACACACCACAGCCAGGAGAAAGGTCCCAGGTCCGGCCATGGCGCTCACGCTCTACGTCGACACCGCGCGCTGGCGTGCGCACCACAAGCACGTGCAGGAGCAGTTCCCGGGGCTGGTCCCGGTCTGCAAGGGCAACGGCTACGGCTTCGGGCACGAACGGCTGGCGGAGGAGGCCACCCGGCTCGGCTCGGACGTCCTCGCCGTCGGCACCACGTACGAGGCCGCCCGGATCAAGGACTGGTTCGGCGGTGACCTGCTGGTGCTGACGCCCTACCGGCGCGGCGAGGAGCCCGTGCCGCTGCCCGACCGGGTGATCCGCTCGGTGTCGTCCATCGACGGCGTCTACGGCCTCGTCGGGGCCCGTGTGGTCATCGAGGTGATGTCCTCGATGAAGCGGCACGGCGTCACCGAGCAGGAGCTGCCGCAACTCCAGTCCGCCATCGAGAACGTCCGCCTGGAGGGCTTCGCCATCCATCTGCCGCTGGACCGCACCGACGGCTCGGACGCCGTCGAGGAGGTCATCGGCTGGATGGACCGGCTGCGCGCGGCCAGGCTGCCGCTGCACACCATGTTCGTCAGCCATCTGAAGGCCGAGGAGCTGATCCGGCTCCAGCAGCAGTTCCCGCAGACCCGCTTCCGGGCCCGTATCGGCACGCGGCTGTGGCTGGGCGACCACGACGCCACCGAGTACCGCGGCGCGGTCCTGGACGTCACCCGGGTGGCCAAGGGCGACCGCTTCGGCTACCGGCAGCAGAAGGCCGCCTCGGACGGCTTCCTGGTGGTCGTGGCGGGCGGCACGTCGCACGGAGTGGGCCTGGAGGCTCCCAAGGCGCTGCACGGCGTCATGCCGCGCGCCAAGGGCGTCGCACGGGCCGGCCTGGCCACGGTGAACCGCAATCTGTCGCCGTTCGTCTGGGGCGGCAAGCAGCGCTGGTTCGCCGAACCGCCGCACATGCAGGTGTCGATCCTCTTCGTGCCCTCCGACGCGCCGGAGCCGAAGGTCGGCGACGAGCTGGTGGCCCATCTGCGGCACACCACGACGCAGTTCGACCGCATCCTGGACCGCTGACGCCCCGAGCAGCGCCGGCACGCCGAAGGCCGTACCCGGGATCCCCGGGTACGGCCTTCCGTCTGTTCCCCGCGCCGTTGCGGGGCCGGTCGCGCACCGTGCCGTTCCGGCGCCTGTTCGCGGCCCTCCGCGCGGTGTTCGCTCAGAGCGAACGGCCCTCGGGCAGGGCCGCGGGGCGGCCGCCCCACTCCACCCGCGTCCCCTCGCCGGGGCCCTCGTCGTAGGGTGCGGGGTCCTGGGCGCGCAGGACGAAGACGTCCTCCGCGCGGTCCAGCACACCGCCCGAGGGGTCGTCGTCGCCCGCACGGCGCACGACGTCCCGTTCGGGCCGGAGGATGTCGCGCACGACGACCGCGCACAGGTACAGCGTGCCCGCCAGGTGCAGGACGATGGCCCAGTGGTAGCCCTCGGCCGGCAGCCCCTTGTGGGCGTCCCCGCTGGTCGTGTACGCGAGGTACATCCAGATCCCGAGGAAGTACGCCACCTCGCAGGCCTGCCAGATCAGGAAGTCGCGCCACTTCGGGCGCGCCAGAACGGCGAGCGGGACCAGCCACAGGACGTACTGCGGCGAGTAGACCTTGTTGGTGAGGACGAAGGCCGCCACGATCAGGAAAGCGAGCTGGGCGAAGCGGGGCCTGCGCCGGGCGGTGAGCGCCAGCGCCGCGATCCCCAGGGCGCAGAGCACCACCAGCAGCGTGGCCGTGGTGTTCACGAAGTCGGTGCTGGGCGGGTCGCTCGACTCCTGCGACCAGATCAGCCAGAAGGAGCCGAAGTCGACGCCCCGGTCGTGGCTGAACCGGTAGAACTGCCACCAGCCGTCGGACGCGAAGACCATCACCGGCACGTTCACGACCAGCCAGGCCACGACCGCACCTCCCAGGGCGCTGCCGAACTCCCGCCACCGGCCCGCACGCCAGCACAGCACCAGCAGCGGACCGAGCAGGAGCACCGGGTAGAGCTTGGCGGCCGTGGCGAGCCCGAGCAGGACACCGAAGGCGAGGGAGCGCCCGCGGGACCACATCAGCATCGCCGCGGCCGTCAGGGCGACCGCCAGCAGGTCCCAGTTGATGGTCGCGGTCAGCGCGAACGCCGGCGCCAGGGCCAGCAGCAGACCGTCCCAGGGGCGCCGGGCGTGCGTCCGGACCACGCACACGGCGATGACGGCCGTGCAGACCATCAGCATCCCGGCGTTGACCATCCAGTACCACTGCTCCTGGTGCTGCATGGTGCCGCTGTGCGGGGTCAGCCAGGAGGCGACCTCCATGAAGACCCCGGTGAGCACCGGGTACTCCAGGTACGGCATGTCGCCGGGGAGCTTGTCGAAGTAGGGCACCAGGCCGTCGGCGAAGCCGCGCCCCTGGTAGAGGTGCGGGATATCCGAGTAGCAGGCCTTGGTGTACTGGGAGCTGGCGCCGAAGAACCAGGCACTGTGGTAGCACGGCGCCTTCTGGACCAGGCCGAGGGCGAACATGCCGATCGCGACGAGCGCGACGACGCGCACCGGGGTCCACCAGGACGCCGCGCGCAGGGCCCGCCGTCCGATCGGGCCGCCGATCAGCTCGCTGCCGGCCGCGGCGACCTCGTCCTCCCGGGTCGGCGGCACCGGGCCGGGCTCGTGCGCGCTCGCTTGCGTCGATTCAGCACTGGGCATGCGGACATCCTGCCGTACGCGGCTGGGAAAACGCCGTGGGCCGCCGCACCCGGTGGGTGCGGCGGCCCCTGTTTCACGTGAAACGGCCCCGGCGGGCGGCGCTGCGGCTAATTGCCGAAGACGCCCCCTCTACTGCCCCAGTTACTGCCCTGACCGCCGTCGTTCTCTCCGGAGGACTCGCTGGTGGTCGGTGACGGGAGACCGCCGCCGCCGTCGCCGGTGCCGCCGTTGGCGCCGTTGCCGCCATTGCCGTTGCCGCCGTTGGCGCCGTTGCCGTTCCCGCCGTTCGACTGGCCGCCGTTGTCGGAGCAGCCGAAGAAGCCGCAGATCGTCTCGGTCGGCGAGGGCGTCGGGGTGGTGGGCGTCGTGCTCGGCGTGGGCGTCGTCTTCGTCGGCGTCGGGTCGGCCGTCTCGCTCTTGCTGGCCGTGGGGGCGGGCGTCGTCGGGCTGGGCGCGGCGTTGACGATCTCACCGATCGGCTGGGGCGTCGGGAACGACTTCGACGGCTGGCCCTCCAGCGCCTGCAGCATGTAGTCGTGCCAGATCTCGGCCGGGAACGAGGCGCCGTGGATCTTGTCCTTGCCGCCGGTGCCGAACATCGGCAGGAAGGTCCGTGCCTTGTTGTTCGCGTCGTCGTCGAGCCGGAACATGCTGATCGCGGTGGACAGCTGCGGGGTGTAGCCGACGAACCAGGCGGACCGGTTGCCGTCCGTGGTGCCGGTCTTGCCGGCCACCTCACGTCCCGGCAGCTTGGCGCTGGTGCCCGTGCCCTTCTCGACCACGGTCTTCAGCACATCGGTGACGTTGTCGGCGATCTTCGAGGTGAACGCGGTCTTGGTGGCGTCCTCGTGCTGGTAGATCCGTCCGTCCTTGTTGACGACCGAGGTGACGGAGAAGGGCTCGTTCTGCTGGCCGCTGGCCGCGAAGGTCGCGTACGCGCCCGCCATGCGGATGGCGCTGGGGTCGGAGATGCCGATGGAGAACGACGGGTAGGTGGTGCCGGTCAGGCTGTCCTTCTTCAGACCCGCGTCCAGCGCCGCATCCTTGACCTTGTCCAGTCCCACGTCCATGCCGAGCTGGACGAAGGCGGAGTTGACCGACTCCCGCATGGCCTCACGCAGGTCGATCATGTAGTCGGGCGCAGAGCCGTACGAGATGTGGTCGTCGTTGGTCTGCAGCCACTCCTCGCCCTTCTCGTTCTTCCAGACGGTCCCGTTGTAGTTCTTGATCTTCAGCTTGTTCTGACCGCTGAAGCGGCTCTTGGGCGAGACCTGGGTGCGCTCGTCCTGCGGCTGCACCTCGTCTCCGTCGGGATCACGGATGCCGTCGCGCATGGCCGCCGCCAGCACGAACGGCTTGAACGTGGAGCCGACCTGGGCGCCGGTCGCGTCGGCGTTGTTCGTGAAGTGCTTGGTGGCGTCCTCGCCGCCGTAGATCGCCTTGATGGCACCGGTCCCGGGGTCCACCGAGGCGCCGCCGAACTGGACGTACGTGTCGTGCGTCGGGCGCTTCTTGGGGTCGATGTTGGTCTTGCGGACCTTGGTGACGGCCTCCTCCAGCTCCTTGACCTTCTTCTTGTCGAAGGTCGTGTGGATCTGGTAGCCGCCCTGCTGCAGGTCGTTCGCCCTGATCTTGGTGTTGTTGATGATGTAGGCCTTGGCGAGGTCGACCAGGTAGCCGATCTGGCCGCTGAGCCGGGTGTTCGACCGGGGGTTCTGCCACTTGGGGAGGGTGGTGTACTTGTCCCGCTCGGCCGCGCTGAGATGCCCGTACTCGACCATCTTGTCGAGCGTGTCCTGCATCTGCGTCTCGGCCCGCTTCTTGTTGGCCTCGGCGGTGGCGGACGGGTCGATGGAGGTGGCGCCGGCCGGGTCGTAATAGGTGGCGCCCTTGAGCATCGCCGCGAGGAAGGCGCACTCACCCGGGTTCAGGTGAGTGGCGTCCTTGTTGAAGTACGCGCGCGAGGCCGCCTGGAGACCGTAGGCGCCGCGTCCGTAGTACGCGGAGTTGAGGTATCCCGCCATGATCTCGTCCTTGGGGACGTCCGTGCCGACCTTGATGGCGACGAAGATCTCCTTGAACTTGCGGGAGACGGTCTGCGACTGGTCGTCGAGCATCGCGTTCTTGACGTACTGCTGGGTGATGGTCGAGCCACCCTGTGTCTGGCCGCCGCGCGCCATGTTGAACACGGCCCGGGCGATGCCCTTCGGGTCGATGCCGCTGTCGGTCTCGAACGTCTTGTTCTCCTGCGAGATGACGGCATACCGCATCTCGGCCGGGATGTCCGAGTAATCGATGATCTGGCGGTTGATCTCACCGCCCGTGCGTACCATCTCAGAACCGTCGGACCAGTAGTACACATTGTTCTGGGCGGTCGCCGTATCGGCGACGTTCGGCACGCTCACCATGGCGTAGCCGACGCCCGCGACGGCCACCAGGCTGCCGACGAAGCCGACGAACAGGCCCGTCATCAGCTTCCAGGAGGGCGTCCAGCGGCGCCAGCCGTCCTTGCCCGCGCGCGGGTAGTCGATGATTCGCTTCTTGGCGGGCGGCGCCGTGCGGCCGCGTCCCGGTCCTGACGGGTCCGCTCCTCTGCGCCGGCCGCCGCCCCGCTGCGCCGCGCGGCGGGCCTCGGCGCGCCCGCCGTAGGGGCGCTGTTCGTCTCCCGCGCCGTACGTGCCCGCCCCATGGGAACCGGACCCATAGGAGTCGGCGGGAGATCCGGTGGCGCCTCGCGGAGCCGCACGGCGGCCGGAGGACGAACCGGAGGGGCCGCGTCGGGCCGCGGCACGTCCGCCTCCCTGCGGCTGCGGCGGTTTGCGACGGTGCTCGCTCATCGAACGACTACTCCTCGGGCAGGCGCACCCGTGCGCGCCTGGAAACGGCGGCTGGTTTCCGGTCCCCCCGAAGTACGGATGTGGTCGGTCTCGCATTCACCCGTACTGCACCGAGGACGAGGACGTCCCCAGGCGTCACTCGGTTCCCGGTGGTCTGCATGGCGCACAGACTACGCACCGGCCAAACCCTCCGTGCTCCGAAGTTCACCCCAAACCAGGCAACTTGGTCGCAACGAAACAGGGATGTGATCCCGTTCACCATCCCCCCTCTTGTCGCACGCGGACCGCCGTTCTATCGTCGTGATGTATCGAGTCGATACATCAGCGCGAGATAAAGACCGTCACGGAACCGGCAATGGCATCCGCCACCACCGGGTCGCGGCAGAGAGGAGGCGACGATGGGCCGGCGTTCCGGCATCCTTGAGTTCGCCGTACTCGGCCTGCTCCGCGAGTCCCCGATGCACGGCTACGAGCTGCGCAAACGACTCAATACGTCACTGGGCGTGTTCCGCGCCTTCAGCTACGGGACGCTCTACCCCTGCCTCAAGACACTGGTCGCGAGCGGCTGGCTGACGGAGGAACCGGGGCACACGGCCGAGGACGCCCTCGCCGCTCCGCTCGCGGGACGCCGTGCCAAGATCGTCTACCGGCTGACGGCGGAAGGTAAGGAGCACTTCGAGGAGCTGCTCTCCCAGACCGGCCCCGACACCTACGACGACGAGCACTTCGCCGCACGTTTCGCCTTCTTCGGGCAGACGTCGCGCGACGTGCGCATGCGGGTGCTCGAGGGACGCCGCAGCCGGCTGGAGGAGCGCCTGGAGAAGATGCGCGCCTCCTTCACGCGCACCCGGGAACGCCTCGACGACTACACCCTCGAGCTCCAGCGCCACGGAATGGAGTCCGTGGAGCGCGAAGTGCGCTGGCTGAACGAGCTCATCGAGAGCGAGCGGGCCGGACGCGACCTCAAGGGGTCCGCCGACGAGACCGCTCAACCGCACGACACCACATCTGGAGCGACGGGCGGCCTGCCCCGGACCGGGGAGCCGCCCCGGCCGGATACGCCCGGCGACACCGTCACGTGATGCCCGCTCAGGGCCTCACCGAGTACACACAGGGAGCAACCGGAATGGGTTCGGTTCGCGTAGCCATCGTCGGCGTGGGCAACTGCGCCGCATCGCTGGTGCAGGGCGTCGAGTACTACAAGGACGCCGACCCGGCGTCCAAGGTCCCGGGCCTCATGCACGTGCAGTTCGGCGACTACCACGTGCGGGACGTCGAGTTCGTCGCCGCCTTCGACGTCGACGCGAAGAAGGTCGGTCTGGACCTCGCGGACGCCATCGGCGCCTCCGAGAACAACACCATCAAGATCTGCGACGTGCCCTCCTCCGGCGTGACGGTCCAGCGCGGCCACACCCTGGACGGCCTCGGCAAGTACTACCGCGAGACCATCGAGGAGTCCGCCGAGGAGCCGGTCGACGTCGTCCAGATCCTCAAGGACCGCCAGGTCGACGTCCTCGTCTGCTACCTGCCCGTCGGCTCCGAGGACGCGGCGAAGTTCTACGCCCAGTGCGCCATCGACGCCAAGGTCGCCTTCGTCAACGCCCTCCCGGTCTTCATCGCCGGCACCAAGGAGTGGGCGGACAAGTTCACCGAGGCGGGCGTCCCGATCGTCGGTGACGACATCAAGTCGCAGGTCGGCGCCACCATCACGCACCGCGTCATGGCGAAGCTGTTCGAGGACCGCGGTGTCGTCCTGGAGCGCACCATGCAGCTGAACGTCGGCGGCAACATGGACTTCAAGAACATGCTCGAGCGCGAGCGCCTGGAGTCCAAGAAGATCTCCAAGACGCAGGCCGTCACCTCCCAGATCCCCGACCGGGACCTCGGCGAGAAGAACGTCCACATCGGCCCGTCCGACTACGTGGCCTGGCTCGACGACCGCAAGTGGGCCTACGTCCGCCTCGAGGGCCGCGCCTTCGGCGACGTCCCGCTGAACCTGGAGTACAAGCTCGAGGTCTGGGACTCCCCGAACTCCGCCGGCGTCATCATCGACGCCCTGCGCGCCGCGAAGATCGCCAAGGACCGCGGCATCGGCGGCCCGATCCTCTCCGCGTCCTCGTACTTCATGAAGTCCCCGCCGGTCCAGTACTTCGACGACGAGGCCCGCGAGAACGTCGAGAAGTTCATCCGCGGCGACGTCGAGCGCTGACGAGCCGCTCACCGAAACCGCTCCTGCCAGGGCTGCGGGGCCCCCGGACGCACCGCGCGTGCACCGGGGGCCCTCGCGTATGTGAGGCTGTGCCCCATGGCCGTCGTCCGTGACCTGCGCGTCCTGCTGCGCCTGCGGGACTTCAGGCGCCTGCTCGCGATACGGCTGCTGTCCCAGAGCGCCGACGGCGTCTACCAGGTGGCCCTCGCCACCTACGTCGTCTTCTCGCCCGAACACCAGACCTCGGCCGCCGCGATCGCCTCCGCCATGGCGGTGCTGCTGCTGCCGTACTCCCTGGTCGGCCCGTTCGCCGGCGTCCTGCTGGACCGCTGGCGGCGCCGTCAGGTGTTCCTCTACGGCAATCTGGTGCGCGCGGCGCTGGCGGCGGCCACCGCCACGCTGATGCTGGCCGGCGCCGCGAACTGGCTGTTCTACGTGTCCGCGCTGTGCGTCACCGCGGTCAACCGCTTCGTCCTGTCCGGGCTGTCCGCCGCGCTGCCCCGGGTGATCGACGCCGAGCGGCTGGTGACGGCCAACTCGCTGTCGCCGACCGCGGGGTCCCTGGCCGCGTTCGCGGGCGGCGGCCTCGCCTTCGTGGTGCGTCTGGCCGGGGCCGACTCCGACGCGGCCGTGGTGCTGCTGGGCGCCGCCCTGTACCTGTGCGCGGCCCTCGTGTCGCTGCTGGTGGCCCCGGAACTGCTCGGCCCGGACCGCCGCCCGGCACGGCCGCGGCTGGGCGCCGCGTTGGGCGGCACCGTCCGCGACCTGATGGCGGGCGTGGGGCACCTGGCCGAGCCGCGGCGCCGGGAGGCCGCGGGCGCGTTGGCCGCCATGACGCTGATGCGGTTCTGCTACGGCGCGCTGACCGTCATGGTGCTGATGCTGTGCCGCTACGGACTGACGTCGAGCACCGCCGAGGGGCTGCGCCTGCTCGGGCTCGCCCTCGGCTTCTCCGGGGCCGGATTCTTCACGGCCGCGCTGGTGACGCCCTGGGCCGCGGCGCGGTTCGGTCCCATCCGGTGGATCGTGGTGTGCGCCGGCGCCGCCGCCGTCCTCGAACCCGCTCTCGGCCTGCCGTTCGCCGGCGGCCCCCTGCTGGTCGCGGCCTTCGTGCTGGGACTGACCACCCAGGCCGCCAAGATCGCCACGGACACGGTCGTGCAGTACGAGGTCCAGGACGGTTTCCGCGGCCGGATCTTCTCCCTCTACGACGTCCTCTTCAACGTCGCCTTCGTCGGCGCGGCGGCCGTCGCCGCGCTGATGCTGCCGCCGGACGGCCGGTCGGCCGCCCTGGTGGTCACGGTCGCCGTGATCTACACAGTGGTTGCGGTGACTATGGCCCGGTATGCCCGCCAGTAAGTGTCACATCAGTGACACAGACTCCCGGTGAGGTAGGGGGATGTCAGTGAGGGCCTGTAGCTTACGTGCGTCTTATTTCGACGCCATGTTCGCGTCATCGTGCCGATGCTTCTCTAGGGGGACCCCCACGTGACCACTTCGCCGCCGCCCCAGGGCCCGAATCCGTACGCCCAGGCGCCCACCGCTCCCGCGGGGCAGCAGCCCGGTCAGCCGTACCCGCCGCAGCAGCCCGGCCAGCAGTACCCGCCGCAGCAGCCCTACGCCCCGTTCCCCCAGCAGCAGGGCGCGCCGGTTCCCCCGCCGCCCGCGCCGGCCGGCAAGCGCATCGGCAAGAAGGCCCTGCGCATCATCGGCGCGATCGTCGTCGCCGTCATCATCGCCGTGCTGAAGTTCGGCGCGGGCTGGTTCCTGACCCGTGACGACGCGGAGACCACCTCGGTCGGCTCCTGCATGCACAACGACGGCACCATGAGCAAGCCGGACCTCAAGGACGTCGGCTGCTCGTCCGGCAAGGCCGAGTACGAGGTCGTCGAGAAGTTCGACGGCTCCACCGACCAGGACAAGTGCAAGACCGTCTCCAACGCGACGATCTCCTACGTGCAGTACGGCGGCGGCCACGATGTCGTGCTCTGCCTGAAGGAAGTCAAGAAGTAACAGCCGCACGCATGGCGAAGGGGCGATGTTTCACGTGAAACATCGCCCCTTCGCCCTGCGGCGGACACGGGCGCGGAGTGGCGGAGCGTCGGCCGGGGCCGTGCCCACCCTCCATGTTTCACGTGAAACATGCCCCGGCCCGCGGCGTCAGCTCTGCTCGGCCCACCATTCCTTCAGGGCCGCCACCGCCGCGTCATGCTCCATCGGACCGTTCTCCAGACGCAGCTCCAGCAGGTGCTTGTAGGCCTGCCCGATCGCCGGTCCGGGTCCGACCCCCAGGATCTCCATGATCTGGTTGCCGTCGAGGTCCGGGCGGATGGAGTCCAGCTCCTCCTGCTCCTGGAGCTGGGCGATGCGCTCCTCCAGGCCGTCGTAGGCCCGGGAGAGCGCTGTGGCCCTGCGCTTGTTGCGCGTGGTGCAGTCGGAGCGGGTCAGCTTGTGGAGGCGGCCGAGGAGCGGCCCGGCGTCGCGGACGTAGCGGCGGACGGCGGAGTCCGTCCACTCGCCGGTGCCGTAACCGTGGAAGCGCAGGTGCAGCTCGACCAGGCGCGAGACGTCCTTCACCAGGTCGTTGGAGTACTTCAGGGCGGTCATGCGCTTCTTGGTCATCTTCGCGCCGACCACCTCGTGGTGGTGGAAGGAGACCCGGCCGTCCGTCTCGAACCGGCGGGTGCGCGGTTTGCCGATGTCGTGCAGCAGCGCGGCCAGCCGGAGGACGAGGTCGGGACCGTCCTCCTCCAAGGCGATCGCCTGCTCCAGGACGATCAGCGTGTGGTCGTAGACATCCTTGTGCCGGTGGTGCTCGTCCCGCTCCAGCCGCAGGGCCGGCAGCTCCGGCAGCACCCGGTCGGCCAGACCGGTGTCGACCAGCAGCGTCAGACCCTTGCGGGGGTGGGCGGAGAGGACCAACTTGTTCAGCTCGTCCCGGACCCGCTCGGCCGAGACGATCTCAATGCGTCCGGCCATGTCCTTCATCGCCGTGACGACCTCGGGCGCGACCTCGAAGTCGAGCTGGGCGGCGAACCTGGCGGCTCGCATCATGCGCAGCGGGTCGTCGGAGAAGGACTCCTCGGGGGTGCCCGGAGTGCGCAGCACCCGGGCCGCCAGGTCCTCCAGCCCGCCGTGCGGGTCGATGAAGACCTTCTCCGGCAGGGCCACCGCCATCGCGTTGACGGTGAAGTCCCGCCGGACCAGATCCTGCTCGATGGAGTCGCCATAGGACACCTCGGGCTTGCGCGAGGTGCGGTCGTAGGCCTCGGACCGGTAGGTCGTCACCTCGATCTGGAAGCAGCGCTCGACGCCCTCGACCCGGGCCTGCTTCTGGGCGCCGACCGTGCCGAAGGCGATCCCGACCTCCCACACCGCGTCCGCCCACGGCCGCATGATCTTCAGTACGTCCTCGGGGCGGGCGTCGGTGGTGAAGTCCAGGTCGTTGCCCAGCCGGCCGAGCAGCGCGTCCCGGACCGAGCCGCCGACCAGGGCGAGGGAGAACCCGGCCTCCTGGAATCGGCGCGCGAGGTCGTCGGCGACAGGGGCCACGCGCAGCAGCTCGCTCACCGCGCGCTGCTGTACCTGGCTCAGGGCAGGGGTGTCATCGTTGGCGTTCGGCACAACAGAAGAGAGTACGTGGCCCGGCGGCCCGACCGCTTCGCCGTCGCACCCCGCCGGGCACACCGCAAGCCGGACCTACGTGACACAACGAACACAATCCCCGGATACCTCTATATACAGGCTGCCGCCGCCCGCCCGCCGATCTTGTGACCGCCTCCGCGGCACTTACCCTCAGCGGGCATCGTTACCATGCGGGGACGCACATTGCGACGACCACTGACGACGACGAGGGACGGGCGAGCGCGTGGCCGAGGCGGCAGACTTCCAGGGGACCAGTCCCTCACCTGCCCGCCGCCTGCTGCGGCGCACCGGGGCACTGCTCGCCGGAGCGCCGCTGTTGGCCGCTCTGTTCCAGCTGCCCGCCGCTCCGGCCGCACACGCCACGGGCCGGACCGCCGTCCAGGCGGCCTCCGGATCGCGCACGGTGGCCGTGTCCGTCGACTCCCTCACGCCCAGCACTCCCTCGGACGGGGACACGCTGACCGTCTCGGGCACGGTGACGAACAACGGCAGGCAGGCGGTCACCGACGCCCATGTCGGCCTGCGGGTGGGACAGCGTCTGGAGACCCGCTCCGCCATCGACGACGTCGCCCGGAACACCGAGTACGACCCGTTCTCCGACGGCTCGGAGGTCGGCGGCAAGTACGTCCAGAAGTTCGCCCGGCTGGCCCCCAAGGTCGCCCAGCGCTTCAGCATCGCCGTTCCGGTCAGCAAGCTGGACCTCTCCTCGGACGGCGTCTACGAACTCTCCGTCTCCCTGTCGGGGCAGACCTCCTCCGAGGCGTGGGAACAGGTGCTGGGCGTCCAGCACACGTTCCTGCCCTGGCAGCCCGACGACGCGGGCACCAAGACGAAGACGACCTACCTGTGGCCGCTGATCTCCACGGTGCACATGACGGCGGAGACGGGCCCCGGAACCCAGCAGGTCCCGGTCTTCCTCAACGACGACCTCGCCAACGACCTCGCCCCCGGCGGCCGCCTGGAGCGGATGCTCTCGCTGGGCAAGGACCTCGACGTCACCTGGGTGATCGACCCCGATCTGCTGGCCTCGGTCGACGCGATGACCCGCAGCTACCGCATCCGGACCAGCAGCGACGCCACTCCCGTCGCCGGCACCCACCAGGCGGTGGCCAAGCAGTGGCTGGCCCAGCTTCAGCAGGCGGTGGCCGGCAAGGAGGTCGTGGCGCTGCCCTTCGCCGACCCGGACCTGGCCTCCCTCGCCCACAACGGCACGAGCGTCACCGGATCGCTGAGCCAGCTCAAGGACGCCACCGACGTGGCCGCCAGCACGGTGGAGACGGTGCTCCACGTGAAGCCCGACACGGACTTCGCCTGGCCGGTGGACGGCGCCGTCGACCCGTCGATCGTCCGGGTCGCCACCTCGGCGGGCGCGGACAAGGTCATCGCGCGCAGCGACAGCCTGGAGGAGTCCGACGGGCTGACCTACACGCCCTCGGCCGCCCGCCCGATCGGCGGCGGCACCACCGCGGTCGTCGCGGACGCCCGGCTGTCGACGGCGTTCGAGGGCGATCTGACGCGAGCCGACGCCGGTGTCCTGGCCGTGCAGCGGTTCCTCGCCCAGAGCCTCGAACTCAACGGCCAGACCGGCAAGCAGCGCAGCATCGTCGTCGCCCCGCAGCGGATGCCCAGCGCAAGCCAGGCCCAGGCCATGGCACAGGCGCTGACCACCCTCCAGCAGAGCACCTGGTCCCAGTCGCAGCCCCTGAGCGCGGCCGCCAGGGCCAAGCCCGACCCCGATGCCACGACGAAGGTCCCCTCGGCCTCCCATTACCCGTCCGCGCTGCGCAAGCAGCAGATCCGCGGCTCGGCGTTCACCGAGATCGCCAGGACGAAGGACAAGGTCGACAACTTCAAGGTCGTCCTCACCGACGAGTCGCGGGTCGTCACGCCGTTCGGGCGGGCCATGAACCGGGAGATGTCCACGTCATGGCGCGACCGGCGGCGCGCCGCCGCCGACTTCCGCGACGGCGTGGAGGACTACCTCGACGACATCTCCGAGCAGGTCAAGCTGATCGACAAGTCGGAGACCAAGCTCTCCGGCCACAGCGCCACGATCCCCGTCACCGTGCAGAACAACCTGGTGCAGGGCGTCGACCACCTGGTCCTGCGCCTCACCTCGACCAACCCCACCCGCCTCAAGATCGTCGGACGGGCCTACTCGGAGCAGCCGGTCGCCGTCTCCGGCGGCCACAGCCAGTCGGTGAAGTTCACCACGTCGGCCAACGCGAACGGCCCCGTCTCGGTGATCGCCCAGCTGTACACGCAGGACGGCCGGCCGTACGGCGCGCCCGTCGTCTTCGACGTGAAGGTCACCGAGATCACCGCCACGGTGATGCTGGTCATCGGCGGCGGCGTCCTCCTCCTCGTCCTCGCCGGCTTCCGCATGTACACCCAGCGCAAGCGCGCCGCGGCCAGGGAGGACGCCGGAACCGGGCATGACCCGGACGAACCGGGGGAGGGCTCGGAGGACGCCGGGACGGCCGATGAGGCCGATGAGGCCGACGAGGCCGACGAGGACACGGACCGGCCGCGGGAGGACCGGACCGAGAACCTCACGGGCGCCGCCGAGCGTCTCACGGAAGAACCGGGCACCCGGTCCCGGGCCGAGGGCCCGGAGCAGCCGAGTGACCCGACACCGGACACCGCAGCGGAAAACGCCGACCCGTCCGGCACGGGTGAGAAAGTGGACCGTTGAGGATGTCGTGGCCCGGAGGGCCCGGGACGATGAGGTGGGGTAGCCATGAACGCGCCGTACGACGGTGACCGCGGCCAGGCCGTGGGCGGCTCGGGGCGCCCCGATGCCCCGCCGCCCGAGCACGGCCAGGCGCCGCAGCAGCATCCGGCGGACATGTACCTCCAGGACGCCTACGCCGAGGATCCCTACCGGGCGCAGGACCTCACCGCCCAGGACCCGGTCGGCGAGGCGCTGTACGACCGCGCCGCGCACCCGCCGCCGCCCCCGGGCGCCTACGAGCCCCAGCAGCCGCTGTACGGCAACCCGCCGCAGTCGCCGTACGCGCCCGACCCGCGGGTGTGGGCCCAGACCCCGCCGCCCGAGCCGTCCGGCGCCACCCAGCACCTGCCCTACGGCGAGGACCCCCGCACCACGCAGTTCGTGGGGGTCGACGACCTGGTCAGCCACTCCGGCGAGGAGTACCAGGAGCCGGACGCCTTCGCCCACCTCTTCCGCGACCAGCAGCAGAGCGGCTACCAGGGGCCCCGTCACGGCGACGTCCAGGGTCCCGAGCAGGGCTACCAGAACTACCAGCAGGGCTACCAGGACCCCCGTGCGGGCGGCTACCAGTCCGCCGGTCAGTACGGCTACCAGGCCCAGCATCAGGAGACGAGCGCCTACCCGCCCATGGGCGTGCCCGCCAATCCCGGCGCCGCCCCGGTCCCCGCCGCCGGCCAGGGCCCTGCCGGTCCCTACGCGCCCGCCCCGGTCGACGTCACCGTCCAGGCGGCCGTCGCCGCACCCCCCGAGGCCCCGGCCGCCAAGAAGGGCGGCAAGGCCTCCGGCCTGCTGAAGTCGAGCGCCGTGATGGCGGCGGGCACGCTGGTCTCCCGCCTCACCGGCTTCGTCCGGTCGGCGCTGATCGCCTCGGCCCTCGGCATCGGCGTACTCGGCGACACCTTCCAGGTGGCCTACCAGCTGCCGACGATGATCTACATCCTGACCGTCGGCGGTGGGCTCAACTCCGTCTTCGTGCCCCAGCTCGTGCGCAGCATGAAGGAGGACGAGGACGGGGGCGAGGCGTATGCCAACCGGCTGCTGACCCTCGTCATGGTCGCGCTGGGCGCGCTGACCGTCCTGGCGATCCTCGCCGCCCCGCTCCTGATCCGTCTGCTGTCCGACTCGGTCGCCAGCGACCCGGCCTCCAACCGGGTCGGCATCACCTTCGTCCGCTACTTCCTGCCCTCGATCTTCTTCATGGGCGTCCACGTGGTGATGGGGCAGGTCCTCAACGCACGCGGCAAGTTCGGCGCGATGATGTGGACCCCGGTCCTGAACAACATCGTCATCATCGTGTCGCTCGGCATGTTCATCTGGGTGTACGGCACCTCGGCCGACTCCGGCCTGAAGGTCACGAACATCCCGGCCGAGGGCCAGCGGCTGCTGGGCGTCGGCGTGCTGCTCGGCCTGGTCGTGCAGGCCCTGGCGATGATCCCGTACCTGCGCGAGACCGGGTTCCGGCTGCGGCTGCGCTTCGACTGGCGGGGCCACGGCCTCGGCAGGGCCGCGACCCTGGCCAAGTGGACGGTCCTGTTCGTCCTCGCCAACCAGGCGGGCGCCCTCGTCGTCTCGCAGCTGTCCACCGCCGCCGGCAAGCACTCCGGCGTGGGCGGCACCGGCTTCTCCGCCTACGCCAACGCCCAGCTGATCTGGGGCCTGCCGCAGGCCATCATCACCGTCTCCCTGATGGCCGCCCTGCTCCCGCGGATCTCGCGCTCCGCGTCCGAGGGTGACGGCGGCGCCGTCCGCGACGACATCTCCCAGGGCCTGCGCACCACGGCCGTCGCCATCGTGCCGATCGCCTTCGGCTTCGTCTCGCTCGGCATCCCGATGTGCACGCTGATCTTCGGTTCCTCGGGCACCAGCGACGCGACGCACATGGGCTACATGCTGATGGCCTTCGGCCTCGGCCTGATCCCGTACTCCGTCCAGTACGTCGTCCTGCGCGCCTTCTACGCCTACGAGGACACCCGGACGCCCTTCTACAACACCGTCATCGTGGCCGCCGTCAACGCCGGCGCCTCGGTCCTGTGCTACTTCCTGCTGCCCGACCGCTGGTCGGTGATCGGCATGGCCGCCGCCTACGGCCTCGCCTACGCCATCGGCGTCGGGGTCGCCTGGAACAGGCTGCGCAAGCGGCTCGGCGGCGACCTCGACGGCTCGCACGTGCTGCGGACCTACGCACGGCTGTGCATCGCCTCCGTGCCGGCCGCGCTCGTCAGCGGCGTCGCCTGCTACGGCGTCGGACACACGCTGGGCCAGGGGGTCGTCGGCTCGTTCGCGGCGCTGGTGGCCGGCGGCGTCCTGCTGTCCGGCATCTTCTTCGTGGCCGCCCGCCGGATGCGGATCGAGGAACTCAACTCGCTCGTCGGTATGGTCCGGGGGCGGCTGGGGCGTTGAGGCGGGGGTAGGCGCACAACCATCGGCCATGGCTGTGTGTCGTGCATAGCAGCGGTCTGTGGGCACAATTGGTTTCGGCGTCGGACAACGCGCGATGGACATGGGGAGGCAGGAGCGACGGTGGCGGAACGGAGCACGGCTGCCGTCGACGTGGCAGACAACAGCGGTGACGAGCCGCTGACCGCCCAGGCGGGCCAGGCCACGGCCGACGGGGTGGCCGAGACGCGGGAGCGGAGCACGGACATCGACGAGGGGCAGGGGAGCGGCGGGACCGAGCGTCCCGGAACGAGGACCTCACCACCTGAGCTGCACAGCGGACACAAGCTGGCCGCCCGCTACCGACTCGAGGAGTGCGTCACCCGGCTGGACGGGTTCAGCAGCTGGCGTGCCGTGGACGAGAAGCTGCGCCGGGCCGTCGGCGTGCACATCCTGCCCGCCTACCATGCGCGCGCCCGCTCGGTACTGGCCGCGGCACGCTCCTCCGCCCTCCTCGGCGACCCCCGTTTCGTCCAGGTGCTCGACGCCGTCGAGGAGAACGACCTCGTCTACGTCGTCCACGAGTGGCTGCCCGACGCCGTCGAACTGACCACCCTGCTGTCCGCCGGACCGCTGGAACCGCACGACGCCTACCAGCTGGTCAGCCAGATCGCCTCCGCTATGGCCACGGCGCACCGCGAGGGCCTCGCCCATCTGCGGCTGAACCCCAACGCCGTGCTGCGTGCCTCCACCGGCCAGTGGCGCATCCGCGGCCTCGCCGTGAACGCCGCGCTGCGCGGCATCAGCTCCGACACCCCGCAGCGCACCGACACCGAGGCGATCGGCGCCCTGCTCTACGCGGCGCTCACGCAGCGCTGGCCCTACGACAACGACGCCTACGGCCTGTCCGGCCTGCCCAAGGACATCGGTCTCATCCCGCCCGACCAGGTACGCGCCGGCATCCACCGCGGCCTGTCCGAGCTGGCCATGCGCGCCCTCGTCAACGACGGCGCCACCGCCTCCCGCCACGAGTCGCCGTGCACCACCCCCGAGGAGCTGGTGAAGGCGATCGGCGAGATGCCGCGCATCCGCCCGCCGGAGCCCGCGTTCACCGCCCCGCCGGAGTACCAGAGCACGTCGTACCAGCAGGGCGCCTACGGTCGTCCGGCTCCGCGCCCCGGCATCCCCCAGCCGGTCCCGGCCCCGCCGCCCCCGCTGCAGAGCCGCACCGGCAAGGCCCTGAAGTGGGCCGTCTCCGCCCTCCTGATCGCCGCGCTCGGCCTGGGCAGCTGGCAGCTCGCGGACGCCCTGATGGAGAAGGGCGGCAAGTCCGGCGAGGACAACCGGACCCAGACCCAGGACAGCAGCGACAAGAAGGCCCAGCTGCCGAAGCCGGCCGCCCCGATCAAGATCCAGGGCGCCCAGGAGTACGTCGCCAGCGGCGAAGCGCAGGCCAGAGAAGACGTCGGCAAGACCTACGACGACAGCGCGTCGACATACTGGCGGACCAACCGCTACAACGACGGCCCGACCCTGGCCCCCTACAAGCCGGGCGTGGGCATCGTCTACGACCTCGGCTCCGCCAGGACGCCCGCCACGGCGTCCATAGGGCTGCGCTACAACGGCGACCACACCACGATCCACCTCTACGCCACGGACTCCCTGACCCCCTCGACCGGTGTCGACGGGATGAAGGAGATCGGAACCGCCACCACCACCGGGACCTCGCTCACGGTGAAGGCGTCGAAGTCCGTGAAGACGCGCTACGTGCTGCTGTGGATCACGGACGTACCCATGGCTCCCAGCGACGGTTACAGCGGAGCCGGCTACAAGCAGGCCGTCACCGATGTGAAGTTCACGGGCTGACGCCCTCGGGTGAGGGGGAGGGGGCCCGATGGCGGACGAGACCGCCTACGGCGACGCGAGCGACCATGACCTCCTGTCCCGTCATGTGGCGGGCGACCACGACGCCTTCGGTGAGCTGGTACGGCGTCACCGCGACCGCCTCTGGGCCGTCGCCCTGCGGACGCTGGGGGACCGCGAGGAGGCCGCCGACGCCGTCCAGGACGCGTTCGTCTCCGCCTACCGGGCCGCCCACACCTTCCGCGGTCAGTCGGCCGTCACGACCTGGCTGCACCGGATCACCGTGAACGCCTGCCTGGACCGGGTCCGCAAGGCGGCCACGCGCAAGACCTCGCCCGTGGACGACGCCGAGCGGCTGGAACACCTGCTGGAGCCGCACGAGTCCGCCTCGGCGCCCGCCGAGCGCCACGACGTGCGGCGCCAGCTCGTCGCCGCGCTCGGCACCTTGCCGCCCGACCAGCGGGCCGCCCTGGTGCTCGTGGACATGCAGGGCTACCCGGTCGCCGAGGCCGCCCGCATCCTGGAGGTGCCCACCGGCACGGTCAAGAGCCGCTGCGCCCGGGGCAGGGCCAGACTCCTGCCGCTGCTCACCCACCTCAGACCGGGCGGCACGGGCGCCGGGAAAGAGCCCGGCGCGGAACGGAACCGGGCACGGGGGGCATCCGTCCCACCGGCGGCGAGTCCCGGCGGCCCCGACGCGCAGGACCCCGGGCCAAGTGATCCAGCTGCTGTGAAGGGCGGAGGTGGGCGAGCGTGACATCCACGACGGACACGGCCGGGCACCCGGACGTCACCGAGATCTCCGACCTCACCGAAGGCCTGCTCACCACCGCCCGGGCCGAGGAGCTGCGTCGGCATCTGGACGGCTGCGTCCCCTGCGCCGATGTGCACGCCGCGCTCGAGGAGATCCGCAGCCTGCTCGGCACGTCGCACGGCTCGCAGGAGGCGATGCCCGACGACATCGCGGACCGGATCGACGCCGCCCTGGCAGCCGAGGCCGGCGACGGCACCCATGTTTCACGTGAAACGGCGGCCTTGGACCGTCCCGCGGGCCGCGCACGCACCCCCAGCACCGGCCCGGGCCGCAAGAACCGTGCGCCTCGCGGCCGTCGCCGGATCGCCGTCCTGGGCACCGCGTTCACCGTCGCCGCCCTCGGTGTCGCCTCGGTGGTCGTGGTCTCCCTCCACGACGACCAGGACGCCGGCACCACCGCTCACGGCCGGCCGAGCGCCGCGGCGGACACCTTCTCCGAGGGCGCCCTGCCCCAGCAGGTGTCCGGCCTGCTCGCCAAGGCGACCCAGAACTCACCCAACCCGGCCCACCCGCCGCACAGCTTCGGCCTGGAGTCGGACAAGGGCAGCGGCAAGCCGCACGTCCTCAAGAGCGAGCCCACCGTCCCGCTCCCCTCCTGCGTCCAGCAGGGCCTCAACAGCGCCGAGTCCCCGCTCGCGGCCAAGGCCGGCATCTACGACGGCAAGGACGCCTATCTCGTCGTCCTGCCCGACGCCGAAGGCGACCCGACCCGTGTCACGGCCTACCTGGTGGACGCGACCTGCGTGCGCCATCCCTCGGTCGCGGCCAAGGTCCTGCTGAACCGCTCCTATCCTCGTTCCTGAGACCCCACGTCCCGGACACACGGACGCTTGGCCCCTTCGCTGCGCGGTATCCCGTACGTGGGGGCGCTCGCGTGTGCCCGGGCAGAGCGGGAATGCGCGCCCCTTAGGATCCGTTGGGTGGGGTGAGAGCAGAGAGAAGGGCTCCCCCCGGCCGTAGGACACAGTCCAGAGACGAGGAATCAAGCCGTGAGCGACGTCCGTAACGTGATCATCATCGGCTCCGGGCCTGCCGGCTACACGGCGGCGCTCTACACCGCGCGTGCCTCGCTGAAGCCGCTGGTGTTCGAGGGTGCCGTCACCGCGGGTGGTGCGCTGATGAACACCACCGAGGTGGAGAACTTCCCGGGCTTCCGCGACGGCATCATGGGCCCCGACCTCATGGACAACATGCGTGCCCAGGCCGAGCGCTTCGGCGCCGAGCTGGTGCCGGACGACATCGTCTCCGTCGACCTGTCGGGCGAGATCAAGACCGTCACGGACACCGTGGGCACGGTGCACCGGGCGAGGGCCGTCATCGTCACCACCGGCTCGCAGCACCGCAAGCTGGGCCTGCCGAACGAGGACGCGCTGTCGGGCCGCGGTGTGTCCTGGTGCGCCACCTGCGACGGCTTCTTCTTCAGGGACCAGGACATCGCCGTGATCGGCGGCGGCGACACCGCGATGGAGGAGGCCACCTTCCTCTCGCGCTTCGCCAAGTCCGTGACGATCGTGCACCGCCGGGACACCCTGCGCGCGTCCAAGGCGATGCAGGAGCGCGCCTTCGGCGACCCGAAGATCAAGTTCGTCTGGGACAGCGAGGTCGCCGAGATCCAGGGCGAGCAGAAGCTCTCCGGCCTGAAGCTGCGCAACCTCAAGACGGGCGAGCTCTCCGACCTCCCGGTGACGGGACTGTTCATCGCGATCGGCCACGACCCGCGGACCGAGCTGTTCAAGGGCCAGCTGGACCTGGACGACGAGGGCTACCTGAAGGTGCAGTCCCCCTCGACGCGCACCAACCTCACGGGTGTCTTCGGCGCCGGCGACGTCGTCGACCACACCTACCGCCAGGCCATCACCGCGGCCGGTACCGGCTGCTCCGCGGCTCTCGACGCCGAACGCTTCCTCGCCGCCCTCGCGGACAACGAGCAGAAGGCGGAGCCCGAGAAGAGCACTGTCTGACCTCCCGCCCCACCCCACCGCACCACATCAGTTAAGGAGCCCGCAGTGGCCGGCACCCTGAAGAACGTGACCGACGCCTCCTTCGACGAGGACGTCCTCAAGAACGACAAGCCCGTCCTGGTGGACTTCTGGGCCGCCTGGTGCGGTCCGTGCCGCCAGATCGCCCCCTCGCTGGAGGCGATCGCCGCCGAGCACGGCGACAAGATCGAGATCGTCAAGCTCAACATCGACGAGAACCCGGCCACGGCGGCCAAGTACGGCGTCATGTCGATCCCGACGCTGAACGTCTACCAGAACGGCGAGGTCGCCAAGACCATCGTCGGTGCGAAGCCGAAGGCCGCGATCGTCCGCGACCTCGACGACTTCCTGAGCGAGTAGTCCGCTGGGCCGTCTCGACGACGCCACATGTTTCACGTGAAACACGAATGGGCCAACCCCGATGGGTTGGCCCATTCTGCTTGAGGGGCGCCTACAGCGGCCGTAGCGCCGGTTCCTTCTGCACCGCTCCCAGCAGGCGGTCGAGCGCCATCTCCACGTCTTCCTTCCAGGACAGGGTCGAGCGCAGCTCCAGCCGCAGCCGTGGGTGCGTGGGGTGGTGCCGGACCGTCTTGAAGCCCACCGCCAGCAGATGGTCCGCCGGCAGGATGCAGGCGGGTTCCTTCCACCGTGCGTCCCCGAAGGCCTCGACGGCCTTGAAGCCGCGCCGCAGCAGATCCTTGGCGACCGTCTGGACCATCACCCGCCCCAGCCCCTGCCCCTGATAGCCCGGCATGATGAAGCCGGTCATCAGCTGCACCGCGTCCGGGGAGATCGGGCTGGTGGGGAACGCCGTGGAACGGGGCACATAGGCGGGGGGCGCGTAGAGCACGAACCCCACCGGAACGTCGTCGACATAGACGACGCGGCCGCAGGAGCCCCAGTCCAGCAGGACGGCGGAGATCCACGCCTCCTTCTCCGAGGAGGCTCGGTCGGCCTTCAGCGCGGCTTCTCCGCTGACGGGGTCCAACTCCCAGAAGACGCACCCACGACAGTGCCGGGGAAGATCCGGAAGGTTGTCGAGTGTGAGCGGCAGCAGCCTACGGCCCATGAAGGCTGATCCTCGCTTCCTGCGCCTACAACGTCACGAGCGGCTGGAAAGCATGAGTACCGCCCGGTGGATGTGCCATGCCCGATCGCATCGTAACCGCGGCACGATCTCCTCGACACCGACAGAAAGCAAAGAGCGGGCCGTGTTCCGGTACCACCGGTCACGACCCGCCCCTGCCGAGCGACTGGCCCTGAGGACTCGTCCGCGAGTGACCTCAGGCGTCCTCCTCCGTCTCCTCCGCACCGCCGTCCAGAAGACTCTTCTGCAACACCGGGCCCTCGCCCGGCGCCAGCGAGCCGAGGATGCGCTCCAAATCCTCCATGGAGGCGAACTCGACGGTGATCTTGCCCTTCTTCTGGCCCAGGTCGACCTTCACCCGGGTCTCGAAGCGGTCGGACAGACGGGTCGCGAGATCCGACAGGGCCGGGGAGACCCGCCCGCCGGCCCGTGGGCCCTTCGAGCGCTGCGCCGTCGACGGCCGCGATCCCATCAGGGTCACGATCTCCTCGACGGCCCGCACCGACAGCCCTTCGGCCACGATCCGGTGAGCCAGCCGGTCCTGCTCCTCGGAGTCCTCCACCGAGAGCAGCGCCCGCGCATGTCCTGCGGAGAGCACCCCGGCGGCGACCCGGCGCTGCACGGCGGGCGAGAGTTTCAGCAGCCGCAGCGTGTTGGAGACCTGAGGACGGGAGCGCCCGATCCGGTCCGCCAGCTGGTCATGGGTGCAGCTGAAGTCCTTCAGCAGCTGGTCGTAGGCGGCCGCCTCCTCCAGCGGATTCAGCTGGGCCCGGTGGAGGTTCTCCAGCAGGGCGTCCAGGAGGAGCTTCTCGTCGTCCGTGGCCCGCACGATCGCCGGGATCGCTTCCAGACCCGCTTCACGGCAGGCCCGCCAGCGCCGCTCACCCATGATGAGTTCGTAGCGCTCCGGGCCGAGCTGCCGTACGACGACCGGCTGGAGGAGGCCGACCTCCCTGATGGAGGTGACGAGCTCGGCCAGCGCGTCCTCGTCGAAGACGTCACGCGGCTGGCGCGGGTTCGGGGTGATGGCGTCGAGCGGGATCTCGGCGAAGTGCGCACCCATGGGAGGTGCGGGAAGCTCCGCCGCAGCGCTCGGCGTCTGCTCCTCCGTTTCACGTGAAACAGGCGGCAGCGCGGCCACCCGCGCGGCGGCCACCCCCCGGTCGCCCCGTTCCGCGGTCAGTACCGGCACGGCTGCGGGGGAGGTCGAAGCAGCACTCCCCGCGGTCGCCTGAGCCGGCGCCCTCTCCCCGGTCGGGGCAGCGGGGATCAGTGCCCCAAGACCACGGCCCAACGCCCTCCGTCGCTCGCTCACTGAATGCCCTCCACCATGCTCGCGTCGCTCTGTGCGCCGGAGTGAGCGTGGGTGGCGTCATAGCTGACCCCTACGCCCCTCAGCGCGATTTCTCGTGCCGCCTCAAGGTATGAGAGGGCACCGCTCGATCCTGGATCGTAGGTCAGCACCGTCTGGCCGTAGCTGGGCGCCTCGGAGATACGGACGGAGCGGGGAATGCTGGTCCGCAGGACCTCGTCACCGAAGTGCGTGCGCACTTCCTCCGCGACCTGGGACGCCAGGCGCGTCCGGCCGTCGTACATGGTGAGCAGGATGGTCGAGACGTGCAGCGTGGGGTTCAGATGTCCGCGCACGAGGTCGACGTTGCGCAGCAGCTGCCCCAGGCCCTCCAGCGCGTAGTACTCGCACTGGATCGGGATCAGGACTTCCTCACCGGCGACCAGCGCGTTGACGGTCAGCAGGCCGAGCGAGGGCGGGCAGTCGATGAGGATGTAGTCCAGCGGCTGCTCGTAGGCCTGGATGGCCCGCTGGAGCCGGCTCTCCCGGGCCACCAGGGACACCAGCTCGATCTCCGCACCGGCGAGATCGATCGTGGCGGGGGCGCAGAAGAGACCCTCGACATCGGCGACCGGCTGGACGACCTCGGCCAGCGGCCTGCTCTCCACCAGCACGTCGTAGATGGAGGGGACCTCGGCGTGGTGGTCGATGCCCAACGCGGTGGAGGCGTTGCCCTGCGGGTCGAGGTCGATCACCAGGACACGGCCGCCGTGCAGGGCCAGGGAGGCGGCCAGATTGACCGTGGTGGTCGTCTTGCCCACGCCGCCCTTCTGGTTGGCGACCACGATGATGCGGGTCTGTTCGGGCCGTGGCAGACCATCGCCGGCGCGGCCCAGAGCCTCGACCGCCAGTTGGGCGGCACGACCGATGGGAGTGTCGTCCATCGGGGGCGGTGTTTCACGTGAAACATGTTCCCCCATGGACTCGGTACGGGGACCGGGGACCGGATCGGTCATCGGTCCCGCGATGTTGGCGTCGGACCGCAAGGATTCACTCTCCTCGACTTCAGGCTCGCAATGAACAGAGCCTGCCATGCCTTCGGGGTCGCGAACCAGTGAGGCCCGGCGTTCTGTGGAGAAATCCACCTCTGTGGACAACTCCGTTACCTCTCCGAGTGAACCGAGAGGCTTGCGGTCGCGCGGTGGGGCCGCAGCGCGGCCACGGTTGATGATGCCGTGCAGCAGAGAGCGACGTTTCACGTGAAACACGATGCCCAGCGGCGACGGCCCCACTGCCGCGACACTCCGTCATGAGGCGGTTTGACACCTTGCGTGGAGTTTCCTCCCCCGAACGGACTACCGACGACGGCGGGCCCGTCCCGTCCGCGCGGCCTTCGCGCGTTTGGCCGCGAAGCGCACACCACCAGGGCTCTCGCCGACCTCGACCCGCACCACGGTGGACAGGGGGTCCACGACGCCTTCGCCCACATGCAGGATGGAGGTCTCCACCGCGCCCAGCTTGGTCAGCGCGGTGGCCGCGCTCTTCAGCTCCTCCTCGGCCGTGTCCCCCTTGAGCGCGAGCATCTCGCCGTACGGGCGCAGCAGCGGGATGCCCCAGGTGGCCAGCCGGTCCAGGGGCGCGACCGCGCGCGCGGTGACCACATGGACCGGTGTGACCGTGCCCATGACCTCCTCGGCACGGCCCCGGACCACGGTGACGTGATCCAGGCCCAGGAGTTCGACGACCTCGCTCAGGAAGTTGGTGCGCCGCAGCAGCGGCTCCAGCAGCGTGATCTTCAGGTCCTCACGGACCAGGGCCAGCGGGATGCCCGGCAGGCCGGCGCCGGAGCCGACGTCGCACACCGTCACCCCCTCGGGCACCACCTCGGAGAGCACCGCGCAGTTCAGCAGGTGCCGCTCCCACAGGCGTGGCACCTCGCGCGGGCCGATGAGACCTCGCTGCACTCCGGCCTCGGCCAGCAGCTCGGCGTACCGGACCGCGTCAGCGAAGCGATCACCGAATACGTCGCGCGCCTGCTCGGGCGCAGGGGGGAGCTCCGCTGCCTCCGTCACGGGAACCGTCCTTCCGTACCGCATCAGCGCCGCCGGCGCCGACCACCAGAATCATCAGGCTGACAAAGTTCCGGCCCCGCCTGCGCAACAGACGGGGCCGGTGGAACGTGGTACCGCTCAGGCGGGGAGCACGACGACGAAGCGCTGCGGCTCCTCGCCCTCGGACTCGCTGCGCAGGCCCGCGGCCTTGACCGCGTCGTGCACCACCTTGCGCTCGAAGGGGCTCATCGGCTTCAGCTTCACAGACTCGCCGCTGGCCCTGGCCTCGGCCGCGGCCTTCGCGCCCAGCTCGGACAGCTCGGTCCGCTTCTTGGCGCGGTAGCCGCCGATGTCCAGCATGAGACGGCTGCGCTCACCGGTGTCCCGGTGCACGGCCAGGCGCGTCAGTTCCTGGAGCGCCTCCAGCACCTCGCCGTCCCGTCCGACCAGCTTCTGCAGGTCCCGGCCGCCGGCGTCGCTGATGATCGACACAGAGGCACGGTCGGCCTCGACGTCCATGTCGATGTCGCCGTCGAGGTCGGCGATGTCCAGCAGACCCTCGAGGTAGTCCGCCGCGATCTCGCCCTCCTGCTCCAGGCGGGTCAGGGCGTCTGCACCCTCGGCAGCGGCGGAGGTGGTGCCTTCCGTCACGGGATGGGCTCCTTCTTACTTCTTGGACGGGGACTTGGGCCGCTGCGGACCCTTGCGCTGACCGGACTGGGCCTTGCTCCGGGCGCCGTTGCCGGGCTTGGAGGCGAGCTTGCCGGCGGCGGCGGACGGGGCGTCCTGCGGCTCGGTGGACTTGGTCAGCGACGTGGTCGGCTCGGATTCCTCGTCATCGGCTCCGGCCGCCTTCGGGCCGCCCGACTGGCGCTGGGACTTGCTCTGCCGCTTGGGCTGCTGCCGCCGCTGGGCGGTGCCGGCGACCGTCGTCGTGCCGTCCTCGGACTCGACGACGGCGGCGCTCTCGCCCTTCACCACGGTGCCGTCGGCCTGGGCGACCAGGCCCGCCTTGGAGAGCCCGTTGATGAACTTGCGCTCGAACTCGTTGCGCTCGCGGCCCTTGGCGACAATCGCCTTGACGATGGCCTTCTCGCCCCGGGTGCGGGTCTTGCCGTGGTGCGTGACGTGCTTGAGCAGCCGCTCCAGGTAGGAGGCCTGGGCCTTGGAACCCGGGGTCGGGTTGTTGCGGATCACGAACATCTGCTGGCCCATGGTCCACACGTTGGTGGTCAGCCAGTAGACGAGGACACCGACCGGGAAGCGAATGCCGAAGAAGGCGAACATGATGGGGAAGACGTACATCAGCATCTTCTGCTGCTGCATGAACGGCGTCTTCACCGTGGTGTCGACGTTCTTCGTCATCAGCTGGCGCTGCGTGTAGAACTGCGACCCCGACATCAGGATGATCATGACGGCGGTGACGATCCGCACGTCGGTGAGCGACGCGCCGAGCTTCTGCACCGTGTCGGCGCTGTCCAGGAACTTCGCGGCCAGCGGGGCGCCGAAGATGTGCGCCTGCCGGGCGCTGGCGAGCAGCGAGTCGTTGATGTACCCGATCTTGTTGCCCGAGGCGATGCCGTTGAGCACGTGGTACAGGGCGAAGAAGAACGGGGACTGCGCCAGGATGGGAAGGCACGAGGAGAGCGGGTTGGTGCCCGCCTCCTTGTACAGCTTCATCATCTCTTCGGACTGACGCTGCTTGTCGTTCTTGTAGCGCTCCTGGATCTTCTTCATCTCCGGCTGGAGCGTCTGCATCGCGCGGGTCGCCTTGATCTGCTTCACGAAGAGCGGGATCAGGCAGATGCGGATCAGGATCACCAGGGACACGATGGACAGGCCCCAGGCCCACCCGGTGTCAGGCCCGAAGATCGCGCCGTAGACCTTGTGGAACTGGACGATGACCCAGGAGACGGGCCAGGTGATGAAACTGAAGAGGCTGGCAATCGTGTCCACTAATCATGCTCCTTGGGCATGGGACGAGGTCTCTGCGGCCGGGCTCGACGGCATACTCCCGTCGGTGGCCGGTTCGGCGGCGGAGGGCCCGCCCCTGCGCGCACGCCAGGCGCCGCGCAGCATTTCGTGCCACCGCGGACGCTTGCGCGGCGGAACATGGTCCACACCGCCGAGCGACCACGGATTGCACCGCAGGATGCGCCAGGCGGTGAGCGCCGTGCCCTTGATCGCACCATGCCGGTCGATGGCCGTGTAGCCGTAGTGGGAACACGACGGGTAGTACTTGCACACCGGCCCCAGCAGCGGACTGATCGTCCACTGGTACAGCTTGATCAGGGCCAGCAGCGGGTACTTCATCGTGCGCCCCCTCCCAGCAGTCGTTGAAGGGCGGCATCCAGGTCTCGGGCCAGCGTCGCGTGGTCCGCGTCGCCCGAGCCGGGCAGCGCTCGTACGACTACCAGGCTACCGGGGGGCAGCAGGATGACCCGGTCCCGCATCAGATGGCGAAGTCTGCGCTTCACCTTGTTGCGGACGACGGCTCCTCCGACTGCTTTGCTCACGACGAAACCCGCACGTGTCGGGGGAGCGCTCTCCCCTGGCGCGTGCGGGTCCGTGGCACCGCTACGAAAGTGGACGACGAGGAGTGGGCGTCCGGCCCGGCGCCCTCGTCGTACCGCGGTCGCGAAGTCCTCGCGCCGCCTCAGCCGGTTCTCGGTAGGCAGCACGATGTCATGACCTGATCGGGATCAGGCGGACAGGCGGGCGCGACCCTTGCTACGGCGGGACGCGAGAATCGCGCGGCCGGCACGGGTGCGCATACGCAGCCGGAAGCCGTGGGTCTTCGCGCGACGACGGTTGTTCGGCTGGAAGGTGCGCTTGCTCACTCGGGGGCTCCAGAAAGACTCGGTAGGTGGCGGGTGCCGTCCTGGCTGTCACCGTGCGCCCACGAGTAGCTCGCAGTCACGCCCGTGTGCACCGCTTACGGATCACCTTGACGTGACCTGTGCCCTTCGGAGGCAGGCGGCAGCAGCCATCGACAACTCGACCTGGTTACGGTACGCGCGGCTGGGCCATCCGGTCAAACCGGCTGACGGCGGGGGACACTGTCCACAGCCTGGGGACAACAACTTGAACCGTACCGGCCGCGCTGACTACCGTGGCTGGTCCCCCCTTCGATCCCTTGTCCCCGGTTTACATCCCGACCCGTCCCGAACCACACGTTCGTGGGACCCCCGTGAGAGAGCGTGCCCTGTGGCTGACGTACCTGCCGATCTTGCCGCAGTGTGGCCACGCGTTCTCGAACAGCTCCTCGGGGAGGGGCGCGGGCAGGGGGTCGAGACGAAGGACGAGCACTGGATCCGCCGCTGCCAGCCGCTCGCGCTGGTCGCCGACACGGCACTGCTCGCGGTGCCGAACGAGTTCGCGAAGAACGTGCTGGAGGGCCGCCTCGCCCCGATCGTCAGCGAGACCCTGAGCCGCGAGTGCGGCCGCCCTATCCGCATCGCGATCACCGTCGACAGCTCGGTCGGCGAGTCCCAGCCCCCCGCACCGCAGGCGCCCGCGCCGCGTTATGAGGAGCAGGAGCTGCCCGGCGGCCAGGGCGGTTACGAGGGCTACAGCCGCCGCCGGCCCGACCACCGTGGCGAGGGCCACCGTCCCGGCCGCGGCGACCGGGACCAGGGCGGGTCCGGCGACCAGTCGCCGCCCTCGCGCGGCGGCGCCCAGCCGGCCGACGGCACGGACTCGCTGCCGACCGTCCGCCCTGCCTACCCCTCGGAGTACGCCGAGTACCAGCGCCCCGAGCCGGGCGCCTGGCCGCGTCCCGCCCAGGACGACTACGGCTGGCAGCAGCAGCGGCTCGGCTTCCCGGAGCGGGACCCGTACGCCTCGCCCGCCCAGGAGCCCTACGGCACGCGCGACGGCTACGGCCAGCAGGACGCGTACGGCCAGCAGGACGGATACGGCTCCCAGGACTCCTACGGCGGCCAGGACGCGTACGGGTCCTCGAAGGACGCCTATCCCCCGCAGCAGGACTACCGGCCGCGGCCGATGGACCGCCCCCCCTACGACCAGGCGCGCTCCGACTACGAGTCCTCCCGCGGCGACTACGAGCAGCGGGACTACGACCAGCGCGACGGCGGCCGCCGCGAGCGGCCCGAGTCGCCGGCCGGCTCCGGCCCCGGCCCCCGGGGCGGCGGTCACGCCGGTCCCGGCCAGCCCGGCCACGGCACGTCCGGTCCCTCGGGCGGACCGGCCAAACCGGCCCCCGGGCCGGGCGAGCCGACCGCGCGGCTGAACCCCAAGTACCTCTTCGACACCTTCGTCATCGGCGCGTCCAACCGCTTCGCGCACGCGGCGGCGGTCGCGGTCGCCGAAGCGCCGGCGAAGGCGTACAACCCGCTGTTCATCTACGGGGAGTCGGGGCTCGGCAAGACGCACCTGCTGCACGCGATCGGGCACTACGCGCGCAGCCTGTACCCGGGCACGCGCGTGCGGTACGTCAGCTCGGAGGAGTTCACCAACGAGTTCATCAACTCGATCCGCGACGGCAAGGGCGACAGCTTCCGCAAGCGCTACCGCGAGATGGACATCCTGCTCGTCGACGACATCCAGTTCCTGGCGGACAAGGAGTCGACGCAGGAGGAGTTCTTCCACACCTTCAACACCCTGCACAACGCCAACAAGCAGATCGTGCTGTCCTCCGACCGGCCGCCCAAGCAGCTGGTGACGCTGGAGGACCGGCTGCGGAACCGCTTCGAGTGGGGGCTGATCACCGACGTCCAGCCGCCCGAGCTGGAGACGCGCATCGCGATCCTGCGCAAGAAGGCGGTGCAGGAGCAGCTGAACGCCCCGCCGGAGGTGCTGGAGTTCATCGCCTCGCGGATCTCGCGCAACATCCGCGAGCTGGAGGGCGCGCTGATCCGGGTGACAGCGTTCGCCTCGCTCAACCGGCAGCCGGTGGACCTGGGCCTGACGGAGATCGTCCTCAAGGACCTCATCCCCGGCGGCGAGGACTCGACCCCCGAGATCACCGCGCCGGCGATCATGGCCTCGACCGCGGACTACTTCGGCCTCACGGTGGACGACCTGTGCGGGACCTCGCGCGGCCGCCAGCTGGTCACCGCCCGCCAGATCGCCATGTACCTGTGCCGTGAGCTGACCGACCTGTCGCTGCCGAAGATCGGTGCGCAGTTCGGCGGCCGCGACCACACGACCGTCATGCACGCCGACCGCAAGATCCGGGCGCTGATGGCGGAGCGGCGCTCCATCTACAACCAGGTCACCGAGCTGACCAACCGCATCAAGAACGGCTGACGGCCGCCGGCCGGTCCGGCACGGCGAAGGGCGCTCCGGGATCCTCCGGGGCGCCCTTCGCCGTCCCCGGACGCGCACACCGGCGGACACGCGCACCAACGGACGCCCGCCGAGCCTCCGGCACGCGACCAGGGGTCGGCAAGGGCCTCAACGACGCCCAGCGGACCTCCTGCAAGGCCCCAGCGATGCTCAGCCAGGACGCCCGAGGCTCCTCCGAGGTCCCCCGCGACCCCCGAGGGCGGTCCGACCGGCGAGGCACCCGCGCCCCCGTCGCCCTCCACTGTTCGATTTACAGGCCGGGTTACGGCCTTCGTCCACAGATTCGGCGACTTTTTTCCGTCCACATGCTGGGGATCGCGAAGTTGTCCAGACTGCTTCCACAGGCAGCGATGTGGAGAGATCATCATCCCAGCTCAGGTGCCTGTGGATTCGTGGATGAAGGATCTCCACAGCCTGTGGACAACTTGGCGGTCCACAGGCTGTGGAGGAAGTTGTCCACGGGTAACCCACAGGCTGTGGCCGGTTGTCCCCAATGATCGGCCCGTTCTCCACACCGCTGTCCACTGTTCGGCAACGCGCGAGGCCCGGTCACCGCGTCGAGTGAAAGCCGTCACACCAAGCTGCCGGATTGGGGTGTGGGAAACCCGGGTAAATCTGGGGACGCAGCTGGGGAGAACTGCCCTCGGCCTGTGGGCGAGGTGTGCAGAACTTTCTGTTCTCCACAGAGACGCCCGGTTGTCCACCGGCTCCATGCACAGGGGCGGTGGATAAAATTCCCGCTCTGAGCTGGGCAAACGTGGTTATCCACCGTATCCACAGGCCCTACTACTACTCCCGACTAGAGAGAGCCTGGAATTCGTTTCGAAGCGGGGCCTGTGCACAACTCGCCGTCTCGAGCCCGGCTGCCCCTCGGAGCGACTTGACCCCGACCGGCACCTACTGTCAGTGGTGTGCGTCAGACTGGTCCCCGGTGCTCTTCCCGTCGCTGCGGGCGGTGACACCGGGTCGAAGGGCTCATGAGCAACAGCAGGAGGCGGCTTACGGTGAAGATCCGGGTGGAACGCGACGTACTCGCGGAGGCAGTGGCCTGGGCGGCACGCAGCCTCCCGGCCCGTCCGCCGGCGCCTGTTCTCGCCGGCCTGCTGCTGAAGGCCGAGGACGGCCAGCTGAGCCTGTCGAGCTTCGACTACGAGGTCTCCGCCCGGGTGTCGGTCGAGGCCGAGGTCGAGGAGGAGGGCACGGTGCTGGTCTCCGGCCGCCTGCTCGCCGACATCTCCCGCGCCCTGCCCAACCGTCCGGTGGAGATTTCCACAGACGGTGTACGGGCGACGGTGGTCTGCGGCTCGTCCCGCTTCACGCTCCACACCCTGCCTGTGGAGGAGTACCCGGCGCTGCCCCAGATGCCGAACGCGACGGGCACCGTGCCCGGCGAGGTCTTCGCCTCCGCCGTGCAGCAGGTCGCCATCGCCGCCGGCCGCGACGACACGCTGCCCGTCCTCACCGGTGTCCGCATCGAGATCGAGGGCGACACGGTCACGCTGGCCTCCACCGACCGCTACCGCTTCGCGGTCCGCGAGTTCCTGTGGAAGCCGGAGAACCCGGACGTCTCCGCGGTCGCCCTGGTGCCCGCCAAGACGCTCCAGGACACCGCCAAGGCGCTCACTAGCGGCGACAGCGTGATCCTCGCGCTGTCCGGGTCCGGCGCGGGTGAGGGCCTGATCGGCTTCGAGGGCGCGGGCCGGCGCACCACCACGCGGCTGCTCGAAGGCGACCTGCCCAAGTACCGCACGCTGTTCCCGACGGAGTTCAACTCCGTCGCCGTCATCGAGACCGCCCCGTTCGTGGAGGCCGTCAAGCGCGTGGCCCTGGTCGCCGAGCGCAACACCCCGGTGCGGCTGAGCTTCGAGCAGGGCGTGCTCATCCTGGAGGCCGGCTCCAGCGACGACGCACAGGCTGTGGAAAGGGTCGACGCGCAGCTCGAAGGCGACGACATCTCCATCGCCTTCAACCCGACGTTCCTCCTGGACGGCCTCAGCGCGATCGACTCGCCGGTGGCCCAGCTGTCCTTCACGACGTCCACCAAGCCTGCCCTGCTCAGCGGCAGGCCCGCGGTGGACGCGGAGGCGGACGACGCCTACAAGTACCTGATCATGCCGGTGCGGCTGAGCGGCTGAGCCGCCGGTGCGTCCGGCCGGCGCGGGTTCGACCCCGGGTCGCCGGTCCGCCGACGGTCCGTCCGAGGCCGGGGCGTACGCCTTCGTATGAGCGCGTATGCCCACGGATGTGCGCGAGCGTCCGGGTTTAGGCTCGGCCGGGGCACGCGGGTGCCCCCATGCCAGTCGGAACCCTAAGGACACAACTGATGGAGCTCGGTCTCGTCGGCCTCGGCAAGATGGGCGGCAACATGCGCGAGCGGATCCGCCGCGCCGGCCACACCGTCATCGGATACGACCGCAACCCCGACCTCGCGGACGTCCACAGCCTCGAGGAGCTCGTGGGCAAGCTGGAGGGCCCGCGCGTGGTCTGGGTGATGGTCCCGGCCGGCGCCCCGACCCAGTCGACCGTCGACGCCCTGGCCGAGCTGCTGGAGCCCGGCGACGTGGTCGTGGACGGCGGCAACTCGCGCTGGACGGACGACGAGAAGCACGCCCGCGAGCTGGCCGCCAAGGGCATAGGCTTCGTGGACTGCGGCGTCTCCGGCGGCGTCTGGGGCCTGGAGAACGGGTACGCGCTGATGTACGGCGGCGACGCCGAGAACGTCGCCAAGGTGCGGCCGGTCTTCGACGCGCTGAAGCCGGAGGGCGACTTCGGCTCGGTGCACGCCGGCAAGGTCGGCGCCGGCCACTTCGCCAAGATGGTCCACAACGGCATCGAGTACGCGATGATGCAGGCTTACGCCGAGGGCTGGGAACTCCTGGAGAAGGTCGACTCCGTCGACAACGTCCGCGAGGTCTTCCGCTCCTGGCAGGAGGGCACCGTCATCCGCTCCTGGCTGCTCGACCTCGCGGTCAACGCGCTCGACGAGGACCAGCACCTGGAGGGGCTGCGCGGCTTCGCGCAGGACTCCGGCGAGGGACGCTGGACGGTGGAGGCGGCGATCGACAACGCCGTGCCGCTGCCCGCGATCACGGCCTCGCTGTTCGCGCGGTTCGCCTCCCGCCAGGAGGACTCGCCGCAGATGAAGATGATCGCCGCGCTGCGCAACCAGTTCGGCGGCCACGCGGTGGAGAAGAAGTAGTCCACAGGACCGCACGGCGGTCCACAGCGCTGGAGGAGGCCGGCGAAGGTCCATGCACGTCACGCATCTGTCGCTGGCCGACTTCCGCTCGTACGCCCGGGCCGAGGTGCCGCTCGACCCGGGCGTCACCGCCTTCGTGGGACCCAACGGGCAGGGCAAGACCAACCTCGTGGAGGCGGTCGGCTACCTCGCCACCCTGGGCAGCCACCGGGTCGCCTCCGACGCCCCCCTGGTCCGGATGGGCGCCGAGCGGGCGGTGATCCGCGCCCAGGTACGCCAGGGCGAACGGCAGCAGCTGGTCGAGCTGGAGCTGAACCCCGGCCGCGCCAACCGGGCCCGGATCAACCGGTCCTCGCAGGTCAGACCGCGCGACGTGCTCGGCATCGTACGGACCGTGCTGTTCGCCCCGGAGGACCTCGCGCTGATCAAGGGCGACCCCGGGGAACGGCGGCGGTTCCTCGACGAGCTGATCACGGCCCGCTCGCCGCGCATGGCGGGCGTGCGCTCGGACTACGAGCGGGTGCTCAAGCAGCGCAACACGCTCCTGAAGTCCGCCGCGCTGGCCCGGCGGCACGGCGGCCGGACGGGGGCACCTCCCGGGCGAGCGAATTCGAGCCTGGGGGCGGACCTGTCCACCCTGGACGTGTGGGACCAGCACCTCGCGCGCGCGGGCGCCGAACTGCTGGCGCAGCGCCTGGACCTGATCGCGACGCTGCAACCGCTGGCCGACAAGGCGTACGAGCAGCTGGCGCCCGGCGGCGGTCCGGTCGCGCTGGAGTACAAGCCGTCCGCGCCCGGCGAGGCCCATACGCGCGAGGACCTGTACGCGCAGCTGACGGCGGCGCTCGTCGACGCCCGCAAGCAGGAGATCGAGCGGGGCGTCACCCTGGTCGGACCGCACCGCGACGACCTCGTCCTCAAGCTCGGCCAGCTGCCCGCCAAGGGCTACGCCTCGCACGGCGAGTCCTGGTCCTACGCGCTGGCGCTGCGCCTGGCCTCGTACGACCTGCTGCGCGCCGAGGGCAACGAACCGGTGCTGGTCCTCGACGACGTCTTCGCCGAGCTGGACGCCCGCCGCCGGGAGCGGCTGGCCGAGCTGGTGGCGCCGGGCGAGCAGGTCCTGGTGACCGCGGCGGTGGACGACGACGTGCCGCACGTCCTGGCCGGGACGCGGTTCACGGTCGCGGGCGGGGCGGTGGAGCGCGTATGAGCGCCGAGCACGGCCCGGCGGCCGGCCGGCCGCGACCGGACCCCGCGGCGGAGCCCGGACCGCGGCCCGCCGGCCACTCCGCCAAGGCCCCTGCGGGTCCGAAGGGCGCCGAGGCTCCCGGGAAGACCCCCGAGCCCTCCGGCGTCGACCTCGCGCGCGTGGCGTTGCGCGCGGCGAAGGAGGCGGCGCGCGCGCGGGGCGACGCGGCGCAGCAGAGGAAGCAGGCGCGGCGCGGCGGTCTGCGCTCCGGCGCGCGCGCCGACGGTCGCGACCCCCTGGCGCTCGGCGCGGCGATCAACCGGCTGATCACCGAGCGCGGCTGGGAGACTCCCGCCGCGGTGGGCGGGGTGATGGGCCGCTGGCCGCAGATCGTCGGCGGGGACGTGGCCAAGCACTGCGCGCCGGAGCGCTACGACGAGGACGAGCGGGTGCTGACGGTGCGCTGCGACTCGACGGCGTGGGCGACGAACCTGCGGCTGCTCGCCCCGACGCTCGTCGCCCGGCTCAACGAGGATCTCGGCCAGGGCGCGGTCCGGCTGATCAAGGTCTTCGGCCCCGGCGGCCCGGTCCGCCGGCACGGTCCCCTGCGTGCTCCGGGCAGCACGGGACCCGGTGACACGTACGGGTGATGTAACTCACACAGGCGGTTCCCGAGGGGTCGCGCGGGGCGTACGAGGGGCCCGGCGTGCGGCCTGTCGCGCACCCGCACGCCCTTGCGAATCCCTACCTGACCCCTGAGTAGCGAAGGGTTGACGGCCGGAAGCGCTGAGTGCCGCTGTGAGCCTCTTTGAGCCCCCTTCCGCATATCGGGACCCGGCCGAGACCGGTTCAGGGCGGCACATGCGGACTCAGGTACCCGCAAACCCCCATCACTGTCGGCGCTACCGGTAGACTGGAAGACAATCCCGCCCCGAACGTGGGGACCGTCCGGGAAAAGCTGAGCAACGCTGATCAAGGCTGATCAAGGCTTACCAACGCAACATGCCGCAGCCGCTCCGGCAACCCGCCGCCGAGCATGGCTCGTGCTGTGCCAGAAAGGGCGCTTCGTGGCCGATTCCGGCAACCCCAACGAGAACATCCCGTCCACCGACGCCGGCGAGAACGGTGCCGCCGCCTCCTCCAGTGGTGAGGTCACGGCCTCGTACGACGCCAGCGCCATCACCGTCCTCGAGGGTCTGGACGCGGTCCGCAAGCGACCCGGTATGTACATCGGCTCGACCGGCGAGCGAGGTCTGCACCACCTCGTGTACGAGGTCGTCGACAACTCCGTCGACGAGGCGCTGGCCGGCCACGCGGACACGATCGACGTGACGATCCTCGCCGACGGCGGGGTCCGCGTCGTCGACAACGGCCGCGGCATCCCGGTGGGCATCGTTCCCTCCGAGGGTAAGCCGGCCCTGGAGGTCGTGCTGACGGTGCTGCACGCGGGCGGCAAGTTCGGCGGCGGCGGCTACGCGGTCTCCGGCGGTCTGCACGGCGTGGGCGTCTCGGTGGTGAACGCGCTGTCCTCGAAGGTCTCCGTCGAGGTCCGCACCGACGGCCACCGCTGGACGCAGGACTACAAGATGGGCGTCCCGACGGCCCCGCTCGCGCAGCACGAGGAGATCGCCGAGACCGGCACCTCGGTCACCTTCTGGGCCGACCCGGACATCTTCGAGACCACCGAGTACTCCTTCGAGACGCTGTCGCGGCGCTTCCAGGAGATGGCGTTCCTCAACAAGGGCCTGACTATCCGGCTCACCGACGAGCGCGATTCGGCGAAGGCCACCGCCGGGGCGGACGAGGCGGGCGCCGACGAGAAGGACGAGGTCAAGTCCGTCACGTACCACTACGAGGGCGGCATCGTCGACTTCGTGAAGTACCTCAACTCCCGCAAGGGAGACGTGGTGCACCCCACCGTCATCGACCTGGAGGCGGAGGACCGGGACAAGAGTCTGTCCCTCGAGGTCGCGATGCAGTGGAACGGTGGTTACAGCGAGGGCGTGTACTCCTTCGCGAACATCATCCACACCCACGAGGGCGGCACCCACGAAGAGGGCTTCCGCGCGGCCCTCACCAGCCTGATCAACAAGTACGCGCGCGACAAGAAGCTGCTGCGCGACAAGGACGACAACCTCACGGGCGACGACATCCGCGAGGGTCTGACCGCGATCATCTCGGTCAAGCTGAGCGAGCCGCAGTTCGAGGGCCAGACCAAGACCAAGCTGGGCAACACGGAGGCGAAGACCTTCGTCCAGCGGGCCGTCTACGAACACCTGAACGACTGGCTGGACCGCAACCCGGTCGAGGCGGCGGACATCATCCGCAAGGGCATCCAGGCGGCCACCGCGCGCGTCGCGGCCCGCAAGGCCCGCGACCTCACCCGTCGCAAGGGCCTGCTGGAGTCGGCCTCCCTGCCGGGCAAGCTCTCCGACTGCCAGTCGAACGACCCCACCAAGTGCGAGATCTTCATCGTCGAGGGCGACTCCGCCGGCGGCTCGGCCAAGTCCGGCCGCAACCCGGAGTACCAGGCGATCCTCCCGATCCGCGGCAAGATCCTCAACGTCGAGAAGGCCAGGATCGACAAGATCCTGCAGAACCAGGAGATCCAGGCGCTGATCTCCGCGTTCGGCACCGGCGTGCACGAGGACTTCGACATCGAGAAGCTCCGCTATCACAAGATCATCCTGATGGCGGACGCCGACGTCGACGGCCAGCACATCAGCACGCTGCTGCTGACCTTCCTGTTCCGCTTCATGCGGCCGCTGGTCGAGGCCGGGCACGTGTACCTCTCCCGCCCCCCGCTCTACAAGATCAAGTGGGGCCGGGACGACATCGAGTACGCCTACTCGGACCGCGAGCGCGACGCGCTGATCGAGATGGGCCGCCAGCGCGGCAAGCGGATCCGCGAGGACTCGATCCAGCGCTTCAAGGGTCTCGGCGAGATGAACGCCGAGGAACTGCGCGTGACCACCATGGACCAGGAGCACCGCGTCCTCGGTCAGGTCACCCTGGACGACGCCGCCCAGGCCGACGACCTGTTCTCGGTCCTGATGGGCGAGGACGTCGAGGCCCGGCGCCAGTTCATCCAGCGCAACGCCAAGGACGTCCGCTTCCTCGACATCTGAGTCGGTCTCAGCTGACCGCACCAGGAAGGATCCTCACCAGCAATGGCCGACGAGAACACTCCAGTCACCCCTGAGCAGGGCGGCGAACTCGTCCTGCGTGTCGAGCCCGTCGGGCTCGAGACGGAGATGCAGCGCTCGTACCTCGACTACGCGATGTCCGTCATCGTCTCGCGTGCGCTGCCGGACGTGCGGGACGGTCTCAAGCCCGTCCACCGCCGCGTGCTGTATGCCATGTACGACGGCGGCTACCGGCCCGAGCGCGGCTTCTACAAGTGCGCCCGCGTCGTCGGCGACGTCATGGGCAACTACCACCCGCACGGCGACTCCTCGATCTACGACGCCCTGGTGCGCCTCGCCCAGCCGTGGTCGATGCGGATGCCGCTGGTGGACTCCAACGGCAACTTCGGCTCCCCGGGCAACGACCCGGCGGCGGCCATGCGGTACACCGAGTGCAAGCTCGCCCCGCTGTCCATGGAGATGGTCCGCGACATCGACGAGGAGACCGTCGACTTCACGGACAACTACGACGGCCGCTCCCAGGAGCCGACCGTCCTGCCGGCCCGCTTCCCGAACCTGCTGATCAACGGCTCGGCCGGCATCGCGGTCGGCATGGCGACCAACATCCCGCCGCACAACCTGCGCGAGGTCGCCGCCGGCGCCCAGTGGTACCTGGAGAACCCGGAGGCCTCGCACGAGGACCTCCTGGAGGCGCTCATCGAGCGCATCAAGGGCCCCGACTTCCCGACCGGCGCGCTGGTCGTGGGCCGCAAGGGCATCGAGGAGGCGTACCGCACCGGCCGCGGCTCCATCACGATGCGCGCGGTCGTCGAGGTCGAGGAGATCCAGAACCGCCAGTGCCTGGTGGTCACCGAGCTGCCCTACCAGGTCAACCCGGACAACCTCGCGCAGAAGATCGCCGACCTGGTGAAGGACGGCAAGATCGGCGGCATCGCCGACGTCCGCGACGAGACCTCCTCGCGCACCGGCCAGCGCCTGGTGATCGTCCTCAAGCGGGACGCCGTCGCCAAGGTCGTCCTGAACAACCTCTACAAGCACACCGACCTCCAGACCAACTTCGGCGCCAACATGCTGGCGCTGGTCGACGGCGTGCCGCGCACCCTCTCCCTGGACGCGTTCATCCGCCACTGGGTGACGCACCAGATCGAGGTCATCGTGCGCCGGACCCGGTTCCGGCTGCGCAAGGCCGAGGAGCGCGCCCACATCCTGCGCGGCCTGCTCAAGGCCCTGGACGCCATCGACGAGGTCATCGCGCTGATCCGGCGCAGTGAGACCGTCGAGATCGCGCGCGGCGGCCTGATGGGCCTGCTGGAGATCGACGAGATCCAGGCGAACGCCATCCTGGAGATGCAGCTGCGCCGCCTGGCCGCCCTGGAGCGCCAGAAGATCGTCCAAGAGCACGACGAACTCCAGGCGAAGATCAACGAGTACACCCAGATCCTCGCCTCCCCGGTCCGCCAGCGGGGCATCGTCAGCGCCGAGCTGGCCGCGATCGTCGAGAAGTACGGCGACGACCGCAAGACGAAGCTGATCCCCTACGAGGGCGACATGTCCATCGAGGACCTGATCGCCGAGGAGGACATCGTCGTCACGGTCACCCGCGGCGGCTACATCAAGCGGACCAAGGCCGACGACTACCGCGCCCAGAAGCGCGGCGGCAAGGGCGTGCGCGGCGCGAAGCTGAAGGAAGACGACATCGTCGACCACTTCTTCGTCTCCACCACGCACCACTGGCTGCTGTTCTTCACCAACAAGGGCCGGGTCTACCGGGCCAAGGCCTACGAGCTGCCCGACGCCGGCCGGGACGCGCGCGGCCAGCACGTCGCCAACCTGCTGGCCTTCCAGCCGGACGAGGCGATCGCCCAGATCCTCGCCATCCGCGACTACGAGGCCACGCCGTACCTGGTGCTCGGCACCAAGGCCGGCCTGGTCAAGAAGACGCCGCTGAAGGATTACGATTCGCCCCGCTCCGGCGGTGTGATCGCGATCAACCTGCGCGAGCGGGAGGACGGCAGCGACGACGAGCTGATCGGCGCGGAGCTGGTCTCGGCCGACGACGATCTGCTCCTGATCAGCAAGAAGGCCCAGTCCATCAGGTTCACCGCCTCGGACGACACGCTGCGCCCGATGGGCCGTGCCACCTCGGGCGTCAAGGGGATGAGCTTCCGCGAGGAGGACCAACTCCTCTCGATGAATGTGGTGCGACCCGGTACGTTCGTGTTCACTGCCACTGACGGTGGGTACGCCAAGCGGACCCGGGTCGACGAGTACCGCGTCCAGGGTCGCGGCGGCCTCGGCATCAAGGCCGCCAAGATCGTGGAGGACCGCGGTTCGCTGGTCGGCGCGCTGGTGGTCGAGGAGACCGACGAGATCCTCGCCATCACACTCTCGGGCGGTGTGATTCGTACGCGAGTCAACGAGGTCAGGGAGACGGGCCGTGACACCATGGGCGTCCAACTGATCAACCTGGGCAAGCGCGATGCCGTGGTCGGCATCGCACGTAACGCCGAGGCGGGACGCGAGGCGGAGGAAGTCGACGGCGACGTGGCCGTGGACGAGACCGCCGACGGCGTCGCGCCGGAGGTCACGGACGAGGGCGAGGCGCCCTCGGCCGAGTAGCACGAGGAGAGAGTCATCGTGAGCGGAGCCACGGGCGCCGGATCGGCCGGTACCTCCACTGGTACGGAATCGGACGGCGGCCGTGGCTCCGCCGCGCGTGCGGCCGACCCGCACACGACCAATCTGAAGCCGATCAAGCCGTCGGCCGGGGATCAGCACTCGCCCGACTCTCATGGACCCCAGGGGGGAACGGTGACGGACACCCGAGGCCGCCAGGCCCAGCCGGGAGCGGGCGGCCGGCCCGGCTCGCCGCTGCCGGGCGAGCGGCAGCCGCAGCAGCCGGCGGAGCCGTACCACCCGCCGCAGGCCTACCAGGCCGGCGGCGGGGCCGCGGACCGCTCCGGCTCCATGCGGCGGCCGCGCACCGGCGCCCGGACCACGCCGCGCACCCGCAAGGCCCGGCTGCGGGTGGCCAAGGCCGACCCCTGGTCGGTGATGAAGGTCAGCTTCCTGCTCTCCATCGCGCTGGGCATCTGCACGGTCGTCGCGGCGGCCGTGCTGTGGATGGTCATGAACGCGATGGGCGTGTTCTCGACGGTCGGCGGGACGATCTCGGAGGCGACCGGCTCGAACGACTCGAACGGCTTCGACCTGCAGTCCTTCCTGTCCCTGCCGCACGTCCTGATGTTCGCGGTGATCATCGCGGTCATCGACGTCGTCCTGGCGACGGCGCTGGCGACGCTCGGCGCGTTCATCTACAACCTCTCGGCCGGCTTCGTCGGCGGCATCGAGCTGACGCTCGCCGAGGACGAGTGAGCGACGGCGCTCGTGACCTGGGCCGACGGCCCGGGTACGCCTCCTGGACAACCGATTTTGGGACTGCCGCCCTCGTGCGCTAATCTTCAGGAGTCAGCGCGCGGGACATACACCGCAGAGCGCGGCGGGGCTATAGCTCAGTTGGTTAGAGCGCATCCCTGATAAGGATGAGGCCACAGGTTCAAATCCTGTTAGCCCCACCAGCACGAAGACCCCCAGCCGGTACCGGCTGGGGGTCTTTGACATCCACGGCTGACATCAACCGATGAGCGGGTCTTCCAGAAGTTCCGCGAGGAGCGCGACCGCGTCCCGCTCGTCGTCGCCCACCACGTGGGTGTAGACGTCCATGGTCATGCTGATCTGGCTGTGCCGCAGGATGGCTTGGGCGACCTTGGGGTGCACCTTCAGGAAGGCGAGCAGGGTGCCGCAGGTGTGCCGGGCGAGCCGGACCGTGATGCGTCGGACGCCGGCGCGCTTCACGAGGCGGTCGAAGGTCCGGGAGAAGCCCACCGGGTCGATCATGCCGCCGCGCTCCGAGGAGAAGATCAGGTCATGGCCCGGTTCCTGCGACCAGTGCTCACCGGCGATCTTCTGTTCCAGCTCTTGCAGCTCCCGCCGTTCCTCCAGGGCGCGGGCGCAGAACTCGGGGAGGGGAAGCACCGCCTGTGAGGACTCGGTCTTGAGATCCTTGAGGACCAGGCCGACGCCCTTGACGCGCTGCACCTGCTTGACCGGGGTGAAGTGGCGAGCCTCGAAGTCGATGTCCTGCCAGCGCAGGCCCAGGACCTCACTGCGGCGGAGCCCCAGCACGAGGACCAGGACGCAGGCCGCGTAGAGGCGGTGGGCACGGGACGCCCGCAGGAAGGCGACAGCCTCACGCGCGCTCCACGCCTTGCCCTTGTCCTTGCTCACCTTGGGCATGTCCACCAGGAGGGCGACGTTGCGCGTCAGGATCTCCTCACGGATGGCCCGGTTGAGGGCGTTGCGCAGTACCCGCAGCACCTCGAAGCGGGTGGCGGCCCCGACCTCCTCACGCTTCAGCGCGGCCATCAACGTACGGACCTGCGCCGGCGTGAGCTTGGTCAACGGCTTCTTGGCCAGGTGCGGCAGCAGGTACAGCCTGATCTTGGACTCGTACTTGACGTAGGTGTTGTGCTCCCGTTCCGGCTTGACGATGTGCTCCAGCCAGTAGGCCAGCCACTCACCGACCGTCCAGGCCCGCGAGGGCACCGGGATGCCGTTCCGCTCCTGCTCCTGAAGCTTGCCGAGCTTCTCGTTGGCCTCGTCCCAGGTCGCGCCGTAGACGTACTTCCGGACGCGGTTGCCGTCCGTGTCGGTGACGTACGCGGCGCCCTGGTAGCGACCGTCCTTGCGTTTGGCGATGGTGCCCCCGCCGTTGGGCCGTCGCTTGGCCATCAGGCAGCCTCACCGATCTGCCCCGTGATGAAGGCGCGCACCGCGTCCGCGGGGATACGGCGGCAGCCGTCGACCTTGATGGACACCAGCCGACGTGTGCGGATCAGGTCGTGGACCTTGGTACGGCCGACGTTGAGCCGTTCCATGACCTCCGGGACGGTCAACAGGTCAGGCATGGCGGTGGTCATGCGGCGGCTCCTTCCCGGTCGAGAAGGGCGGGTAGCTCTTCGCGGGCGGTTTCGCGGTTGTGCTGGATGTCGCGGCGGATGGTGGCGGCGAGCCAGGATTCGCCGGGGGTGTGGCCGTGGCCGGCGTAGGTCCAGTGGGCGAGGGTGAGGGTGGTTGCTTCCTCGTCGTCCGGGTCGGGCAGGCCGAGGGCATGGCGTTGTTGTGCGGCGCGGTAGTCGGCGCGGGTCTGGCGCAGGGCGCCGAGGGTGGTGGAGTAGCGGCGGGACTTGGTGGAGAAGTGGCCGCGGAAGCCGAGCATGTGCGCCCAGTCCCGCAACTTCCGGTCCGGGTAGATCGGGTGCAGGTCGAGGCAGGCCGCGATGAGCCGGGCCGGATGGTCGGGAACTTCGAGGAGTTCGAGGGCTTCTTTGTTGCCGATGCGGCGGTCTACGGTGCCGGTGGTTTCGGCGGCTTTGGTGGCGTACTTGGCGACGTAGGAGGCCACGGCTTGTTCGGTGATCTCCTGGCCGTCGCCGAAGGCGCGGATCGGGCGTACGTCGAGCTGGGTGCCCCAGCGCAGCGTGCGGGCCGGTTGCTGGCCGGACGGAGGCACGTCGACGGCGACGCGGGCGGCAGCGGCGTGGATGGAGTCGGTGAGGAGGTCGAGGGTGGCCCAGGCCGGCGGCGGACTGTCGGGTCCTTCGGGGCCGTCGAAGCGGATGACGGCGTGGAAGTGGACGGCGCCGCGCTTCTGGTACTCGGCGACCTTGCCGAAGGAGACCCGCGACTGTTCGTGGGCGGCCTTCTGGGTGAGGCCGGCGCGCTTGGCGATCTCACGGCGGAGGTAGATCGTGAAGTAGCGCCACAGGTCGGAGGCGTGGTTGTTCCACAGCACCGCGCCCGCGTAGTCGTACGTATCCGGGTCGAGCGGGATGCCCAGCACCGGTGCGTCCTCGGGGTGGCGGGTGCCGCAGCGGCAGGGCCGGTTGCCGGGTCGGTTGTGGACCGGGCCGAACGAGGGGGCGGTGAGGGTGGCGAAGACCCGCGGGTGGTCCCGGATGGTGTCGGGGGTGCCTTTGGCGGGGTCGCCGACGAGGCCGGCGCGGATGAGGTGGTAGGTGTCGCCGGCGTAGGTCCAGGCGCAGGCGGGGCAGCGGGAGGCCCGCCGGTTGCCGCACGCCAGGCGTAGGACGCCGCCGGGTTCGGTGGAGGTGGAGTAGGAGTGCAGGACGTGGCCGGTCACGGTGTCGCGGGTGACGGTGGACCCGTGGAGGCGGATGGGGTCGGTGCAGCCGCCGGTGCGGCGGATCTGGTCCTGGATGCGGTCGAAGCCGGGGGACCGGGCCAGCCTCAGCAGGTCGTTGAGGGTGACCGGGTCCAGGCCCGCCGGGGTGGTGGTGTCGCTCACGCGGCCACCTCCAATGCGGCGGGGGCGACGGTGCGCAGGACGGCGGTGGCCAGGGGCGGGGGGACGGCGTTGCCGATCTGCTGGAACTGCTTGGTGCGCGAGCCGGCCCACGGATAGTCGGCGGGGAAACCCTGAAGGACGGCGGCTTCCTCGACGCCCAGGCGGCGGACGGGGGTGCCGTCGGAGTCGATCCAGGAGACGTGGTTGAGGGCTTTGCCGAACAGCAGGGTCGGGGCGGGTTGGTCGAGGCGGCGGCGGGTCGCGGTGGGCCGGTTGCCGACCTTGAGCATCCAGGAGCGGGCGCGGCCGGTGACCGCCCAGGAGGGGCCGGTGGTGGGGAAGGTGCTGCCGCCGGTGGTGTGGTTCCCGCGGGTGACGACGAGGGCGGGCGGGCAGCCCAGGACGTCGAGCATGGTCCGCCAGGGCGGGAGTCCGGCGCCGAACAGGTCGGTGGGGGTGCCGCCGTCGGCGTGGGTGGGTTCGGGCGGCAGGGCGGGGCGGGTGCGGGAGGCGATCAGGAAGGCGCGGCGGCGGGTCTGGGCCAGGCCGAAGTCCGCCGCGTTGAGGACGCCGGTCCAGGTCGAGTAGCCGACGCCGGCCAAGAGGCGGGCGGTGTGCTCGAACAGGGGCAGGACCGCGGGGACTTCTTCCAGGGCGATCCAGTCGGGTCGCAGGTCCAGGGCGTAGCGCAGGGGTTCCACGACGAGCAGGGACCGCGTGTCCGTGCAGGCGGCGCGCAGTTCACCGCGGGTGTCGTGTCCGTGGGCGAGGTCGTCCAATGCCTGGTGGCACAGGGGCAGGTCGGTGTTCCCGGCGCGCAGGCCGGCGGCGCTGAACGTCTGGCAGGGCGGGGACCCGATCAGCCCGGACACCTTCCCCCGCAAGGGTGCGGTGGGGTGGTCGGCGACGTCGGCGTGGATGGTGGTGCGTCCGGCGGCCGTGCGGGTGGCGCAGACGGCGGGGTCGGTATCGATGCCGGTATCCGTCAGGCCGAGGGCGCGCAGCCCTTGGGACCAGCCGCCGGGGCCGGCGAAGAGGTCGAGGGTGGACAAGGCACTCACCGTCCAACGCGGGCGAGACCGGCGGCGGGGACGCGGTGCCCGGTGCCCTTGCAGGCCGGGCAGAGAACGCGGAGGGTGGCGCGGGTGCCGTCCGGGTGGCGGGTGCCGGTGGTGACCATGGCCGAGGCGTGGCCGTCGCAGTCGCGGCAGACACGCGGGCTCGGGGTGTGCTGGGGCATGATAGGGCTTCCCTTATGGGTCCGTTGGATCTGATGAGGGGGCCAGGCGCCGGGGCGGCAGTTCTTTGGCGAGAGAGCCGCCCCGGGGCCGTCAGCGTCGGCGGCTGCGGCGCGGCGGGTTGACCGGGGGCAAGGCGTCGTATGCCTCCTGGCCCTGCTGGAACGAGGTGGTGTCGGCGTCGCCGCGGGCGGTGTCGGTGAACTCGCGGCCGATGCGGCGCATGGTCTTGCGGTCACCGTGGCGGCGGGCGATGGCGAACTCACGGCCCATCTCGGCCATCTGCGGGTTGGCCGGGGCGGTGTCGTTGTTCTTGCGGCTGAAGATGCCCATGGATCTTCCTCTCGGGATCAGTGGTGGGTGTTGCGCCGGCCGTGTCCTTTTGCCGCGTACATGTCAATGTCGGCGGCGGACAGAGCATCGGTCAGGGTGGGGACGGGCAGGTCGGTGCGGTGGCAGCAGCCGACCGAGGCCGAGACCGGGAGCAGACCGCCGGCATGCGGCACGGGCCGGGCCAGCGCGGTGCGCAGGACGCCCGGGCCGGGGGTGCGGGTGGGGTCGGTGACGATGGCGGCGAACTCGTCTCCGCCGAGGCGGGCGGCGATGCCGTGGCGTCCGCACCAGTCGGTGAGGCGGCGGGCGGTGGCGGCCAGGACGGCGTCCCCGGCGGCGTGGCCGTGGGTGTCGTTGACGGCCTTGAAGTCGTCCAGGTCGACCAGGACGACCAGCGCGTCCCGGTGCCGGTTCAGGAGGTGTTCGGCGCGGGTGGTCCATCCGGCGCGGGTGTGCAGGCCGGTGAGCGGGTCGCGGCGGGCGGTGGCCAGTCGGCGCAGGAGCATCCCGCCGTGGACGGCCCAGCCCAGGGCCGGTAAGCCCGCCGCGATCAGGTGCGTGTCCATCTGTGTCACCGCCCCCGGTTCAGGTCTTTGACGAGGAGCCGGACCACGACGGCGACCACGGCGACTGAGACGCCGGTGATGGCGACGGCCAGGAGCAGGGAGACGAGGACCGCGCCGACGACCAGGACCACGGCGGTGCCGCCGCCGACCAGGGCGAGCGCGGTGCCGGGGGTGAGCTGGACGGTGGGCCGGTTCGAGGCCGGAACCGGGGCGGCCGGGGCCGGGGCGGGAGCCGTGGCCGGCGGGTGGTCGGCGGGAGGCGTCGGGGCCGGGAGGGTGGGCGGGGTGTCCGGGGGCGGGTACTTCGGGGTGAGCACGGGATGGTTCCTCCTGTCAGGTGTCGCAGCGGTGGGTGCGGGCGGTGAGTTCGGCGGCGGAGCGGTCGCGGTGGTCGGTGGAGAAGCCGCAGCCGGGGGCGGTGCACGCGGCGGTGTGCCGGGTCTGGCCACGGCCGTTGTTGTAGGTGCCGACCTTGACCGGGCCGATGCGGATCACGTTGTAGAAGCGGTTCGGGCGCACGGCGGGGACTCCTTTCTGATCAGGCGAGTTGGAGTTGTGCGGCGATGGCTGCGCAGGTGGGAGCGGGCAGGCCGAGCCGGGCGGTCAGCGCGTCTGCGGTGATCGGCTCCCCCGTGCTGCGGCGGTGCGCCTCGGCGATCGACCGGGCGTGATCGAGGAGCGCCGGCGGAACGACCGGGGTGTCGGCTGGTGGCTTGGGCGGTGCCGGGGCCAGTTCAGGCGCCGGGACGGGAGCCGGGGCGGCCGGTTCGGGGGTGTCGGTGCGGCGTATCTCGACTTCCGGCGCCGGTTCCTCGTCTGCCTCGTCCGGCTCCAGCTCGGCGGCGGCCGGGGCGGGTACGGGCGAGTGGACGAGGAGGGTTCCGCCGAGGAAGGCGAGGGCGGGCCATCCGGCGACCAGGATGCGCAGCCAGGCCGGCACGTCGTGCAGGTCGAGGAGCCCGGCGGTGGCGACGTTCGCGCCGAGCGAGGCCGTGAGGGCGATGGCGAACCAGGTCCATGAGGAGCGGTCCCGGCCGGCACGGAGCCGACGCCAGGCGGCGACCAGCAGCAGATCGACCGAGACCGGGTAGGCCCACGCCTTCCATCCGGACTGCCCAGCCGCCGCCGCCAAGTCGTGCAGGTGAGCGAACGACAACGCCCCGGCGATCACAGCCTGGATCAGGACGGCATCGGGACGAATCGAGCGGTTCACGGCGATCACGCCCCGTCCGCGGGTGCTTCGCCGGTACCCAGGCAGGACAGGCACAGGGCGGCTTGAAGGTTGTCGGTGGCGCGGCCCTTGCGGGCGCCGACTTGGACGGTCTCGCTGGTCTCGCCCCTGCCGTCGCAGTCCGGGCACAGCACCGGCTTCGACTTGGCGTTCTTACGCGGAGCCATGACGTACGCCCCTCTCAGTCCGTGACCAGACGCGGCTTGACCAGCGACGGACCGGCAACCGGCGCGTCCACGGGCACGTGCGGGCGGAACGGGGCGAGCGCGGGAAGGGCCGGGACGAGGTGCGCGAACCGGCGGCAGACCGTTGCTGCCTCGGCGCGGGAGGTGTGCGGGGTGCGGATCTTCGCCCAGCCCCCGGAGGAGTCGGCGGCGACCGCCGTTCCGGGACGCTCCGCCGGGATCAAACCGGCGGCCATCACCGCGTCCGGGGCCACGTCCGCCAAGCCCATTTCGGCGGTCTGCTTGTCGTTGACCCGGTGCACCACACGGCCGGTGAGCTGCGCGCGGAGCATGGTCGCGCCCCTGCCCAGCTCCGAGCCGAAGCGCTGCCCGCACACTTCCAGGTAGATCCCGACCGCGCGGGCCATCTGCGCCAGCCGGATCAACGCGGTGACGATCCGCTCCCGGCGTTCCTCGTCCTTCTTGGAGGAGATCAGGAACAATTCCGCCACCTCGTCCACCAGGACGACCACCGGCACCGGCCGTAACTCTTCGGGCAGGTCCCACATGTCCGAGACCCCGTGCCCGCTCAGCAGGTCGAACCGCTCCCCCATCTCCGCCACCAGGACGTCCAGCAGGGCGGCGGCCTCGTCCGGGGTGGTGACCAGGGCCGACAGGCGGGGCGCGTAGGCGGACTGCTCGACGCCGCGCTTGCAGTCGATCCCGACCAGCGCCACCGGCAGCTCGGCCAGGCCCTTGATCAGGTTGCGCTGATACACGGACTTGCCCGAGCTGTTCGCACCCAGCGTCAGCGCCATGGGCACCTTGCGGTAGTCACGGACGAACGCGGTCCCGTCCTCACGCAACGCCACCGGCACGGCCAAGCCCTCAGGGCGTGCCGTGCGGGGCATCCGGACGCGGCGCAGCACGTCGTAGCCGGTCATGCGGAGCTGGACGTATCCGGGCTTGGTCTCGGCGATGGTCACCGAGTGGACGCCCCAGGCGTGCCGCAGCCGCTCGGAGGCGGCCATCAGGTCGGCCGGTTCCAGGCCGGCGGGAAGCCGCAGCGTCACCCGCAGCCCCGTCGACGTGCCCCGCACCCGGCGGATCTTCGGCGGGACCGGCAACACCTCACGCCGCGCCACGTTCCGCGTGACGAAGGCCCGGAAGCGGGACGGCTGGACCGTCAGCCCGCACACGTCCATCGTGGAGCGGTAGGAGAGGGTGAACCGGCCCCAGGTGACCGGCAGCCCGACCAGCGACCAGTACACGCGCGGCGCGCGAACCTTCGCGTAGCCGAGACCGCCGGCCCCGGCGACGACGCACGCAGCGTCGAGGATCACGGACAGGTCCGACATGATCAGACCGCCGGGGTGACCGCGACCGCGCGGAACGCGATGCCGTGCCGCTTCTCACCGTTGAAGGTGTTCTCCCAGTCCCGCGCCTTGAGGCCGACGACCTTCACCGGCGTCCCCGGCGTCAGGTCCTCGGGGAGCCCCGTCTCCGCGATGGTGACCTGGTAGAGGTTGCCCTCCCCGTCGTCCGAGACGAGCAGGCCCACGGTCGACAGACCCGCACCGGTGTCCCGGTCCATGGCCCGCTCACCGGTCTTCTTGTTAGCCATCTTCGGTTCCGGCGCAGTCGCCACGAACACGATGGCGGTCGAAAGGTCGATCTTGAACGACGGCATGGGTACTCCCTGTCTGCGTTGAGCAGCCCAAAGAAAGGCCGCTTGCTCGCTGTCCTAGGACTACGAGCGCTTAGGGAGATAGTGCACCGCAGTCCTAGGACTGTCAACAGTCCTAGGACTCTGCTTGACTAGACCCTGTAGAGAGGGGTTCGAGATGGCGCCCAAGTGGCGAGAGCTGGCAGACAAGCTGGCCGAAGAGATCAAGAGAGGTGAGTACGCGCCCGGCCAGCGGTTGCCGCACATCAGGGAACTGGTCGATGCCGGTGAGGGGTCGAAGGCGACCGTTCACGCTGCCTACAAGGCACTGGAAGCGGAAGGTCTGGTCACCTCGTCGCGAGGCCACGGCACGGTCGTGCGGCAACAGGTCCCACTCAAGCGGCTCGGGATCGCTCGGTACGACAAGGCCAAGTGGCGGGACGGGGACGAGGTCGCGTTCATCGCGGACCGCGTGGCTTCCGGCCGGACGTACCGCCGCAACGAGCAGACTCAGACGGTCAATCTCGTTGAAGCGTCACCCGAGGTGGCGGCGGCCCATGGCCTCTCTACGGGCGCTCCGGTCTACGCACGCGCGCGGCTGGTGAAGGAAGGCGACCAGCCAACCCACATGCTTACGAGCTACTACCGGCCCGAGCATGTCGAAGGAACCCGACTGGTTGACCCCACGCCGGGGCCCGCCGGCCGGGGCGGCGGATTTCGCGTGTTGTACGACGCGGGTTACGAGATCGATCACATGCAGGAACGACTGTTTGCCCGTGTCGCCACGCCGGACGAGGTGAAGCAGCTCCAGCTACCGCCGGGGGAACCGGTCGTCGAGCTACACCGGACGACCTACACGGCGGCCGGCACTGTGGTGGAGTTCGCCATCGGGGTACACGCGGCATCGCGCTTCGCGTGGGAATACGACTTCAAGGTGCCCGACTCGGCAAAGGACGGGGAAGACCCGCAGTGATCTCGACACAGGATTGGGCAGACGCCCGGCGCGTGTGGGACTACCACCAGATGGGCCACTCACCCCGACCGTGCTCGGTTGCCATCGGACTCGGCAGCCACGACCTGGGCGTGGCCGACACGGCGGTGGACTTCTACAAGCGCGGCATGGCCCCCCTGCTCCTGTTCACCGGCGCCACCAGCCCCACGACGCGGGAACGCATGCCCCGCGGGGAAGCCGTCCACTACCAAGAACGAGCGCTCGAACTCGGTGTTCCGAGCACGGCCATTCTCGTGGAGCCGCGCGCCCGTAACACGGGCGAGAACATCCGGTTCTCGCGAGAGCTGTTGGAGGAGGCCGGCGTCGAGGTGTCCTCGGTGCTCCTGATCAGCAAGCCGTACGAGGAGCGGCGAGCGTACGCAACCGCACGCAAGCTCTGGCCCGAAGTCGAGGTCATCAGCGCTTCCACCCCGATGACGTTCGAGCAGTACGCCGACTCCATCGGTGACGCCCGCCTAGTGATCGACATGCTTGTTGGCGCGCTGCAACGGCTGATGATCTACCCGGAGCAGGGATTCATGATCAGACAGCATGTACCTAGCGAAGTGATCGACGCCTACGAGCGGTTGTGTCAGCAAGGGTTCACGAGCCGTCTGTTGCGGAACACGCAGGGGCAAGATCAGGCTTTCAGCCAGACACGGCGGTGACGGGCGACGGCGTACACACGCTCTACCTGGTCAACGGTGAGCTTGCCGGCGAGCGGGCCGAGTGACGCCACTTCACGCTCGCGGTAGATCCGTACTGCGTACTGTGTGGCGGAACGATCCAAAGATGCGACGCCCACAAAGACCAGGACTGGTTCAACGGGCACGGCGAAGTCGCAGTATCGCCCGAGTACTCCCCGGACGTAGTTGGCCTCAGCCTTGCTTGCGGCGGCATAGGGATGAGGCTTGCCACCGTTGACCTTGGCCATGCTGTCGCCCACCCAAACAGAGGCGCCCCGGTGCGTCTTCGTGTTGATGGTGAAGACGCCACCCGGGCCGACCAATAGATGATCGATGTCACCACCGTTGCTCTTCTCGACGCCGTGCAGGACACGCCAACCGGATGAAGCCAGGCGTTCCAGCTCACGCCCGACCCGCCGTTCTCCTTCCAGGCCGATATACCAGGTGTCCCACTCTGAGGACTGCCGCAGGAGCTTCATACGCAGTCGCTGAGCAGTCGAGGGGCCACGGCCAGCGAACATGCCCAGAAGGCCCGCACCAGGACGGTTCCTTGCCAGATCCTCACTGGGAGACAGTGGTGGGAGGGAAGCCGGCCGCTCTACCCTGCGGATCGGTGCCGGGGGGGTTGGACGGCGAGCGGGTATCTGATCATGGACGGAAACGGGATCAACGGTAATTCCGTCACCAAGGTGCCGTCGGAGCAGGGCTAACGCCTCGTCCCGGTACTTCTGCACTTTGATCGTCACGACCTTGGTCACTCTGTCCGCCCACGCGACAGCGGTTCCGTCCGGAAGGTTGACGTAGAGCCGATCCCTGCCGTGCCGCCTCCACGGATGCACCGTCAGATCGCTCATCAGCCGCCCTCCCCAGTGCATGCCTACCCCACCCATATGCCACCAGTCGGAGGCAGGAGCGACAAGACCGCATCAAGGCGAGCTGTTACAGGTTTCTCTACCTCATCAAGCCCCGGCTGCGCTCCGCTCCGCCGGGCGCGCTTCCCGGCTCCGCTCCGCGCGCCGCTCCTGCCTTCGGCCCGCTCCGCGCGGGCTGCGCCGACGCGCGCCCACATGTGGATAGGGCCGGTGGCCATGAGTCGATCACCGTATAGAGCGGCCAACGGTCAAGACGATGCCTCCGGCGGGGGATCGGCCGGCACCGGGGGGAGGGGGCACCGTCGCCGGCCGCGGGCACGTTGGGGCGTGCGCGGGGGGCTCCCATCCCGTCCACCGTCGACCCAGGCAGAGCCGAGCAGACGCGGCCCAGGGGCGTCAAGGTCGTTCGTACAGTGGCGCGCTCCACCTTGACGCCCCTGAGCCACGCCCGCTCCACGGTGTGTGGGTCGACGGCGGACGGGATGGGAGCTTGGGGCTGAGGAAGAGAAGTGGGTGCGGGTTGTGACGAGAGCAGGTCTCGGGACCAACGAGGACCACCACAGGGTGGAATCCGCAGCGATCTACTGGACAAGCTGATCTCTGCCGGTATATTTTCCGGCATGAATTCGTACCCGTCATCCCAAGAGGTGCTGTCAGGCATAGGTGAGAAGGTCACTCACGGTCTGGCGCGCTCGGTAAAGCTTGCGGCCGATGACCTGCTCACCTACCGCAGTTGGAACCCAACGTGGGTGGCAGAGGCGAGCGAACGCGGTCTGGCCAACTGGATCCACGACCGCCTGTGGGCACACCTCACGGTTCTGCTCGATGGGCACCCTGGAGTCACTCTTAGTGATGGGGAACCCACCCGTGAAGTCGTGGTGGGGGTCAGCTATCGTCTGCGAGTCAAGCGGCATCGTGAAGATGGCCAGGTCAGCAGCTACGCGACTCAGACAGCCCTCGAGTTCTTCGCTCAAGGGGTGCAAGACACGTTCCCAGGGATGGAAGAAGTCCGGCTAGTCGCCGGGTACGAGTGGGAAGCTGACTCACGCGAGATCGGTGAAGCCGTGCTGTCACTGCGCGACGGCCAGGACAACGTGGTCTGGCTGGTGCCTCTGCCTGATGTCGGTCAAACTGGGAGCACGGTTCAGCCAGTCCGTCCCACGGCACCAGAGCCCTCGCTCCCGTCGATCAACGTGCCTACGCCTGAGAAGCACGAAGTAACGGAGGATGGGTCGAAATGAGTAGTCTCGGCGAAGCGATCACCACAGCTCGCCGGGCCCTTGGTTTCACTCAGGAAGAGTTGGCAGAGGCCGCTGGGGTGACCCAAGCGGCCCTGTCCCGCTATGAGAACGACCTGCGCGAGCCTGAGGCGGACGCCCTTACACGGCTTGCAGGTGCTTTGGGTGTAACTGTCCCATTCCTCAAGGGCGCTAGTTCCGTTCGCGGAGCGATGGCTGTAGACGCCCACATGCGTAAGCGGGCGACGGCTAAGGCCACCACGTGGCGCCAACTGGAAGCCCGGCTGAACATGTATCGCATGCACGTCCGCCACCTGATGGAAGAAGTGTCGCTCCGAGCGGAGCAGCGGATCCCGACCTTTGATCCCATCGACACAGATGCCGCTGATGCTGCGCGCATGGTTCGGATGCAGTGGCGCATGCCCATTGGCCCCGTTAGGTCATTGACCCGTTGGGTAGAAGCGGCCGGCTGCATCGTCCTCGCCGAGGACTTCGGGACGACACGCGTTGATGGGCTCTCTCAGTGGATCGATGACTATCCAGTAATGATGATCAACGTAGCGGCACCTGTTGATCGAGTTCGCCTGACCATGGCGCACGAACTGGGGCACCTATGCCTTCACTCCTTTGAGCCCACTCTGACCATGGAAGACGAAGCCACTCGCTTCGCGGCGGAGTTTCTGATGCCTGAAGAGGTCATCCGCCCGCAGCTCAGAGCTCTCACGCTGGGTCGGTTGCATGACCTTAAGCGGGAGTGGGGCACGTCGATGCAAGCCATCATTGAGCGTGCATACGACCTGCAAGTCATCACGTCAGCGAAGAGGACAAACCTGTACAAGTCGCTAAGTAGTCGGGGTTGGCGGACGCGGGAGCCACTAAGTGATGAGCTTCCTCCAGAGGCCCCCGTGCTGGCTCAGTCGATCAGCGAAGCTATGGCCGACAAGGGACTTAACCGGGAAGAGATTGCCGAGATGGCCGGCTTTTCGGATGCAGATCGGAACACCCTCTTTGTCGCATCTACACGTCGTTTGCGTGCAGTCTGAGCTCAGTCGTCAAGTCGCTTCCTGTTATCTGACATCAGCAGTTGACACCAACAGATGCGTACACCAGCGGTCGGCACCGAACAGCAGGGGACGGATCAGTCTTGGGCTGGTACGTGTTGATCGACGTTCCCGATGAGCTGTGATCGACCTGATAAGGATGAGGCCACAGGTTCAAATCCTGTTAGCCCCACCAGCACGAAGACCCCCAGTCGATACCGGCTGGGGGTCTTTCGCGTTCCCTGGGGCGGAACCGCACTCGGTTCCCTGGCGCTCCAGCTCCGTGCGGACGGCTACGAGCAGTACGTCGGATCCGTCGCCACGTTCAGCGTCCTGATGTAGGTCACCTCGGTCCTGACCGTCGTGACGTGGGTGCGGGACGGTCGGCCGCACGCGAGCTGAGGCGCGCCGACGGCGAGCAACGCCGAAGCCCCGCCGCGGCTGACAGGGCGGCGGGGGGTGCGGCGGGGAACGACAGAAGATCCCCGGTCGGCGCCGACCGGGGATCTTCTGGGTTTCGGTGGTGTGCTGTACGCAGTCCGCCGTTGTCTCATGGGTTCGGGTGAGGGCTCCGGCAGGGCCGGGCCGGCGCCGTCAGCGTTGCAGAGGGATCGTGGGCCGGGCCGGTGGCTCGGATTCGGCGCTGTCCGTCTCGGCGGTGAGTGACGCTGCCTCGGCCAGTGGATGGTGCCGGCAGCCGGGGGACTTTCCGTGGGCCTCAGCCCGGATCCGCTGTTTCATCGTGGGGGGCAGTGACCGGGAACTCCGGGTCTGACTTCTGGACCAGGTCGAGGACGTCGTCTGCGCCGGGAGCCGAGTGGAGCTGTTGGGCGCCGTCTCGGGCTGGGGGGCGGCCGTGGCCGCGCCGGCGGTCGTGGTGATGAGTCCGAGCGCCGTGCAGAGCGCGAGGAAGGCGGTGACGATGGCTGTCCACAACTTCATGATCTTGTGCTGGTCCATGGCCCCTCACTTTCGGGTTGGGCGATTTGCGTACTTTGCTCATCATGTGTATGAGGGCCGCGAAGTGGTGGACCGACGCCCGTGGCGCCGCGATCTTCGGATGAACACCACTCGGATGGGGGCATGCGGGGTGAAAGGTGCCCATACAGGAGGAGGGCGGGCAAAGTAACGGTCCGTGCGGGCGTGATCACGCTCCGGTCGCCCCGGCCTACCGCCCGCGCGCGCCCGGCAGTTGAGAGCCGACGCAGGTCACCGATCGGTATCGGCCGGTGTGTATAGTCGGGCGCCAGAGGTCCCCTACGTCAACGAAAGACGAGGTCGCGCGGTGAAGAAGCTTCTCCTGGTCGCACTGGCCGCCATCGGCGGGCTCCTCGTGTACCGCCAGATTCAGGCGGATCGCGCCGAGCAGGACCTGTGGACGGAGGCGACCGACTCCGTGCCCACGGGTTCCTGAACCACCCGACATCAGATACTGAACAGACCCCGACCGCCGAGCGGTCGGGGTTTTGCGTTGGGCGAGTAATCCGTTGAGCGGCAGGACCCGCCCCCGCGTCCCGTGTTGCGGCGGCGGGACACGCGGGGTAGGGGGCGTCTCGTGAGGCGTACGTTTTGGACGCCCGTACGGAATGCGCGGACGGCGCGACGGCACCCGGGGCAGGATGGGCGGCGGCGGGACGACGGCGGACGCGAGGGGTGGCGCGGGATGGGACGGCCTGTGGCGGCACGGCGGACTCCGGCCCGGACCCCGCTGGGCGCGGGACGGGCCCGGCGCGCCGGCCGCCCGCGGCGTGTCGGCGCCGTGGCTCGGGCCGCCGCCGCCCTCTCCGGAGCCACCGCCGTCGCACGTCTGGCCGCCGCCACGGCGGTGCTGGGGCTGCTGGCCGCCGTACCGGGGCCGCCCGCGGTCGCGGCCGGGGCGCCGGGAGCGTACGACTTCACCGGCGGCGCCCGGACCGTCACCGGGGCGGCGACCACCGCGGACGCCCCGCTGCTCGACGCCGGCCGCGCCTACCGCAGCGCGCTGCCGCGCGACGGCAAGCTCTACTACCGCCTCCGGCTCGACGCCGCCTCCAGCGCCTACGTCTCCGCCACCGCCGTCCCCGCCGCCGACAGCACCGTCTCGGCCACGGACGGCGTCCGGGTGTCGGTGCGGGACGGGCACGGCGACTCCTGCTCCTACCAGGCCACCCTCTTCGGCACGAGCCGCAGCCCGCACCCCGTCTCCGCGTGGGGCAGACGGGACGCCGCGCCGGGGCACTCGCTGTGCCAGGGCGCCGGCACGTACTACGTGCTCGTCGAGCGCATCGACGCGAGCGGCGCGTCGCCGGACGCCTGGCCCCTGGAGCTGGCCACCGTCACCGAGCCGGCCCTGAGCCGGACCGGCGCGACGACGGCGCCCGGGACCTGGGACTCGGCCCGGCCCGAGCCGGTCGGCGGCCGGGCGGCGGACCGGGCGGGCGGCGCCGGGTTCGCCACGGCGAGCCCGCTCGGCCAGGGCGTGTGGCGGACCGGGGTACGCCCCGGGCAGACCCTCTTCTACCGGGTGCCGGTCGACTGGGGGCAGCAGCTGAACGTCGTCGCCGAACTGGGCGGCGCCGGCGGCAGCGGCTACGTCGACGGCGCGCTGACGCTGTCGCTCTACAACCCGGTGCGCGGTTACGTGGAGGACGCGTACGCCGGGTACAGCGGGCGGCGCGCGTCCGCCGCGCTCGCGCCCCTGCCGCCCGTCGACTACGCCAACCGCTACGGCTTCGCCGATCCGGTGAAGGCCATGCGGTTCGCCGGCTCCTACTACCTCGTCGCGCACCTCGCCGACCAGACGGCGGCCGGGTTCGGCGCGGGTCCCTACGACCTGACGCTGCGGGTGCGGCTGGGCGGTTCGGCGACTTCGGGGCCGGGTTACGCGGGCCGGTCGGAGCCGCGCGACCGCTTCGAGGTCACGGCCGCGGACCGGGCCGCGGCGGCCCCGGCCGGGCCGTTCGGGCCGTCCGGAGCGGCTGGTTCCGCCGGGGCGGCGGGCGGGTCTGCGGCGCTGCGGGCGCTCGCCGTGGGCGGGATCGGTACGGGGACCGCCCTGCTGGTCGTCCTCGGCGGGTGGACGCTGGTCGCCCGGCGGCGGTCGGGCGCCTGGTAGACCGGCGGCGGTCGGGCGCCTGGTAGACCGCTCGACGGGTCCTCCGGCGAGGCTCGGAGGGGGTACCCGGCGGGGCTCAGCAGGTGCGCCCGGCGCGGCCTTCGGCCTGGCTCAGAGGCGGCTCAGTGCCCAGAAGCCCACGGCGTAGCAGGCCAGTGCCAGGAGCAGCAGCGGGACCACCGCTCTGGCGGGCGGACCCGGGCGGCGGGGGCGTGCGGCGCGGTGCCGGGACGCCGCCCGCCCCGGTGCGGACGGACGTCCCGGTACGGACGGCCGCCCCGGTGCCGACGGGCGCGGGTCCTCGGCGGTGTAGGAGGCGGTGGACGCTTCATCGCCGTGGGGGCGCGGTGCGGGGGCGGGGGTCGCGGGACGGAGGGGCACACCCGTGGCCGGGGTGGCGGCGGGGCGCGGTGCGGGCGGGGGAACGGCAGGCAGAGGCGGCGTAGCGTGCTGCGCCGGGGGGAGGGCGGCCTGCGGTGGCGGCAGGTGGAAGCCGCCCGTGTCGGACGGGTCGAAGGGGATCGACGTGTCTAAGGGGAGCGACGGGTCGAGGGGCGACGGCAGGTCGGGCGCGCCCGGGGAGGACGGCGGGGCGGGGGAGTCCGTCCGGTCCGCGGCCGCCTCGGTCGGTCCCGTGTCCTGGCGGAAACCGTGCCGCGGGTCGGAGCCCACCGAGTCGTCCAACCGGCGGAAGGCGCCGGTGCCGCCGAACCCGCCCGCACCGCCCCCGGGCGTACCGTTCCCGCCGGTCGCCGACCAGGCGGCGGAGACGCCGCCGCTCGCCGTGCCGCCCCCCGGAGCGTCGGTGTACGCCCCGCCGGAGTCCATGTCGCCGGAGTCCGTCCCGGTGACCTCACCGCCGCCGTCGACGACCCCACGGGCGGCCCCACCACCCCCCACCGCCACTCCTGGGCTACGCCGGAGCGGCCCCTCGGAGCCGAACCCCACAGGCAGCGGCCCGAGTTGGTCGAATACCTCGATCAGCTCGTCGTCCGGGCCGGGCTCGGGAAGGAGTTCGATGGCCGCGGCGAGGGCCTTGCGCGCCCCTGTGGCGGTCCGGAAGCGGGCGTCGGGGTCCGGCTGGAGCAGGGCGGCCACCACCTGCCACAGCGGCTCGGGAACGCCCTTGGCCGCGCTGGGTGTTCCGTGCTCCGCGAAGTACTCCACGAGCGCCTTGGCGTCCGGCTTGGCGCCTTGCAGCAGATAGAGGGCGACCAGTCCGGTGGCGAACAGGTCGGCGGGGAAGTCGGGCTCGGCGCCCAGCATCTGCTCGGGCGCGAGGTAACCGGGCGTCCCGACCACGAGGTTGGTCTCGGTCAGCCGGGGTTCGCCGAGCCGCATCGCGATGCCGAAGTCGGAGAGCCGGAGTCTCGGGTGACCGGTGCCGGTGGCCTCCAGCAGGATGTTGGCCGGCTTGATGTCGCGGTGCACCACTCCCTCGGCGTGCACCGCGGCGAGTCCCGACAGCAACTGGTCGAGCAGGACGCAGACGAACGCCGGGGGCAGCGGGCCGTAGTCCCCGACCAGGTGGACCAGCGAGCCGCCGGCCACGAGGTCCATGGTGAACAGGACCTTGTCGTCGTCGGCGGCCCAGCTGGCCGGGGCGAGCACATGGGGGTGGTCGATGCGCAGCGCCTGTTCGCGGACGAAGCGCAGCAGGGAGTGGGCGTCGCGCTGCTGGAGGACCTTGGCGGCCACGTAGCGGCGGCGCCGGTGGTCCCAGGCGCGCCAGACCGCGCCGACACCGCCGCGTCCGATCGGGTCGGCCAGTTCGTACCGGCCGGCGAAGACCTCACCCATGGCTGCGCGTCGCTCCTCCCCCTGCGGTCACCCCCGTTGCCTCCCCCGCGGCGCGTGCCGCGACCCCTGGCCGGGGGGTCAGTTCTGGTGGTGCTGGTAGTGCGCGACGGCGTCGGAGGTGCGGCCGGCGCCGTACACCCGCAGGAACTCGGCCAGTTCGGGGTGGGCCGGCGCGAGACTGTCCGCCGCCTCGATGATGTCGCCGGCGGCGGCCACCGAGCGCAGCAGGGACTGGATCTCGCGGACCACGCGCTTGACCGTGGGGGCGCCCGAAGTGCTGGTCGTCTGCGTGGTGTTGCTCAGTACGGAGCCCCCCTGCGAGCGCTTGATCTCGTCCATGCGCTCGGTCGCCTCCGCCGCGCTGACGCTGCCGTCGGCCACCTGGCCGGCCAGCTCCTGGAGCAGCTGCACCCGCTGGACGACCGCCGGGTTGCCGATCTTCGCGCGCTGGCCGCTCATGAGCTGCGACAGCATCGGGGCGGACAGCCCCAGCACCCCCGCCAGCCGGGCCTGGTTGAGCCCGAGATCGTCTATGAGCTTACGGAAGAGCGCCCCCAACGGCTCCCCGTACCAGTTCCGCTGCAGTTCCCGCGCCCTGGCGGTGGCTTCCTGCTGTGCGGCGTCCATTGCGTCTCCCCATCGCTTCCCCAAGTACGGCGGTTCGCTGTAGCGAACCACGCGGAGCATCTTACGGAGCGTGGTCGGTCGCGGGGACCCCCAATCTTTTTGCGAGATCGGGGGGGTGACCCGGTACTCTGGTCTGCGGCACCCGACCGGTGGACGATTCCTCCGGCTGGATGCTTCCCTCGCGGGGCCTTAGCTCAGTTGGTAGAGCGCTGTCTTTGCATGGCAGATGTCAGGGGTTCGACTCCCCTAGGCTCCACAGGTAGTAACGCGCAGGTCAGAGACCCCCCGCCCGGTTGGGCGGGGGGTCTCTCTGTGACCGGAATCCACATAGAGTCCACATCCCCCGTGATCTTCACTCGGGAGAGATACTGAGAGTCCTCTTACCTGAAAGTAAGGTCATCCGTGCGAGGGCTGGCCGTCTCCCCACGTGCGACCAGACGCGCGCTCGCACTCATCCTGTGGATTCGGCCGGGGAGGCTGGACCCACAGGCTCGGGCCCCCGCCGTAACTGTCGGCGGGGGGCGACCAAGTGGCGAGCTACGGTCCGAACCCGCCCGGCCACCCTGCAAGATCTTCGGATGTAGGCCAGCCCCCTACAGGCTTTCGATCTTGAAAGGTTCACCGTGGGCGAGTGCCATCCCCCTCGCCCCCACCGGACTGGGTTCTCGCCCGCCGGCGCTTAGTGGGCGACCGCATCCGGGCCGCCCGACTCCACGCCCGGATGACTCAGGAGCAGGTGGCACTGGCGGCAGAGGCCGACCGACCATCCGTCGTCCGCATCGAAGCCGGCCAGCAGTCGGCCACCACCGACACCCTCATCCGCCTCGCCGTCGCCATCGGAGTCAGCCCCGCAGAGTCATTCACGCGACCAGGCCCCTGCCGCCGTGTTTCCGCCGGCGGCAGGGGCCTCGGCCCTGCCCGGTCCCGGCGCACCGTCGTGCCGGGGCGGGGAGTTCAGTGGCGGCCCGCCGGCGCCGTCTGCCGGGGCACTGCCGGTTCGCACGGGGTGGGGCACAGGTGGACGTCCGGTGCCGCCCCTGACGGGGAGTCGATCGGGATCACCTGGGGTGTGCCTTCGATGGGCCGGTCGCAGTGGTCGCAGATCATCGGGCGGCCGCCTCCTTGGTCAGGCAGGGGGCGTCGACGTAGCCGGGGTAGTCGCGTGAGTCGCCCATCCAGAGGACGGGCAGCGCCGGCTCGGTGTTTCCCAGAGGCTGGTGACACGAGAAGCAGATCAGCTCTCGGTGCGCGGCTTCGACGGTCAGCTCGTGCAGGGTGCGCCGGCCGCGACTGACGTAGCAGGTGCGGCCGTGCTGGCAGTGGGCGCATCCGAGGACGTGGCTGTGCCAGTCGTACCAGGTGGCGAACCAGGCCAGCTGTCCGGCGTAGCAGGTGAGGCAGACGCGACACGGGTCCAGCGGCGACATGCTGATGGCAGACTCGTCGGTCGCGGTGCCGCACCAGGTGCACGCGCGGCCTTCGAGCGCCAACGATGTCGGCGGCGGGTACTCCCAGGTGATGAGCTGGTGCAGACGATGCAGCTCCTCGGGAGGCAGCACGGTCACCGGCGCCCCTCCCGCACCAGTCGGTAGAGGATTCGTCCGGCCGGGCAGAGGGACGCCCCGTCGACGCACTGCTCGCACGCCGGGGTGTGCGCGAAGAGGCCCTTGTGCGCGCGGTCGGCGGTGCACTTGGGGCAGGCCCTCGGGTACCAGCGCACCAGTTCCTTCTCGGGCTCGAAGAGGTCGGCCTCTTCGCCGGCCGGAAGCCCCATCCGCTCGCCCAAGTCGACCGCAGTGGCGCCGACGAGCCGGACCTGGCACCACACACAAGTCGCGCCGCGCGACTGGTCGGCGCTGACGGTGTCCAGGTCGGGGAGGCCCAGCACCTTGAGCACGTCGAGGGGGATGTTCGTCCTGGCTAAGGCGTCGCTCGCCATGGCTGAGGCCTCCACAATCGCGGTGATCTGTCTCACATACGCGACCGTAGAGGCCCGGAACGGAGGGGAGGGGCAGGAATCCTGCCCCCTCGCCTCGTCAGGCAGCCAGCAGGCCCAGCTTCACGGCGAGTTCGGAGGCACGCTGCCGTCTCTCCGGATTCCTCGCCTCGGTCTCCTCCAGCACGATCCGCCGGGCGTAGCCGTTGTACTTGATGGTCTCCGGCGCCGCCTCGTGCGCTTTGTCCAGCGTGGCCAGCGCGGTGTCCGGCTGCCCGTCGAGCTGGTAGCCGCGGGCCTCCTCGATCCGGTGCCGGGCCCGCCGCGGCCGCGAGCGGATGACGGTCTTGTCCGCGCGCGCGGCCTGCCGCACCGACTCGCCGCCCTGGTGCAGTTCGACCGCGACCGTGACCGCGTGCGCGCCCATGATGGCCTGCCCGAAGGAGGTGACCGGGTGGAAGTAGGACGAGGGCAGTTTCCGGGCGGTCTTCTCTGCCTTGTCCCACCACCCCCACGCCGCGCCGGTCTCGCCGCGCCGCGCCGCCGTGTAGCCGGCCTCGAACTGAAGCGCCCCAGCGATGGCCAGGACGTGGTCCTCGGCGTCGGGCAGGTGAGGTTCGAGGTAGCGCAGTGCGTCCAGGGTGACGGCGTCCGCGGCGTCGAAGTGGGCGGGGCCGGAGTCGCGGTGGGCCTGGGCGGTCAGCCAGGCGGCGACACCGATGGCATGGGGATCGTCGCTGTCCTGCGCTGCGATCATGCCACGCTCGGCGACGCGCCAGAGCAGCGCGGCGTCGGGCTGGTAGGCCACGAAGAACTGGCTGAGGCTGTACACCTCGGAGAGGACGGCCTGCGCCGCGCGGCGATCGCCGCCGGTCTCAGCCTGACGGGCGGCGAGCTGGGCATCGCGGATCAACTCGGGCAGCAGTCCGCCGATGACCTCACGGTGGTTCGGCGCTTCGTGGCGTGCAGTCCAGGCTCGGTCGAGCCGGTGCCGGAGGTGCAGAGTGGGCGGTGCCGGCCGGTCGGCGGTGAGGGGGAAGGCGTCCACGGCAGCCTTCACGGCCGCCAGCTTCGGGTGGCCGGGGCCCACGAACAGGTCGACGCTCATGCTCTGGTCCCCGGTGAGGTCGGCCAGGTTGCGGACGCGCAGCAGCTCGGCGATACGCAGGATCACCGGCAGCGCCGGCGTGTGGATAGTGCCGTTCTCCACCTGCTTCACCCACGACGGACTTCTGTCGAGGAGTCCGGCGAGGACTGGCCGGCTCATACCCCGGCGCTGTCGGAGAATCTGCATCCGTTGACCGAATGCGAGCGGGTTGGCGTACGGGTCCGGGGTAGCGTCGGATGACACGGTCTCGCCCCTCTCTGTTACAGCTCGTCACTGTCAGGGTATGGGGCGAGACCCTTTCGTGGTGGCCCTGCTGAGATCTGTCCCGGGCAGGACGAAAGCGGCCCCGCCCTCCCGAAGGAGGACGGGGCCGCGGTCACAGGTACCAGGGCGTCAGGTCGAGTTCGGTCGGCGGCTCGGGCGCCGGACCGGCCGGCGTGTCCGGGCCCACCCGCCGAGCCCACTGGAACAGATCAAGGTAGGCGCGCGTCAGCAGCTCCCGCTGGGTGCGCTCCTCCTTCACCTCCTTGTCGAGCCGCTCCGTGATCGCCATGAAGTCGCTGCGCTTACCCGAACTCGTTCATCCCGCTGGTGACAGGCGCCGGGTCCAGATCCCTTATGCAGTGCAACAAGGGCATGTGTGCGTTTGGACGGGCGGCCTCTCCCGGCTCAAGGAACAGGACGCCGACGGTCACTCCGTACGGGCGGGGTGACCGCCGGGCCTGCGCTAGCTTTCCTTGAACCCACGGTAGAGCTGGTAGCCGTAAGAGATCAGATTCAGCACCGCCGTGATGTGATCGACTGATGACGCCGGCGGCTCCCGCAGCGAAAGGACTACGCCGTACATCTGAGTAACCAGATCCATCTGGTGGGTGAGACAGACCGAGCAGAATCCGCGCTGAAGGCGGCTGCTAGCCTCTTGCGCACGGGCGCGCACGCTTCGCTTGGCGCCTATACGGGCAAAAGAGGGCGTCATGGACGTATCTCCTTTGGTCGGAGCAAACGCAGGGCCCTGGCGGCGACGGCCTCGAAACTGTGCAGCCAGGGTCCTGCGGCTGATCAGCTGATCAGCTGGCTCAGACAGTAGTGCGCCTAATGCCCCCTTCCCGCATGGGAATTGCGCCCCTCGTGCGCCTCAGCGTGCAGCAGCTCGCGGGCGAATGGCGCCTCCGTTTTCCGTGCCCAGGGCGCAGGGGCGGCAACCCGCCGTTTTTGGTGCCTGCTCCACGTCGAGACTCCGACATTTGGCCAGGTCAAAGCGCCTTTCGATATCCTAGGAACATTTGTCCGACGCATATTCCCCTGTTCGCACGCGCACTGTTGAGATCTGGTGCCGGCTCGACGCGACGGTACGGAAGGAAGTTGGCAACCACGTGCACTTGCGTGCGTGGCGCTCCCCCGGACTCGAATCTCCTCTGCGACGAGGCATAACCATCATGGCGAATGGTCATACTCCTACCAATCGCAGGCATGCAATTGCATACCTGGAACGGGGAAGTACAGATCACGGAGGTGGCGTTATGGCGCAGCCGAGCACCGTGCGAGTCGGGCATGAGGGCACAAAGCTCACCTGGAGGAAGAGTTCGTACAGCGACCACAACGGCGACTGTGTCGAGTTGGCAGAGTTGGGTGAGGTGGTGGCCTTCCGCGACTCCAAGCGCATCCAAGGGCCTGTGGTTTCCGTCGACCGTTGGACCTTGGAGACTTTCGTCGCCGCGCTGGTGAACGGTCATATGGCCACTGGTCGGCCCTGAGGTGATGATTCGGCCACCTCGCGCCCGCCGAGGTGGCCTTACCGAACAACATCACGTCAAAGGCTTACGGCTGCTCTGGAACCGTCGCGGCTGACAGGCCATCATGTGTGACGTGCAACTGTATGTGTTATTTGGCTAGTTCCCATCACGGCAGGCCAGTGTCACAGCGACAGGGGGGTGGGTGTCCACGTGGATGGCGCCGGTAAGAAGGCCGGGTCCTCAGACGAGGAAGCGACTGACTTAGGCCAAAATCGGCCACACAGCGCCCGCATGTACGACTACTACTTGGGCGGCAAGACCAACTACGCAGTCGACCGAGAGGCGGCTGACGCCGTCATCCGGCAGTTCCCCGCCGTGGTGACGGCGGCCCGTATCAACCGTGCCTTCATGCACCGCGCCGTGCACTTCCTCGCCGCGGAGCGCAACATCCGTCAGTTCCTCGACATCGGCACCGGCATCCCCACCGCGCCCAACCTCCACGAGGTGGTACAAGCGGTGGACGCGGAGTCCAAGGTGGCGTACGTCGACACTGACCCGATCGTCCTGGCGTACGCCGATTCGCTCCTCACCAGCACTCCGGAGGGCGAGACGAGCTACATCGATGCCAGCGTCACCGATCCCGAAGCGGTCATCGCGGCCGTGAAGGAGGACGGCTGCATCTCGTTCGAGGAGCCCGTCGCGCTGACCTTGCACGCGCTGCTGCACTTCGTCCCAGACGATCAAGACGCTCACGGGGTCGTCACCCGGCTCCTTGCCGAGCTCACGCCCGGTTCGTACCTCAGCCTGACCCACTGCACCGGTGACTTCGCACCGGAGTCCTGGCAGGCCATCGTGGATCTCTACACGCAGAAGGGCACCCCGACACAGGTGCGCTCCCATGCCGAGGTGCTGCGCTTCTTCGATGGCCTTGAGCTGGTCGATCCCGGTCTCGTCGTCGCCCACCGCTGGCGCCCGGCGCCGGCCAGCGGCCCCAGCTTGGCTACGGACACCGACGCCTCTCTCTACGCGGGTGTCGCGCTGAAGAAGTGACCGAGTTCTTCACGGAGTTACCGCGGCCTGAGTGCTGCTACTTGGCGAGCATGTCAAGGAGCCGCTGCTTCGAACGCTTCCTGGACAGGCTGACCTCGAAAAGGCGGTCGAAGCTCTTGCTGCGGTGATCCACCTCGTCCGGTTCCTGGCAGACGAGACCGCTCTCATGACGCTCCTCGTACAGAACCGTCGGGAGCAGCTCCTCCTCGAAGTCGAATAACATGGTCTGCCCGATACCGGTCGGCGTGTTCAGACGCGACAGTTCGACTATGTGCAGGCTGAATCGCGGGTTGTCGGCCAGCTCGGCCAGGCGGCGGAGCTGGCCCCGCATGATCTCCTTGGATCCGAACCCTCGGATGAGGGTCACTTCGTCGAGCAGGCAGAGGTAGCGCGTCGACTGGGACTCCTGGAAATGTGCCTGACGCTCGAGCCGGAACTGAACTCGCTTGTCGATCTCTTCCGGAGGGGCCCCCTCCATCCCCAGGCGGATCACGGCGCGGGCGTAATCGGCGGTCTGGAGTATCCCGGGTACCCGGTCGCGGTCGTAGACCCGGATGAGTTTGGCGCTCTCCTCCAGCGTCACCAGGGTGAGCAGCTTCTGCTTGACCACCCCCCGCCACTCCGATCCTTGCCACCAGCGGCGGCGGTTGGCGTTCTCCAGGACCTCCAGAAGGTGCGCCTCCTCCTCGGGGGTCGCCCGGTAAATCTTGAGCGCCTCGCGTACGACCGCCGGCTTGCAGGGGGTCTCACCCGTCTCGTTACGACTGACGGTGTAGTTCTTGACCCCCAGTAGGTCAGCGGCCTCCCTCTGGGACAGACCCTGCGCTTCACGGAGCCTCCGCAACTCACGACCTACTACCATGTGCTGCGCCTTGGGCACGGCCTTGTGGAGTTGTCGAACCTGCCGTCGAGCCTGCGGTTGGGCTCCCACTTGGTCTCCTTGAGTGAATACCACTGCTGCGTGAGTTGGACGCGACAACAAGCGTGCAGCACATCAGCAAGTGGTACACAGCAAATCGGATAACCGACTCAATTGCGTCAATTTGTTCGAGTGGTGAGGTTGCCCTAGGAAACCGCTGGTGGCGGCATGTGATGTACCCGCGCGGCGCCTGTGTGCTCATGTCAGCGGAGCGGGGAAGCGACCCAGCTCATTTATGCAACTGCACTGAGCGGAGGCCCCTTTCGGTCACGGTTGGCCGAAACGTAGCCTCTGGGTGAGCGCGCACCCGTTCTTTCCCGCCGCAGTGCGGTCTGGTCGCTGCTGTCGAAGTGGACAGGCGCGGGCACCCTGAGGTGATTCTCGGGCGCCCGGGCGGCGCGGAGGAGGAGGTAGCGCTCGACACAGGGATACCCCACTGTCGGAGCCGATCCGTGATGGCCTCCACCTGGAGGGGGAGCGGCTCCTCGGAGGAGCGGCCGACCTGTTCGCGGAGCGCATTTCATCGCATACCGTGCGCAGTCGAACGTGCCGCCCTGGCAGCTGCCCACTGGAGCCTGCCTCGGTCTCCTCGCCTGCCGTCTTCGACCCGTTGGCGGCGTCAGGGCATCGCCGTTGGTCTCCGCCGCCATCCGGTGGAACGCGGTGCCCTCGGTGCCCTCGGTGCCCTCGGCTACGGCCGGCAGGTGGAGGCGCTGCACCAGCGGACGTTGTTCGGCAATCTCGCCCAAATCGGCGGGGAGCGGATGCGGGACGTGAAGGTGATGCACAGCAGGCCCCGCTTCGACCGGTCCACACCGTTCCTGTCGACCATGCCGGATAGCCTCACCAACGGCGAAAGCCGGCCGGGTCATCCGCTCGTGCTATCACGCCGGCGGGCCGCCCACTCGGCGCGGTTCTCCGCCGCCGTGCCCAGCCGAAGGTGCGCCGGCTGCTGGCAGGAGTGGTTGTCACAGGTGTGGCACACGGTCGGGCTGTCGGTTCCCCAGCCGAGACGGGGAATCCCCCGTGCGCGAGCTGATATCCGTACAGGTGGCCCGGCACCGGGGGCTTCCGCCTTGATCGTGGACACCGGTTGTCATGCGGCGATGGCCAGCGTGGTTGCTCTCTGTTCGAAGGCGGCCGGCGCAAGGTAGATCCAGTGTCGAGCTGTCCACGATCGAGGTGGAGGGCCCACCACCCTGCACTGCCCACGGTGTACATCACCGGTGGCGCGCAGGGTGGCGAGCAGATCAACGGCCTGATGCGTGAGGTTCCGCCGTGGCTGCTGTCCGCCGCGAACGTGGTCCACCAGTGCGGGCCGAACTGGGTCGAAAGGTCCCGGCAGGCTGCCGAAGGGCTGCCGCCTGAGCATTACTCCCATGACCTGCGGAAACGCTGTCAGGGGGTGTTTTCAGTATGAGGTGGAGAGGTCCGTGCCCGCAGGGGCCCGTCGGCAGCCGGAGACGATGTTCAGCAGGATCTTCGGGTCCTCCTCGGCGCCGGTCGCCGGATTCGACACCCATAGTTCGGCGTTCACGGAGTAGGGCTCGCTCCGGGAGTCCGCCGTCAGTTCAAGGGTCTTGGACGGGCTCTTGTTCGGCCCGTACTGGACGATCTTCCATCCCTTCCCGGGGAGACCCGCCCGCAGACGCTGGAACCCGGCCTTCAGTTCGTCCTCGGAGACGCCACGGACCGACCAGGGGTGCACGGTCCTGTAGAGGTGATCGGGGTCCTGACCGCAGGGAGCGATGCTGGGGCCCGGCTCGGTGACTTCGCCGGCCTGGATGTCGATCAGGTCGAGGACCTGACCGGACACGGTCTTCGCCTTCTTCCGGGCCTCGTCCACGCCGAGGACGGTGGCCGTCGGTCGGGGGCTCCGCGCCCGCGAGGAATCGTCGCCGTGGCCCACGGCGTTCGAGCAGCCCGCTCCGGTGAGCATGAGCAGCAGGGCGGCGGCGCCGAGCGGGCGCCACCGAGGACGGCGGCGGGCAAGAGGCATCAAGCGTCCTCCCGATCCTTTTCGCGGCACCCGCAGCACCCGCCGTGCTCGTAGTGTTCGACGGCCACGGCCCGTGCTACTCCTTGATCCCCACCCCGCACACCGCGTACCCCTCTTCCGGGGCCGTCGGGGCGGTGGAGAGGTCGGGGCGCCAGTGGCCGGTCTTGACGAGGCCGGGGTCCAGGAGGCGCAGGCCGTCGAAGAAGGACTCGATCTGGTGGGCGGGCCGCAGGTGGTAGGAGTTGGCCGACTGGCCGTTGTACGCGGCGATCGCGGTCTTCAGGGTCTCGCTGGTGTCGGTGCCGTCGCTGAGCGCGACGTAGCTGCCCCGGGGGAGGGCGGCGGTCAGCTCCCGCACCACGCGCGCGGGGTCCTCGTCGTCGGAGAGCTGGCCGATGATGCCCAGCAGGACCAGGCCGACCGGGCGGGTGAAGTCCAGGGTGTCGGCCGCCCGCGCCAGGATGCGGTCGGTGTCCCGCACGTCGGCGTCCAGGTAGGCGCACGCGCCGTCGGGGGTCGAGCGCATCAGGACCTCGGCGTGCGCCAGCACGATGGGATCGTTGTCCACGTAGACGATCCGGCTGTCGGGGGCGATGCGCTGGGCCACCTCGTGGGTGTTGTCCGCGGTGGGCAGGCCGGTGCCGATGTCCAGGAACTGGCGCACCCCGGCCTCCTGGGCCAGGAAGCGGACCGACCGCCGCAGGAAGGCGCGCTGCTGCCGGGCGATCGCGGCGATCTCGGGGAAGGCGCTCAGGATCAGGTCGCCGGTCTCGCTGTCCACCGGGTAGTGGTCCTTGCCGCCGAGCAGGTAGTTCCACACCCGCGCCGAATGCGGCCGGTCGGTCTGCAGGCGGGCCCGCCAGTCACCACGTGATTCAGTCATGGGCAGAGCATCACACACGGTCGACGCGGTGTCATAAGGCTGTGGAAAAAGCCCCGTTGGGGGCCATGGCGGGGCCTTGAGCTGCGTCATCCGTGACGTCGTCCGTGACAGGGGGGCGGCCCGGAAACCGAGAGTTTCCGGGCCGCCCCCCTGTCACGTCGGCCGGATCGCGCCGGCGTCAGCCCTGCTCGTCGCGGTCCACCTCGTCCTCGGCCGCCTTGGCCTGGACCTCCGGGTCGAGCACCGTCTCGCCGGTGCCGTCCACCGCGGTCAGCCGGGCGCCGGACTCGGGTACCTCGGTCGCGGCCGGCGGCTCCACCAGCCAGTCGGGGTTGGCCTGCTTGTCCCACCACTTCCAGGCCGCGAACGCGCCGCCGGCCAGCACGCCCACCACGGCGAACACCTTCACGACCCGGCCGGTCCGGGACCGGCGGCACTGCTTGCGGGCCAGCTTCTGGATCTTGTCGGCCGGCACCTGGCCGCGCAGCGCGACCAGGGCGGCGGCGCCGCGCGCGGCGGCCTCGTCCGCGACCGGCCCGGCCGCGGCCTTCGCCTGCTCGATCCTCGGCCTGGAGTACTCGGCGGCCTGCCGGGCGGCCCGGCGAGTCCGCTCGGCGGCCTCCTGGGCGGCCTGGTCGACCTTGGGCGGCACATGCGCCCGGGCCTGTTCGAGCCGGGGTGCGACGTAGGCGCCGTACTGGACGCGGGCCTGGTCGGCGGCGAGGGACACTTTCGGCGCGAGCCGTACGCGGGCCTCGTGCGCGTACAGCGCGGCCCTCTCCTTGGCCGTGTCGGCGTAGGGCGCCACCACTTCCGCGGCGTGCAGCACGCTGTCCTTCGCCGAGCCGGTCGCGGCGCGCACGCTGTCGATGCGGGTCACGGGTTCCTCCTCCTCGGTGGCGTACGGTAAATCGACTGTCCACCCTTTTACGGATCATGCCTGTCAACGGGCCCGGAGGCATGTGTGCACGGGCATCCGGGTCACGTGCGAGAACTCGGCAGTGTTGTTTTCCAGTGCTATAGCAGAGGAAAACAGGACAACGGGAGCTTCCCGACGACAATGCCACGGATCGCCGCGCCGCGCTCCCGACCCGAGGAGACTCGCCCGCATCCGCGCAACCGATTCCGGCGAATGCCCCCCGGGAAGAGGCCGCTCGGCGACCCACGGCGGTCACCGTGCGAGGATCGGGGGGTTACAGGAGGACAACGGAAGGCAGATCGTGGCCGAGCTCTACGCCACCCTGAAGACCAACCACGGCGACATCAAGGTCCGGCTGCTGCCGAACCACGCCCCCGCGACGGTCCGCAACTTCGTGGAACTCGCCAAGGGCGAGCGGGAGTGGACCAACCCCGCCACCGGCGAGCGGACCACGGCGAAGCTGTACGACGGCACGGTCTTCCACCGGGTGATCAGCGGTTTCATGATCCAGGGCGGTGACCCGCTGGGCAACGGCACCGGCGGCCCCGGATACCAGTTCAAGGACGAGTTCCACCCGGACCTCGCCTTCGACAAGCCGTACCTGCTGGCGATGGCCAACGCGGGCCCGGGCACCAACGGCTCGCAGTTCTTCATCACCGTCGCCCCGACGGCGTGGCTGACCCGCAAGCACACCATCTTCGGCGAGGTCGCCGACGAGGCCGGCCAGAAGATCGTGGACGCCATCGCGGCCGCGAAGACCAACCCGCGCACCGACCGCCCGGTCGAGGACGTCGTCATCGAGTCGGTCGTCGTCGAGGGCGACCTGCCCGGCGAGGTCAAGAAGGTCTGAGCGCCGTCGTGCCGTCCCCGCGGGGCACGGCACGAGGGAACCAAACGCCCCGCTCGTCCGTAAGGATGAGCGGGGCGGTGCGTTGCCCGCGGCACCCGGGGCGGCGCCCCGTACCGCCCACGACGCAGACGAACCCGAGGGGACCCGATGGACCAGGCACCAGGCAGCCCGCAGGGCCCGGCGGACCACGGCCCGGCCGGCCGCGGCCCGGCGGACCCGGCGCCGCACGGCGACCGGTCCCTGCCCACCTGCTACCGCCACCCGGACCGCGAGACCGGCATCAGCTGCACCCGTTGCTCACGGCCGATCTGCCCCGAGTGCATGGTGGACGCCTCCGTCGGCTTCCAGTGCCCGCAGTGCGCGCGCGGCAGGCACGGCACGGGCGTCTCGCCCGCCGCCTCCCGGCCGCGCACCCTGGCCGGCGGCTCGGTGGCGGCCGACCCGCGCCTGGTCACCAAGGTGCTGATCGGCCTCAACCTGGCTTTCTTCCTGGTCAAGATGTCGATGGGGGACGCCTTCACCGACCGGTTCGATCTCCTCGGCCAGGCCTTCGTCCCGCAGTTCAACTCGGTGGAGGGCGTCGCCCAGGGCCAGTGGTACCGGCTGCTGACCGCGATGTTCCTGCACGAGAACTACTTCCACATCCTGTTCAACATGCTCAGCCTGTGGTGGATCGGCGGCCCGCTGGAGGCGGCCCTCGGCCGGGCCCGCTATCTGGCGCTCTACTTCGTCTCCGGGCTGGCCGGCAGCGCGCTCACCTATCTGCTCGCCGCCCCGAACCAGCCCTCGCTCGGCGCCTCCGGCGCGATCTTCGGCCTGTTCGGCGCGACCGCCGTGCTGATGCGACGGCTCCGCTACGACATGCGGCCCGTTATCGCCCTGCTGGTGATCAACCTGGTCATCACCTTCGGCTGGGGCAGCATCGCCTGGCAGGCCCACATCGGCGGTCTGGTGGCCGGTGTGGTGGTGGGTTACGCCATGGTCCACGCCCCGCGCGAGCGGCGCGCGCTCGTCCAGTACGGCACCTGCGCCGTGGTGCTGGCCGCGGTGGTCGTGCTGACCGTGCTCAGAACGGCCCAGCTCAGCTGAGGCGGCCCGCTCCGGACGGCCCGCCGGGCCCGCTCGTGTGCGCCGTTGTCCACAGTGTGTGCCGGATCTTGTGCACAGTGTGCGGGAACGACTGTGCCCCCTGCTGCTGACCTGGATCTGCGCAGGTCAGGCAGGGGGCGAACAGGTTGCCGAAGCGTGGTGTGACAGTCGTACCGGCGTCAATGGCGGACTGGTTATCCACAGATCGTCGGAGTTTTCCCCAGGCGGTGTGTGGAAATTCGAGCAACCTGTGGATAACTCAGCGGATAACCTTGGGCAGAGCTGCCCTCACCGCACGGTGGAACTCCTCGTTCCACCGCCGTTGACCTGCGGTTTCACTGGTCCGAAGGCATCGCGGAAGCGCCTACGGACCGCTACTTCCACTGCGTGGAGACGGCGAACCCGGCGGCGATGAAACCGAAACCGACCACGATGTTCCAGTTGTCCAGCGAGTCGAGGGGCAGCGAGCCGTCGGTCACGTAGAAGACCACGATCCAGGCCAGCCCGATGACGAACATCGCCAGCATGACCGGCGCCACCCAGCCGCGGTTCTCCAGCTTGATGACCGCCGCCTGCTTCGAGGGCGGCGGCGTGTAGTCGGCCTTCTTGCGGATACGTGACTTCGGCACGAGGGTCTCTCCTGTCGATGCGCTGCGTGGCCGCGCAGGGAACTGGACTGGCTCCGGGGCAGCGTACAAGGGGACTACGGGAACTACGAGGGGACTGCAAGGGGAGACGGGCGCTCCCCGGGGCGTCCGTTAGCGTAGTGCTTCCGCGGCGCCTAAGGAGATAAGGGTACGTTGAGCAATTCCGCCGACTCCCCCGGGACGGGCCCCGGCACCGAACCCGCCCCCGCACGCCGCTTCCCGCCCGTGCGGATCCTCACCGTGGCGGTCTTCGCGCTGGCCGGGCTGATCTTCTTCACCAGCTTCGACACGGCCAAGGGCACGAACATCCGTACGGACACCTCCCTGCTGAAGCTGTCCGACCTGATCCAGGAGCGCAGCCGCAAGAACAAGGAGCTCGACGAGTCCAACGCCGCCCTGCGCGACGACGTCGAGTCCCTGGCCGAGAGCGACGACGGCAGCACCAGCGCGCAGGACCGCCGGCTCACCGGCCTGGAGAAGGCGGCCGGGACGCAGCCGGTCAAGGGCGAGGCGGTCACCGTCACGCTCAACGACGCCCCGCCCAACGCCACCGCCAAGCTGCCCGGCTACCCCGAGCCGCAGCCCGACTACCTCGTCATCCACCAGCAGGACCTCCAGGCCGTGGTCAACGCGCTGTGGAACGGCGGCGCCCAGGGCATCAAGGTCATGGACCAGCGGCTGATCTCCACCAGCGCCGTGCGCTGCGTGGGCAACACCCTGATCCTCCAGGGCCGCGTCTACTCGCCGCCGTACAAGATCACGGCCGTCGGCGACCCGGACCGGCTGAAGAAGGCGCTCGCCGACTCCCCGGCGATCCAGAACTACATGGTGTACGTCAACGTCTACGGGCTCGGCTGGAAGGTCACCGAGAACGGCGCCGTCACCCTTCCCGGTTACTCCGGCACCGTCGACCTGCACTACGCCCAGCCCGTGGTGTAGCCGTTGTCCACAGGCCGGGGAACACAGGACTCCGCGCCGCTAGTCTGGTCCGGTACGGCGTGAATCCGGTGCCGTGGCGAGACGGGAAGGGACGGCATGTACGGCTGGATCTGGCGGCATCTGCCGGGTAACGCGTGGGCGAGGGCACTGGTCTCACTGGTGCTGGTCCTGGCCGTGGTCTACGTCCTGTTCCAGTACGTCTTCCCATGGGCCGAGCCGCTGCTTCCCTTCAACGATGTGACGGTGGACAACCAGTGAGTGCGCGGATTCTCGTCGTCGACAACTACGACAGCTTCGTCTTCAACCTGGTCCAGTACCTGTACCAGCTGGGCGCCGAGTGCGAGGTGCTGCGCAACGACGAGGTGTCGACGGCGCACGCCCAGGACGGTTTCGACGGCGTGCTGCTCTCGCCCGGTCCCGGCACGCCCGAGCAGGCCGGCGTGTGCGTGGACATGGTCCAACACTGCGCGGCCACCGGCGTCCCGGTCTTCGGCGTCTGCCTGGGCATGCAGTCGATGCAGGTGGCCTACGGCGGCGTGGTGGACCGCGCGCCCGAGCTGCTGCACGGCAAGACCTCGCCGGTCGAGCACGGGGGCAAGGGCGTCTTCGCCGGACTCCCCTCGCCCTTCACGGCGACCCGCTACCACTCGCTGGCCGCCGAGCCGGCGACCGTCCCGGCCGAGCTGGAGATCACCGCCCGCACCCACGACGGCATCATCATGGGCCTGCGGCACCGCGAACTCCCCGTCGAGGGCGTGCAGTTCCATCCCGAGTCGGTGCTGACCGAGCATGGGCACCGGATGCTGGCCAACTGGCTGGCGGAGTGCGGCGACCAGGGGGCCGTGGCGAGGTCGGCGGGGCTCGCCCCGGTGGTGGGCAGGGCCACGGCGTGACCGCGCTGCGCCCCGAGCGCGAGTCCGGCGCCGACCGGTACGGCACGGGGGCGTACGACGCCGCCGGCGGGCCGTACGCCCCGGCGCCGCACGACCCGCACGGCTCGGCGGCGCCGCACGCCAGGCACGCGGCCCGGCCCCCGTCCGACGGCCTGTCCCCGCACGCGCCCGCCGCCGTCGACGAGGAGACGATGGCGCTGCGGATCCCCGGGCCGCCTCCCGTGGCCTCTGCGGCCCCGTCCGGCACCCCGGTCACCGGAGCGCCGGGAGAGGGCCGGGCGGCCCGCAGAAAGGCCGCCAAGCGCCGTCACGGCCGCCGCCAGGGCCCGGCGGACGCGGCCGGAGGAGCAGCGCCGGGGAACGCGGCCGCCGCGGCGCCGCTGTCGCGGGTGGAGGCCCGCCGCCGGGCGCGCGCGAGCCGGCCCGGACCGGGCGTCCTCGTCAGCCGGTTCCTCGGCGAGCTGTTCATCACCACGGGCGTGGTGATGCTGCTGTTCGTCACCTACCAGCTGTGGTGGACGAACGTCCGCGCCCACGCCCAGGCGGGCAACGAGGCGCACCAGCTCCAGGACGACTGGGCGAGCGGCCGGCGCAGCCCGGGGACGTTCGAGCCGGGGCAGGGCTTCGCCATCCTGCACATCCCCAAGCTGGACGTGGTGGTGCCGATCGCGGAGGGCACCAGCAAGTCCAAGGTCCTGGACAAGGGCATGGTCGGCCACTACGGGCCGGGCGACCTGAACACGGCGATGCCGGACGCGAAGACCGGCAACTTCGGGCTCGCGGGCCACCGCAACACCCACGGCGAGCCGTTCCGGTACATCAACAGGCTCCAGGCCGGCGACCCGATCGTGGTCGAGACGCAGGACACGTACTTCGTCTACCGGACGACGAGCACGCTGCCGGTGACGTCACCGGCCAACACCAGCGTCCTGGACCCGGTCCCCAAGGGGTCGGGCTTCACCGGGCCCGGCCGCTACATCACGCTCACCACCTGCACCCCCGAGTTCACCAGCAAGTACCGGCTGATCGTCTGGGGCAAGATGGTCGAGGAACGGCCGCGCAGCAAGGGCAAGCCGGATGCGCTCGTCAGTTAAAGGGCAGATGCGACAGTGGCAGCGACCACGGACGACACGGCAGTGCACACCGACGACCGCCCGGCGGCGCCCCGCCGCCGCGGCCGGCTGGCCCTGGCGGTCAGCGTCCTCGGTGAACTCCTCATCACGGCGGGCCTGGTGCTCGGCCTGTTCGTCGTGTACTCCCTGTGGTGGACGAATGTCATAGCGGACCGCAGGGCCGACCGGCAGGGCGACAAGGTCCGCGACCAGTGGGCGCACGCCGCCCCCGGCCCCGGCGCACTGGACACCAAGGACGGCATCGGCTTCCTGCACGTACCGGCCATGCGCAACGGCGAGGTCCTGGTGAAGAAGGGCGCCTCGACGGACGTCCTGAACGACGGCGTGGCCGGCTACTACACCGACCCGGTCAAGGCGACGCTGCCGATGACCGGCAAGGACGGCAACTTCTCCCTGGCCGCGCACCGGGACGGGCACGGCGCGAAGTTCCACAACATCGACAAGATCGAGAAGGGCGACCCGATCGTCTTCGAGACGCGCGACAAGTGGTACGTCTACAAGGTCTACGACATCCTGCCCCAGACCTCGAAGTTCGACGTCAAGGTCCTCTCCCAGGTCCCCGAGGAGTCGGGCGTCGCCAAGCCCGGCCACTACATCACCCTGACCACCTGCACCCCGGTCTACACCTCCCGCTACCGCTACGTCGTCTGGGGCGAACTCGTGCGGGTGGCCGAGGTGGACGCCAAGCGGACCCCGCCCGAGGAACTGCGGTGAGCCGGTAAGCGGCGCGCTCGTCGCGCCCCGCCACGACGGAGCCCCGGCGCCCTCCGAGGAGGGCGCCGGGGCTCCGTTCGTCCGTCGGGCCGGGCGGTCAGCCGAAGAGGCCGCCGTTGTCATCGCCCCGGTTGTCGCCGCCGCCGTTGTCGTTGCCTCCGTTGCCCCCATTGCCCCCGCCGCCGATGGCGGTCAGGATGACCTGGGTGTCACCGGGGTTGTCGACCTGCTGGCCGGGCTGCGGGTTCTGCTGGATGACGTGGGCGTTGTCGTCCTGGCTGCCGAGGACCTGGACCTTGGTGAAACCGTTCTGGGCCAGGATCTGCTTGGCGGCCCCCAGCGTCTGGTTGCGGACGTCCGGCACGGGCTTCTGCTGCTGTTGCAGCTTGCCGACGTGGATGGCCACCTGGGAGTTCTTGTCCGCCGAGGTGCCGGCGTTCGGGACGGTCTCGATGACCTTCCCGTCCTGGTTGGGGTCGGTGGTGGGAACGTCGGTGCAGTTGCCGACGAGGTCGTTGTCCCGCATCGCGGCCTTGGCCTCGTCGCAGGACTTGCCCCGGACGTCCGGCACGGTCGCCTTCGCCGCCGCCTTGGCCACGGTCAGGGTGACCGTGGAGCCCTTCTCCACCTCTTGGCCGTTGACCGGCTTCTGCTCCAGGACGGTGTTCTCCTGCTCGGTCGACTCCTGGTACTGGACCTCGACCTTGAGGTGGTACGGGTCGGCCTCCAGCTTGGACTTGGCGTCGTCCAGGCTCAGCCCGCCCACTCCCGGGACCTGCACCTTGGCGGCGCCGGTCGACACGGTCAGGGTGACCGTGTCGCCCTTCTTGACCTCGGTGCCGGCCGCGGGGTCCTGGGCGCAGACGCTGCCCTTGGGCTGGTCGTCGCAGGGCTTGCGGGTGGGCTGGCCCAGCTTCAGGCTGACGTTCTCCGCCGAGCGCTGGGCGTCGGCGTAGGTCTTGCCGACGAAGTTGGGCGCCTTGAGGGTGTCGTCGTTCACGCCGTGGCCGCTGACGACGTACTTGCCGATCAGGATGGCGCCGACGAGGACCAGGAGACCGGCCACGATCAGCAGGACGGTCGAGGTGTTCGACTTCTTCTGCCGGTTGCGGCGGTCGGGGCGGTCGTCGTAGCCGTAACCGCCGTCGTCCGCGTGCATCGGCGGCAGCATGGTCGTGGCGGCCCCGGCGCCCGGGTCGGAGCGCAGCGCGGTCGTCGGCTGGTCGTCGGGGTAGCCGCCGTAGCCGACCGCGCCCAGGGCGGCGGTGGCCGCGACGGGCTGGCCGTCGAGGCAGGCCTCGATGTCGGCGCGCATCTCGTCGGCCGACTGGTAGCGGTAGTCGGGGTCCTTGACCAGCGCGCGCAGCACGATCGCGTCCATCTCGGGCGTGATCTCGGGGTCGAAGACGCTCGGCGGCTGCGGCTCCTCGCGGACGTGCTGGTAGGCCACCGCGACCGGGGAGTCGCCCACGAACGGCGGACGGACCGTCAACAGCTCGTAGAGCAGGCAACCCGTCGAATACAGGTCCGAACGGGCGTCGACCTGCTCGCCCTTCGCCTGCTCCGGCGAGAGGTACTGGGCGGTGCCGATGACCGCGGCCGTCTGCGTCATGGTCATGCCGGAGTCGCCCATGGCGCGGGCGATGCCGAAGTCCATGACCTTGACCTGGCCGTTGCGGGTCAGCATGACGTTGGCCGGCTTGATGTCGCGGTGGACGATGCCGCTGCGGTGGGCGTACTCCAGGCCCTGGAGGATGCCGATGGTCATCTCCATGGCCCGCTCGGGCAGCAGCTTGCGGCCGCTGTGCAGCAGCTCACGGAGCGTGGAGCCGTCGACGTACTCCATCACGATGTACGGGATCGAGACCCCGTCGATGTAGTCCTCGCCCGTGTCGTAGACCGCGACGATCGCGGGATGGTTGAGCGAGGCGGCCGACTGGGCCTCCCGGCGGAACCGGGCCTGGAAGGAAGGGTCGCGCGCCAGGTCGGCGCGGAGCGTCTTCACCGCCACGGTGCGGCCCAGGCGGGTGTCGTGCGCGAGGTACACCTCCGCCATGCCACCACGGCCGAGCACATGGCCCAGCTCGTACCGGCCGCCGAGGCGACGCGGCTCTTCCATAGTTCCCTACCAGCCCTCTCCGTCGGTCCCGGCCGGCGCGGGCGCGCGCGGCCGGAGACTGCCGTCCGGGCCTACCGTACCCGGCTCGCTCTGTGTGACCTGGCCAAGCTCGTCACCCGATACAGGACCGGTATCGCAACGTGCACCGATGCGAAGGGGACGTGACAGGGGTCACTTCTTGGAGTTGATGACCGCCTCCATGACGCTCTTGGCGATCGGCGCGGCCAGGCCGCCGCCGGAGATGTCGTCACGGTTGGCGGAGTTGTCCTCGACGACCACGGCGACCGCGACCGGCGAGCTGCCGTCGCTGGTCTTGGCGTAGGAGATGAACCAGGCGTACGGCTTCTCGCTGTTGTTGACGCCGTGCTGGGCGGTGCCCGTCTTGCCGCCCACGGTGACGCCGCCGCCGATCCGGGCGTTCTTGCCGGTGCCGTCCGTGACGACCGTCTCCATCATGGACTGGAGGATCTGGGCGTTCTTCGAGGACAGCGGCTGGCTCATCTGCTCCGGCTGGGTCTGCTCCAGCGTGTCGAGGTTCGGCGAGGTGAGCTTGTCGACCATGTACGGCTTCATCAGCTTGCCGTCGTTGGCGACCGCCGAGACCACCATGGCCATCTGGAGCGGGGTGGCGGCGGTGTTGAACTGGCCGATCGAGGACTGCGCGACCTCGGAGGGCGCCATCTTGTCGGAGAACACCGAGGCGTTGGAGCGGACCGGGGTGAACTGCTCGCTGTCGAAGCCGAACTTCTTCGCCTCGTCGAGCATCTTCTCGTTGCCCAGGGTGGCGCCGATCTTGCCGAAGACGGTGTTGCAGGACCAGCGCAGCGCCTCGCGCATGGTGGCGTTCTTGCAGGGGATGCTGCCCTCGTTGGGCAGCGGGGTGGTGGTGCCCGGCATGATCCACGGGTCCGGCGACTCGGTGTGCTGCTCGGCCGAGGTGTACAGGCCGTTCTCCAGCGCGGCGGCCGCCGTGACCACCTTGAAAGTCGAGCCCGGCGGGTAGGTCTCGCGCAGCGCCCGGTTCAGCGTCGGGTCGTTCGGGTCGGTCTTCTTCTGGACCTTGTTCCACCCCTTGCCGTCCGCGCTGGAGGCGCCGGCGAACGACGAGGGGTCGTACGACGGGAACGAGGCGAGCGCCAGGATCTTGCCGGTGGACGGCTCCAGGGCCACCACCGCGCCCTTGCCGCGGTCCTTGAGGCCGTTGTAGGCGGCCTTCTGCGCGGCGGCGTTGAGGGTGGTGACGACGTTGCCGCCCTGCTTCGGCTTGCCCGTGAGCATGTCCAGGGTGTTGCGGAAGAAGAGCCGGTCGTCGTTGCCGGTGAGGATGCCGTCGTCGATGCTCTCCAGCTGGGTGGCGCCGAAGGACTGCGAGGCGTAGCCGGTGACCGGCGCCCACATGGGGCCGTCCTTGTACGTCCGCTTGTACTTCAGGTCGTTGAGGCCGTTGCTCTTGGTCTCCACGGACCCGGTGATCGGGGAGCCGCCGACGATGATGTCGCCGCGCGGCACCGAGTAGCGGGCGATGGTGACCCGGCGGTTCAGCTCGTCGTTCTTGAGGCTGTCGGCCTTGGCGTACTGGAGCCAGTTGTCGCGGATGAGCAGCGTGAGGACCAGCAGTCCGCAGAAGATCGCGATCCGGCGCAGGGGCTTGTTCACGGGCGGACCACCTGGGTCATTTCGGCGTCGGGGTTGGAGACGGGGGCGGGGGCCGGGCGGCGGGCGGTGTCGCTGATTCTGATCAGGATCCCGATCAGCGCCCAGTTGGCCAGCACCGACGAACCACCGTAGGCCATGAAGGGCATCGTCATACCGGTCAGCGGGATGAGACCCATGACACCGCCGGACACCACGAAGACCTGGAGCGCGAAGGCGCCGGACAGGCCGACGGCCAGCAGCTTGCCGAACGGGTCGCGGGCGGCCAGCGCGGTGCGCACGCCGCGCTCCACGATCAGGGCGTAGACGATCAGGATCGCCATGATGCCGGCCAGGCCCAGCTCCTCGCCGAAGGTGGCGAGGATGAAGTCGGAGTTGGCGGCGAACTTGATCAGGTCCGAGTGGCCCTGGCCCCAGCCGCTGCCGAGGGTGCCGCCGGAGCCGAAGGCCCACAGGGCCTCCATCGACTGCTCGGAGTGGCCGTAGACGCCCTGCCGGCTGAGCTTCCACTCGTGCAGGGGGTTCAGCCACGCCTCCACCCGCTGGTGGACGTGCGGCTCGACGGAGCCGACGCCCACCGCGCCGGCCGCCGACATCAGCAGACCGAAGACGATCCAGCTGGTCCGCTCGGTGGCGACGTACAGCATGATCACGAACATGCCGAAGAACAGCAGCGAGGTGCCGAGGTCGGTCTCGAAGACCAGGATCAGGATCGAGATGACCCAGACGACCAGGATCGGCCCGAGGTCACGGCCGCGCGGCAGGTAGAGGCCCATGAAGCGGCGGCTGGCCAGGGCGAGCGCGTCCCGCTTCACCATCAGGTAGCCGGCGAAGAAGACGGCCAGGGCAATCTTGGCGAACTCACCGGGCTGGAGGGAGCCGAGGCCCGGGATGTTGATCCAGATCTTGGCGCCGTAGATGTTGGCCCCGAGCCCCGGGACCAGCGGCAGGACCAGCAGGATCAGCGCGGTGAACATCGAGATGTAGGTGTAGCGCTGCAGGACGCGGTGGTCCTTGAGGAAGATCAGCACCACCGCGAACAGCGCGATGCCCAGCGCGGTGTACAGCAGCTGGCGCGGCGCGGCGGTGAAGAAGTTGGGCAGCGACTGGAGCAGCTTCGACTGGTCGAGCCGCCAGATGCACACCAGGCCGAGCCCGTTGAGCAGCGTGGCCAGCGGCAGCAGCAGCGGGTCCGCGTACGGGGCGAACTTGCGGACGACGAGATGGGCGACGCCGGCCAGCAGACCAAGGCCCAGGCCGTAGCTCAGCAGGCCCGAGGGCACCGAGCCGTCGATGGCCAGGCCCACGTTGGCGTAGGCGAACACCGGGATGACGACGGCGAAGACCAGCAGCGCCAGCTCGGTGTTGCGGCGGCTCGGCGCGCCGATGGCGCCGATCGTGGACGTGTGGTGCGTCGACGGGTTGGAAGTACTGCTCATCGTGTGACAGGGCCTCTCACGGCTTGCCTACTGCTTACCGCACGCCGAGACGACCTTCTGCTCTTCCTCCGAGAGAGTGGGGCCTGGGCTGGGTGTGGGCGCGGTCGCGGACGTGGACGGAGACGGTGACGACGGGGACTTCGACGTCGACTGGTTCGGTGCCGGTGTCGCCTTGGACGTGAAGGCGGTGCGAGTGGTTCCCGTGACGCCGGCCTTGCTCGTGGTCGGCTTGGGCTTGTTCTGGCTCTCGACGGCGCGGCGCTCGGCCTCCTTGCGGCACGCGGAGGCCTGCACGGACAGCTCGTCGACCTTCTTGCGGGCCTCTTGCAGGCTGCCCTCGGTGATCGTCGCCCTGACCTGCTTCTGCTGGTAGTCCGGCAGGTCGGTGAGCCTGATCTCGGGGTGCTCCGTCTCCACCTTGGACAGCTTCACCCAGGCGAGGTCCTGGCTGATGCCGCGGTAGAGGGCGACGTGGTCCTCGTGGGCGCCGACGTAGTACTGCGTCTGCGTCCAGCGGTAGCCGCCGTAGAGGCCGCCGCCGATGACGGCGAGGGCGAGCACGCTGTAGAGCGACACCTTCAGCCAGCGGCGGCCTTTGCGCGGCTTGACGAAGTCGTCGTCGCCGTAGCCGGCGAAGCCGCCGGTGGGGGCGTAGCCGGCGTCGTCGCCGGAGCCGGGCGGGCCGAACTCGCCGCCGCCGCCCTGTCCGGGAACCTGCCGGCCGAGTCCCGAGGCGCGGCCGGCCGGGGTCTGCATGATGCCGTTGTCGTGCAGGTGGTTCTGGTTCTCGGCGACCGCGCCGACCACGACCGGGGTGTCGGACAGCTGGCCGGCCAGGGTGTCGCCGGTGTCCAGGTCGAGGACGTCGGCGATGATCACGGTGATGTTGTCGGGGCCGCCGCCGCGCAGTGCGAGCTGGATCAGCTCCTGCACGGTCTCCTGGGGGCCCTGGTAGCTGGCGAGGGTCTCCTCCATCGTCTGGTGGGAGACGACGCCGCTCAGGCCGTCGGAGCAGATCAGGTAGCGGTCGCCGGCGCGGACCTCGCGCACGGACAGGTCCGGCTCGACGTGCTCGCTGCTGCCGAGGGCGCGCATCAGGAGGGCGCGCTGCGGGTGGGTGCTGGCCTCCTCCTCGGTGATGCGGCCCTCGTCGACCAGACGCTGCACCCAGGTGTGGTCCTGGGTGATCTGGGTGAGCACGCCGTCGCGCAGCAGGTAGGCGCGCGAGTCGCCGACGTGCACCAGGCCGAGGCGCTGGCCGGTCCACAGCAGGGCGGTGAGCGTGGTGCCCATGCCCTCCAGCTGGGGGTCCTCCTCGACCATGGCGCGCAGCTGGTCGTTGGCGCGCTGCACGGCGGTGCCGAGGGAGGTGAGCAGGTCCGAGCCGGGGACGTCGTCGTCGAGGGGGACGATGGTGGAGATCACCTCGGAGGAGGCGACCTCGCCGGCGGCCTGGCCGCCCATGCCGTCGGCGATCGCGAGCAGCCGGGGGCCGGCGTAGCCGGAGTCCTCGTTGCCCTCGCGGATCATGCCCTTGTGCGATCCGGCGGCGAAGCGCAGTGACAGACTCATGCGCACCTCGCCCGTCGGCTCCGGGTACAGCCGATCGTGTCGAGCCACACTGCCCACCCTCCGGTCGGGAGCGCGCCGCGGCCCAGGGTGCCGGCCGCCGCTGCGTGCTCGCTCCGCTCGCGCTCATTCATGACGTAGCACTACTTCCGCAGCTCGATGACGGTCTTGCCGATGCGGATCGGCGCGCCCAGCGGGATCGGCGTCGGAGTCGTCAGCCGGGACCGGTCCAGGTACGTGCCGTTGGTGGAACCGAGGTCCTCGACGATCCACTGGCCGCCCTGGTCCGGATAGATCCTGGCATGGCGGCTGGAGGCGTAGTCGTCGTCCAGCACGATGGTGGAGTCGTGCGCGCGGCCCAGGGTGATGGTCTGGCCCTGGAGCGCGACCGTGGTGCCGGTGAGGGTCCCCTCGGTCACCACGAGCTTGGTGGGGGCGTTGCGGCGCTGGCGGCCTCCGCCGCCCTGGCGGTCGCGCTGCTGCGGGGGCTGCGCCGGCGCCTGCCGCGCGGCGGCCTGCTGCGGCCGGGCCGCCTCCCGGCGGGCCCCCCGCTGGGTGACGCGCGTACCGAACAGGTCGCTGCGGATGACCTGCACGGCCACGATCACGAACAGCCACAGTACGGCCAGGAAACCCAGCCGCATGACCGTGAGGGTCAGCTCTGACATTGCCCCCGGTTCACCCTTCGGCTTGCCTATAGATAACGGTGGTGCTGCCCACGACGATCCGCGAGCCGTCGCGGAGCGTAGCGCGGGTGGTGTGCTGCCCGTCCACCACGATGCCGTTGGTGGACCCGAGATCCGCGATCGTCGAGGGCGTTCCGGTCCGGATCTCACAGTGCCGGCGCGAGACGCCGGGGTCGTCGATCCGCACGTCGGCGTCGGTGCTGCGACCCAGCACCAGCGTCGGGCGGGAGATCTGATGGCGGGTGCCGTTGATCTCGATCCAGTAGCGGGTGCGGCCGCCGGCCTGCGGGGGCCGCGGTGCGGCGGCCGGCGGATAGCCGTACCCGCCGGGGCGGCCGCCGGGCCGGGGCACGGACGGCATGGGGGGCGCGGCCGCGGGCGGCGCGGCGG
>NZ_BAABKC010000018.1:0-143448 GCF_039543625.1 Streptomyces similanensis | reverse complement strand
CCGCCGCGGGCGCGCCGCCGGCCGCCGGGCCGCCGCCGCCCGCGAACGCCGGTGCGGCGCGAACGCCGGTGCGGCGCGTGCCTACGGCGTGCTCGGCGCCGGCCGTTTGAACATGCGGGTCGCGGTGATCTCGCTGTGCACGGTCTCGCCGGTGGGTGTCTCCCGCGGCAGGCCCGGCCTCAGGTGCTCCTCCACGCTGATGTACTTCAGCCCGGCCCGCAGGTCGGCGTCGTTGCGCAGCCGGATGACCAGCGGGAACTCGGCCAGTGCCGTCGTGTCGAACAGGCCGGTGGTGTAGAGGAGCTGGACGCCGAGGGCGTCGGACACCGCTCGCTGGAGTTCCAGCAGATAGGTGGCGTTGGCGCGGCCGATGGGGTTGTCCAGGAACAGCGTGCCGGCGTGGCGGTGCTTGTCGTGGCCGCGGTCGTTGCTCCGCAGGGCCGCCATGGTGCAGTACAGGGCGATGGCCGCGGTGAGCAGCTGGCCGCCGGAGAAGACGTCGCCCATCTGACCGACCGGGACGCGTTCGGCGCGCAGCACCGCGTCCGGCTTGAGGATCTCCACGGCGACGCCCTTGGGCTGGAGGGCGGCGGCCACTCCGCGCAGCAGCAGGGACATGCCGTCGCGCCGCAGGTCGGAGTTCTTCCGCACGGCGGCCCGGGTCGCCTCGTCCACGACCTCGCCCAGGCGCTCGGTCAGCGTCGCCTGGTCGGGCTCCTCGAAGCGGATGCGCAGGAACTCCTGCCCGGACCACTCGCCGAGGCCCTCGGGCAGCCGGGACAGGCGCTGGGCGGACCTGAGCGTGGCGAGGGCGGACTCGACCAGTCCGCGCAGCCGGTCCACGATCGAGTCGCGGTTGCGCTCCAGTTGCGCCAGCTCGTCGGTGAGGACGCGCAGCCGGGGCGCGAAGGCGTCGGCCCACTTCTGGGCGTGCTCGGGCAGGGCGGAGGCGGGCAGTTCGCGGATCTGCTGCCGGGCCGGGGTGCGCACCTGCTCGTAGCGGGTGGAGTTGGCGTGCCGGACCAGGATGTCGCTCGCCTCGCGGACGGCGGCCTCGGCGGCGGACAGGTCGGCGGCGCAGCCGCGCAGCGACCGGCGGGCCTCGGCGGCGGCCTGCCGGGCGGCCTCCGGGCTGCCCGGGTACGGCTGCGGCTCCTCCTGCTCGTCCTCGCCGGTGTGCTCGCGCAGCAGGTCGCGGAGCATGGCGGCGATCTCGTCGAAGCCGCCTGCGGCGTCCTCGGCGGCGCGGTGGGCTTCCAGCAGTTCGGTGTGCGCGTCGCGGGCCTGGTTCAACGCCTCGGTGCGGGAGGCGAGTTCGGCGCCGGCCGTGCGCAGCAGGGCTTGGGCGTGCTCGGCGTCGCGCGGGAGCTGTTCCTCGGGCAGCCCGGTGTGCGCCTCGCCGTCCTCGGGGGCGAGGCGTTCGGTCTCGCCGCGCAGCCGGCCGAGCTGTTCGCTCGCGGAGGACATGCGGGTCTCCAGGAGCTGCACCAGTTCCTCGGCGCGGGCCGCGGCGGCCTGCCGGGACGGCCCGTCGGACCCGTCGGGCGAGGTCAGGAGCTGTTCGGCGCGGGTGCGGACCTTGTTGCTGAGCCGGTCGAGTTCGGCGCGGGCCGCGCTCTCGTCGCTCTCCGCGCGCGCCTGTTCGGCGCGCAGGTCGGCGCCGACGCCGACCTTCTCGTAGACCTGGGAGGCGGCGCGGTATGCCTCGCGCAGTGCGGGCAGGGACGCCTTGGGATCGTCCTCGTCGGCCTCGGGCACGTCGTCGGGCGCGCCGGCGATCTCGGCGCGTTCGGCGCGCAGCGCGCGGGCGGTGCGGCGGGCGTCGTCGGCGGCGCGCAGGGCGGCGAGCCGGTCCTCGTCGGCGGCGCGGGCGCGGTCCAGGCAGGTCTGGGCGCGGGCCTCGGACTCGGTGGCCTCGTCGGCGAGTTCGCGCAGTCTGGCCTGCCAGCCGGCGCGTTCGCGCAGCCGGAAGGCGAGTCCGGCCAGGGCGTCGGCGGCGCGGCGGGCCTTCTGCGCGGCCTCCTGGCGCTCGTCGCGCAGCTGTCCGGCCTCGGCGGCGGCCTCCTCGGCCTCGGCGCGCGCGGTCCGGGCCTCGGCCAGTTCGGCCTCGGACTCCTCGGCGAAGGCGCGGGCGTCGTGGGCGGCCTGGGCCAGTTCCACGAGGCGTCCGGCGGGGCAGCCGGTGCGCCAGGAGGCGAGCCGGGCGGCCAGTTCGCGGTCTTTGCCGAGCCGGGCGGCGAGCCGGCGGATCTCCTCGTCCCGCTCCGTCGCCCGGGCGCGCAGCGCCTGCCGTTCCTCGTCGGCGGCGTGCTCGTCGTGCATGGCCGGGTTCGGGGTGACGAGGAAGATCGCGCCCTCGGTGAGGTCGCCGGCCGGGGTGGGGGCGAGCAGGGCGGCGGCGGTGCCGACCGCCACGGCGGAGCGGGGCAGCAGGGCCGCGTCGGCGAGGACCTGCCGGGCCCGGGCGTGGGTGTCGGGGTCGGTGATGACGACGCCGTCGACGAGTTCGGGGCGGGCGGCCAGCACCCGCGCGTGGTCCGCGGGGTCGACGGCCTGGGCGAGGTAGCGCCAGCCGGGCAGTGCGGGGATGCCGTGCTCGCCGAGGAACTCGACGGTGGCCAGGACGTCGGGTCCGGGCGGGAGCAGTCCCCCGTCGCCGAGCGCGCCGAGGATGCGGGTGTCGTCGGCGGCGGCGGTGCGCAGGTCGAACAGGTGCCGTTCGGCGGAGGAGACGGCGGTGTCGAGGAGTGCGCGCAGTTCGTCGGCGAAGCGGTCCAGGTCCTCCACCGTGAGGGGGCCGTCGGCGGCGGGGCGCGGTGCGCGCGGCGGTTCCGCGGCCACCGCACCGTGCCGTGCGGTCCCGGTGGCGTCGCCGTCCGCAGGGTCCGGCGACGTGCCGTCGGCGGCCTCGGTCCGCGCGCCCGCCGTGTCGGGCGCGCGGCCCCGCGCGGGGCCGGGCACGGCGTCCTCGGGCGCGGTCCGGGGTCCGGGGACGCCGGTCCGTCCGGCCGGGGCCGCGGCCGGCAGGCTCAGCAGTTCGGCGAGGCGTTCCTCGGCCGCCAGGGCCTCGGCGGTGCGGCGTTCGGCCTCGTGCGCCCGCTGGGCCGCGGCCGCCGCGTCGGCCGCGCGGGCCGCCGTGAGTTCGGCGCGGGACTCGGCCGCGGCCGTCTCCCGGGCGTGTTCGGCGGCCTTGCGGGAGATCTCCCGGGCCTGGTCCCAGGCGGCGACGGCCGTCTTCTCGGCGTCGCTGGCGGCGAGGGCCGCGCGCGCCGGGTCGGCGTCGGGGGCGCTGTCGTCCAGCCAGCCGGCCCGGACGGCCTGTGCCGTCTCCTGTTCGACCTCGGCCAGCCGCTGGCGCAGATGGCCGGCCTCGCTGCGGGCGCGCTGGGCCTCGGTGGCGGCGGCGGTGGCGTCCCGGTGGGCCGTCTCACCGGCGTCCTGGAGGAGTGCGGAGCGCTCCTCGCCCTCGTTGGCGAGGGCTTCGGCGCTCTGAGCCGCCGTCTGGAGGGCCCGTACGAGGTCCACGGCGGCCTTGGCGCGGGCGGCGAGCGCGGGGGCGGCGTCGCGTTCGGCCTCCTGGATCGCGGCGGAGACGCGGGCCACCCGGTCGGCGGCGGCGCGGTGGCGCAGCGCGGCCTCGGCCGCCTGCCAGGCGGAGTGCAGGGTGCGCGCGTCGGCCAGTTCCCGTTTTTGCGCGGCGGCGGACTTCTCGGCGGCGGCCAGGGCCAGCGAGGCGTGCCGGTAGGCGAGTTCGGCGGCGATCAGCGCGCCGCGCTCGCGGGCGTCGTCGGATTGGGCGACGGTGTGGGCGGCGGCGGTGACGCGCTGGGCGAGGTCGGTGGCGCGGGAGCGTTCCCGCACGGCGCGGGCGGACAGCCGGCGCACCAGCGTGCGGGTGCGGCGTTCGGCTCCGGCGTGGATGTCGCGCGCGCGGGTGCGGGCCTCGGCGGCCTCCACGATCCGGCCGAGCAGGTCGGCGGAGCCGGCGGTGAAGTCCCGTTCGGCGATCAGTTCGGAGCGCCGGCCGAGCTTGTTGCCGAAGCCGCTGACCAGGTCGGCCAGGCCGTCGGTGTCGCGGGTGTCGGTGACGGCGCGCAGCAGCAGGTCGGTGAAGTCGGAGTCCTTCTTCACCGCGAACAGGCCGGCCGCCTCGCCCTCGTCGGCGTTCATCTCGCGCTGGTAGCGGAAGAGTTCGGGGTCGAGGCCGAGGTCGCCGAGGTGTTCGATCCAGCGGTCGTGGATCTCCTCCCAGTGCACCTCCAGGTGGGGGTAGGCCTTGCCCGCCTCGGTGAGGGCGTCCCGGAAGCCCTTCATGGTGCGCCGCCGGCCCCGGGCGCCCGAGACTCCCTCGGCGGGCGGGCGTACGGAGGTGGCCTCGGCGACGGGCAGGTTGTCCAGGCTGAGGCCGGGGCCGGGGCGGAAGGAGTACCAGGCCTCGGCGAACTTGCGCGGGTCGTTGGAGACCTGGCGCCCGCGCCACTCGCTGGCCTTGCCCACGACCACGCACGCGCCGGTCTGCACGTGCTGCCACTCCAGCGCGACGTGTCCGCAGTCGTCGGCGAGCAGGAACTTGCGCAGCACGCCGGAGCTGGCGCCGCCGAGGGTGTTGCGGTGGCCGGGCAGCATCACGGAGAAGATCAGCTTGAGCAGGACCGACTTGCCGCCGCCGTTCTCCAGGAAGAGCACGCCGGCGGGCGCGGGGCGGCGCGGCGGGCCGACAGGCTCCTCCTCGAAGAACTCCGCCTGGGTGGGCACGGGGTCGGGCACCGGCTTGCCCACGCCCCGCAGGTCAAGCACGGTGTCGGCGTAGCGCGCACCGGCGGGTCCGATGGAGTAGAGGCGGACCCGGGACAGCTCGTACATGGCGGACTCTCGTCAGTCTTCGTGCGGTTCGGCAGGGTTCAGGGCTGGGTGGGCGCGTGGAACGGCAGCCCGGCGTCGGCCACCAGTTCCAGGTCGTCGCCGTCCTCGGCGGGCAGCAGGCTCGGTGTGCCGTCGGTGACGGGGACGACGCCCAGGTCGAGGAGTTCGGCCAGGGCGGCGGCGCCGGCCATGTCGCGCACCTGGAGCTGGTAGCGGGCGGTGGTGCGGTAGGTGCCGCCGCTCTCGTCGCCGGTGCGCTGGAGGAACCCGGATTCGGTGAGGAACGTCAGGGCCTTGGCGACGATGCCGGTGGTGGAGGCGGCGGGACGGCGCGCGTCCTTGGTGGCGCCGGTGGCGCTGCGCCTGGCCCAGATCCGCCAGGCGGCCTCCAGGCCGGGTGCGTCGGTGGCCGGGTCGGTGTTCTCGCCCTGTTCCCCGGCGCGCTCCTCCAGCCGGCGGCAGGCCTGGCGGACGAAGGAGTCGACGCCGTTGACGGTGACACGGCCGATGTAGCCGTCGTCGGCGAGGTCCTCGGGCCGGGGGAAGGCGAGCGCGGCCACCGCGAGGTGGGCGAGTCCGTGCAGGAACCGGTCGCCGGAGTCGGTGGCGGCGCGGCGGGCGTAGTCGCCCATGCGGACGGCGAAGACCGAGTCCTCGGCGGCGGTGACCGCCATGCCCGCGCGCGGGGACACCTCCAGGACGACCAGGCCGAGGCCGGCGGCCACGGCGTCGGCGAGCCGGGCGAACGCCGGGTCCTCGCGGTGGCGGCGCAGCAGCTCGGCGTACTCCTGGTCGCGGGCGGGCTGCAGTCTGGGCTGGAGCCCGAAGGCGACCAGCCGGGCCGCGTCGGCGGCGTCGGCGGGCGTGACGGCGGCCGACGTGGGCGCGCCGTCGAGGTCCGGCTCACTCCGGTCGACGTGCTCGGTCACGGACACACCACTCCTCGGTCGTGCGGGCGGTTTGCGGGGCGGACGCCCCGAAGAGGGTACTGGGCGCGGGGGCGGCGGAGGCTCATACCGACCCCGTACGGCGGTGACGGGGGCTCACGCCGCCTCCGTGCGGCCGGCGGCCATTCCGGCGGCGTCCAGCAGCGCGGTGCCGACGATGAGGTCGGCGCCGCCGAACTCGGGGTCGGTCAGCTCGGTGCCGTCGTCCACGGCGAACAGCAGCTTCTCCTCGCCCTGCCGGTAGGCGGTGCCGACCGGCGGGCTGGCCGCGTGCACGGCGAGCAGGGCGACCAGATAGGCCAGCTCGGGGTCGCCGGTCCGCCGCGCCTCCGCCAGCAGCCCCGACAGCCGTCTGGGCGCGTCCGCCGGCAGGTCCAGCAGTTCCATGGCGGCGGCCAGTTGCTCCTCGCTGAACCTGCTGTCGTCCGGGGTGGCGATCAGGTCGGGCTCGGGCATCTCCGCGCCGAGGTGCTCGCGCTCCACGGGCGGGGTCAGCAGCAGGTCGACGAGGTCGGCGACCCGCACGGAGACGGGGGTGCGCAGTCCGGTGCCGTGCGCGAAGAAGGCGTCCGTGACGCGCCCGGCCTGCTCCAGCGGCAGCGGGAGGGTGGGGGCGAGCAGATGGCCGTAGAGGTCCGTGCCGGAGCTGGTGAGGGGGGTGGCGAAGGCCTGCCGGTCCTGTTCGGCGCGGAAGAGCGGGCCGGCCTCCAGCAGCCGGGACTGCAGCTGCGTGTGCCGGCGGATGCAGTCCTTGACGATGTCGACCAGTTCGGCGGCGCGCCGCTTGTGCTCGGGCTCCTCGGTCTCGTCGCGCGCCCGGCGGATGTTGGTCAGGATCGCGTTCTCGTGCCGGTAGCGGTCGGCGACGTGATCGAGGGCCTCGGCGATCATGTCGGGCACGGCGGTGAGCCAGTCCACCGCGCGGACGTTGCGCCGGGTGGCGTCCAGGGCGCGGCGCAGGGTCTCGGAGTACTGCACGGTCCGGTAGCGGGCCTGTTCGGCGGCGAGCTGCGCGTCGGCGAGGCGGCCGCGGTTGATGAGCACCTCCAGCTTGACCTCGGCGGCGATCTGCGCGCTGGTGACATCGGTGTCGAGGGCGCCGACGAGGACGTTGACCGCCTCGTCGGTGGTGCGCAGGTAGACGGTGCCGCCGGGGCCCGGCACCTCCTCGATGAGCTTGAAGTCGTAGTCGCGGCGCACATAGGCGCCGTCCGGGCCGAAGGTGCCGTAGACCGCGCGGAAGCCGCGGTCGACGCTGCCGACGTTGATCAGGTTCTCCAGCACCCAGCGGGCCACCCGCTCGTGCTCGGCGGCCGGCCGCGCGGGCGCCTGGGCGGCGACGCGCGGGATCAGCCGGGCCACGATCTGGTCGTGGTCGGCGCCGGTGTCGAAGTCCATGTTGAGGGTGACGAGGTCGATGCCGGCGAGCGCGATCTCGGCCATGCCGTACACCGAGTACTCGCCCGCGAGGTTCGCCTTGCGGGCGTCGAGGTCGTGCAGCGGCGCCGTGCAGGCGAGCGCGCGCAGCCGCCGCGCCAGCCCCTCGTCGGCGGCCGGGCCCGGGGCAGGGCGCGGCCCCGCGCTGAGCTGGGGCGGAACGCTGTCCGTCGACGCAGGCGAAGTCACGGTGCACAGACTAGGTCCTCGGTCCGACAACGACCCAAACGGCGCAGACCCGCCCCCGCCCCACCGCCCCCGCCCGGCCCGTCCGGCGCCGCGGGGCCGGGCCGGCGCGCACCGCGCGCACCGCGGGCCCCGCCCCAAAACGCCGCCCCGGGGCGTCGCGCCCCGCCCGCTACGCCTCCTCGCCCACCCGCCGCCGGTACACCTCGACGACCCGCTCCAGGGAGTCGTCCAGGTAGCCGGCGAGGAGGTGCTCCGCCTCGCGCCGCTGTCCCGCCGAGAGCGCCCGCAGAAGCTGCTCGTTGCGGTCGAGGTAGGGCTCGTGCAGCCGTCTGGGGTCGTCCACGACGTGGAAGGCGAGGCGGAGTTCGGCGAAGACGCTGCGCATCAGCTCGTCGGTGCGCTCGCTGCCGGCCAGCGCGACCAGTTCGCGGTGGAAGTGGATGTTGGCGGTGCCCAGCCCTTTCCAGTCACCTTCGCGCGCGGCCCGCCGGCCCTCGGCGACGGCCTCGGCCAGCCCGTCCAGCGCGTACGGCGGCTCGCCCAGGCCCCGTACGACGGCGCACTCGACGAGCCGGCGGGTGCGGTAGATGTCCTCGACGTCCTCGACCGCCAGCACCCGCACGAAGACCCCGCGGTTCAGCTCGTGGACGAGCAGCCGCTCGTGCGTGAGCAGCCGGAACGCCTCGCGCAACGTGTTGCGGGAGACGCCGAGGGCGCCGCCGATGCTGTCCTCCGACAGCCGGGTGCCGGGCGGGAAGTAGCCCTCGGCGATGCGGCTCCGGAGGATGTCGGAGACCCGCTCGGCGGTGCTGGTGCGGCCCAGCAGGGCGCGGTCGTCGGCCAGTGGCGTCAGCTGCTCAGCCATGCCCGGAATTGAACCGCAGACAGGAGTGCGGGACAACAGGGGTATTGAGGGATCGTTCAACGATCCTCTACCTTGCTGCTCAGCGCACGGCTCAGTCCCAGCACCCTTTCTCCTCCCGGTCGCGAGGTGCCCATGAGCACGAACCCTCCCCAGAAGACGATGACGTCCGGCATCCGTCCGCGGCCGCACGCGGACGCCGGCCCGGACGCGCCCGTGCGCGACCGCGCCGTGGTGCTCGCCGACGAGCACGCACGCGGGTGGAGCCCGCGTGCCGCCCGGCGGCGGTTCCGGTACGGACTGACGGGACCTACGGCCGGGGTGGCCGCGGGGCACACCCAGGCGAACCTGATCTCGGTCCCGGCCGACTGGGCGTACGACATGCTGCTGTTCTGCCAGCGCAACCCCAAGCCCTGCCCGGTCCTGGACGTCACCGACGCCGGTGCGACCACCACGGTCCTGGCCGAGGGCGCGGACCTGCGCACCGATTTGCCGCGCTACCGGGTGTGGCGGTACGGCGAGCTGGTGGCGGAGCCGACCGACGTGCGCGACCACTGGCGCGAGGACCTGGTGACGTTCCTGATCGGGTGCAGCTTCACCTTCGAGTGGGCGCTCGCGGCGGCGGGCGTCCCGATCCGGCACGTGGAGCAGGGCCGCAACGTGCCGATGTACGTGACGAACCGTCAGTGCCGCCCGGCCGGGCGGCTGCGCGGACCCCTGGTGGTCTCCATGCGCCCGGTGCCGCCCGACCGGCTGTCGGCGGCGATCCGGGAGAGCGCCCTGCTGCCGGCGGTGCACGGCGCCCCGGTGCACTGCGGCGTGCCCGCCGGGCTCGGCATCGAGGATCTCGGCCGGCCCGACTTCGGCGACCCGGTGGACGCCGAGCCCGGCGACGTGCCGGTGTTCTGGGCCTGCGGCGTGACCCCGCAGGCGGCGGTGACGGCGTCCCGGCCGCCGTTCGCCCTCACCCACGCACCGGGACAGATGCTCCTGACCGACGCCCGCGACGAGCAGTACCGCGTGGCCTGACAGAGACCTGAGAGAGACACGGGCGAGCCATGACATCAGTGCATTCGATCGACCTGAACGCCGACCTCGGTGAGGGCTTCGGCCGCTGGCGGCTGACCGACGACGAGCAGCTGCTGTCCGTCGTGACCAGCGCCAACGTGGCCTGCGGCTTCCACGCCGGGGACGCGGTCACCATGCGCCGGGTGTGCGAGCTGGCGGCCGCACGCGGGGTGCGGATCGGCGCGCAGGTCTCCTACCGGGACCTGGCCGGGTTCGGGCGGCGCGCGATGGACGTGCCGCCCGACGAACTGGCCGCCGAGGTCGCCTACCAGATCGGCGCCCTGGAGGTCTTCGCGCGCGCGGCCGGCGCCCGCGTGTCGTACGTCAAGCCGCACGGCGCCCTCTACAACCGGGTGGTGCGCGACGAGGAGCAGGCGGGCGCGGTCGTCGAGGGCGTACTGCTCGCCGACGCCGCGCTGCCGGTGCTCGGGCTGCCGGGTTCGCGGCTGCTGGAGCTGGCCGGCAAGGCCGGACTTCCCACGGTGACCGAGGCGTTCGCGGACCGCGCCTACACCGGGGAGGCCACGCTCGTGCCGCGCGGTCTGGCCGGCGCGGTGATCACCGACCCGGCCGCCGTCCTGGAGCGTTCGGTGCGCCTGGCCCGGTCCGGGACGGTCCTCTCGCACGGCGGGGAGGTCATCGGCGTACGGGCGCGCTCGCTGTGCCTGCACGGCGACACGCCGGGTGCGGTGGAGCTGGCCCGGCGGGTGCGCGCGCGTCTGGCGGCGGCCGGGGTGCGGGTGGAGGCGTTCGCGTGAGGGTGCTGCCGGTGGGCTCGGACGCGCTGCTCGTCGAGGTCGCGTCCGGGGCGCAGGCCGAGGCCCTGCACGCGGAGCTGCTGCGGCGGCGCGCGGCGGGCCTGCTGAGGGCGGCCGAGATCGTGCCCGCCGCCCGTACGGTGCTGCTCGACGGCCTCGCCGAACCGGACCGGGTGGCCCGCGAACTGCGCGCCGCGCGGGTGCCGCCCGCGGCGGCGCGCGGGGAGCGGACCGTGGAGCTGCCCGTGCGCTACGACGGCCCGGACCTGGCCGCCGTGGCCGCGCACTGGAAGGTGGCCGAGCGGGAGGTCGCGCGGGTGCACGCGGCCACCGAGTTCCGCGTCGCCTTCTGCGGCTTCGCGCCCGGCTTCGGGTACCTCACCGGACTGCCCGAGCGCTGCCACGTGCCGCGCCGGGCCACCCCGCGGACGGCGGTGCCGGCCGGGGCGGTGGCGCTGGCGGGCCCGTACACGGGGGTCTACCCGCGCTCGTCGCCGGGCGGCTGGCAGCTGATCGGCAGCACCGACGCGGTGCTGTGGGACCACACGCGGGCGCCGGCCGCCCTGCTGGCACCGGGCACGCGGGTGCGCTTCGTCCCCGAGGAGCCGGTATGAGCGACCGCGCGCTCGTCGTCGTGCGCGCCGGGGCGCTGACCACCGTCCAGGACGGGGGACGCCCCGGCCACGCGCATCTGGGGGTGCCCCGCTCCGGGGCGCTGGACGCGCCGGCCGCCGCGCTGGCCAACCGGCTGGTCGGCAATCCGCGCGGGGCGGCCGTGCTGGAGACCACGCTCGACGGCTGCGCCCTGCGACCGCGTTCGCCGGTCGCCGTGGCGGTCACCGGCGCGCCCTGCCCGGTCCGGCTGGACGGCCGTCCGGTCGCCTGGGGAGCGCCGGTACGGGTCCCGGCGGGCGCGGTGCTGGAGGTGGGCGCCGCGGTGCGCGGAGTACGCGGTTACGTCGCCGTCGGCGGCGGGGTGGCCGTCGAGCCGGTGCTCGGCAGCCGGTCCACCGATCTGCTGTCCGGACTCGGACCCGCGCCGCTCACCGACGGTACGGTGCTCCCGCTGGGGCCGCCGGCCGGGCTCCCCGCGGCCGTGGACGTCGCCCCGCGGCCGGGGCCGGCGGCCGAGCTGGTCCTGCGGGTGGTCCTCGGGCCGCGCGAGGACTGGTTCACCGCGCGGGCGCTGCGCGTGCTCGCCACGCGGCCGTACCGCGTGTCGTCGGCGAGCAACCGCGTCGGACTGCGCACCGAGGGGCCCGCGCTGGAGCGGGCCCGGACCGGCGAGCTGCCCAGCGAGGGCATGGTCCTGGGCGCGGTCCAGGTGCCGCCCGACGGGCGCCCGGTGGTCTTCCTCGCCGACCACCCGACCACCGGCGGCTATCCGGTGATCGCGGTGGTGCGCGCCGCCGACCTGCCCGCCGCCGCCCAGGCGGCGCCGGGCACCCCGGTCCGGTTCGTGCCGGTACGGCGGAGCTGAGCGCCGCCGGGGCGCCGTCCGGCGCCCGTTCAGCCGGTGGGCAGGTCCGGGCCGATCCGGCTGCGGACGGCGGTCTGCACCTCCGCCTCCTCGGCCGGGTCGGCGGCGAGCCGGCGCAGCTGGTCGACGACCCGGGTGTCGCCGGTCTCGGCGTACCGGGCGGCGAGTTCGCGGGTGGTCTCCTCGCAGTCCCACAGGCACTCGACGGCGAATCCGGCCGGGAAGGACGGGTCGGTGGCGGCCAGCGCGCGGGCGGCGCGGTGGCGCAGGTGGGAGGAGGCGGTCTCGCGGTAGACGTGGCGCAGCACGGGCGCGGCGCAGGCGATGCCGAGCCGTCCGGCGCCGTCGACCAGGGTCCACAGGGTGGCCGCGTCAGGGCCCTCTCCCCGCACGGCCTCGCGCAGCGCGGCGAGCACGAGGTCGCGGTCGCGCACCTCGCCGCGGCAGGCCAGCATGCGTCCGGCGGCGGCGCCCAGCGCGTCGGGGCGGCGGGCCCAGCCGCGGGCGCGGTCCACGGCCGCCGTGCCGCGCATCCGTTCGAAAGCGTCGAGGGCGGCCTCCACCACGACCGCCGAGCCGTCGGACACCGCGGCCTCGATCAGGTCGAGGGCGCCGGGATCGTCGCCGTCGGCGAGGTAGCGCAGGGCGGTGCAGCGGGCGCCGTCGGCGCCGTACCGGGCGGCCTGGAGGATCTCGGGCCGGTCCTCCGGGCCCGCAACGGCGCTCAGGCAGCGGGCGGCCGGGACGTGGAGGGCGGCGCCGCGCTCCAGGCCCTGCTGGGCCCAGTCGAACACGGCCCCCACGCTCCAGCCCGGACGCGGCCCGGTGGGGCGCATCTGCCGCTGCCAGCGGTCGAAGCAGCCGGTCTCGTGGGCGGCGCGCACCCGGGCGGCGATCGGCTCGCGCGGGTCCTCGGCCCACAGCCGCCAGGGCCGGGGCTCGAAGGCGTCGCGCACGGCGGCGGCCAGCGCGGCCTCGCCCTCGGCGTCGGCGGCGAAGCGGGCGAGGACCGGGGCGGCCAGTGAGCGCAGCCCGGCGTCGTCGTCGCGCAGCGCCAGCTCGTCCAGGGCCCACGCCCAGTTGGCGCCGCCGGCGGCGTATCCGCGCAGCAGGGCGAGGGCGTCCAGCCTGCCGTAGGAGGCCAGGTGGCCGAGGACGGCGAGGGCGAGTCCGGTGCGGGACTCGTCGGTGTCGAGGGCGTCCTCGGGGTCGAAGAGGTGCGCCTCGATCGCGTCCAGCTCGCCGTTCAGGTCGAGGTAGAGCCGGGCGTAGTACAGGGAGCGGTTCTCCACCTGCCAGTCGTGCCGGGGGTCGTGCAGCACGCAGTGGTCGAGTGCCGCGAGCGCCTCGGTGCGCGGGGCGGTGAGCGCGTGCAGTGTGCCGTCGCCGCGGCCCCGCTGGAGCAGGCCGAGCAGCGTGCCGCTGGGCGCTATGACCGGATCGAACATGGGAAACAGCCTCACATCAAGCGTCGACGCAACCGGGGAACAGCACTACCTGGCCACGTGACAACACGTCGGGGCGCCCGCCGTCTCTTGCTTGCTGTAGACCATCTTCCTCTGCCTCTCGTCGGTGGCCCATACGGACCGCGTCACGGTCCGCGCGGTGCGGCAAGCCCTGCCCGTCCGCCGTGTCCGTGAACCACGACGTCATGATGACCCGGCGCCTGCGCTGCCGCGACCGAAATTTCCGGCGGCCTTGTACCGCCTCCCCCGTTTTGTGTGTCGTGCCTGGTCGGCGGGCCGTTTCAGCAGCTCACGGCGTGCTGGGCGGCCCGTGGGATCACTGCTCGCCGAAGAGTCGCAGCAGCTCGGTCCGGCCGAACATGCGGGCCGTGTCGAGGGCCGACGGGGTGCCCGCCGTCGGGTCGGCGCCGGCCTCCAGCAGGGCCTCGATGACGTCCTGCTCGCCCTTGAAGACCGCTCCGGCGAGGGGCGTCTGGCCCCGGTCGTTGACGCGGTCGGCGTCGGCGCCGCGGGCCAGCAGGGCGCGGACGGCGTCGGCGTGGCCGTGGTAGGCGGCGAGCATCACGAGGGAGTCGCCGCGGTCGTTGGTGAGGTTGGCCGGGACGCCGGCGTCGACGTAGGCGACGAGCGTGTCGGCCGGTCCCTGCCGGGCCAGATCGAAGATCTTGGTCGCCAGCTCCACGACCTCGGGGTCGAGGGCTTCACTCATCGGCCGGACCGCCTCTCACTGCGAGCGTTGGGGACTGCTGGGCGCCGCCGGCGACTGCTGGGGGGCCGCCGGGGCACCGCTGGGGGACTGCTGGGGACTGCGGGGAGCAAGCGTACGGCCGCGCGAGCGGTGCTCGGCCGTACGGGTGAATCGCCAGGGTACTGGCTCGCGCGGCGCGGCACCCGACGCGCCGGAGGTAAAGATCACCTCGTGACCGGCCGCGCGCAACAGCTGAGGGCCACCGCCACGCCCACCGACTCGACCGCACGAGGGAAAAGCGGCGATTTTCACCCGCTTGCACCTTTTGTCATATGGATACATGCTGTGATCCTGGAAGGACTGAGGGTGACTGTCCCCCTTCGACACCAGGAGATTCACATGATCCTCTCCGTCTCAGGCGTCGTCCTGTTCGGCGTCATCGGCTTCATCTTCTTCCGCAAGGACGGCCTGAAGCCCTCCCACGCGTGCGTGTCGACCCTCTTCGGCTTCTACCTCGCCAGCACCGCCATCGCGCCGAGTATCAGAGCCGGCGGCGAGAGCCTGGCCAGCCTGCTCGGCGGCATGCGGTTCTGACAGCTCTCACGGCCCTGACGGCCCTGACGCCGAACGCCCCGAGGACCGAGGCCGACGCCGACGCCGACGCCGACGCCGACGCCGTCCAGGGGACACCCCCACCGACCGTCCGCACCCCCAGGAGGCAGCAGTGGCCCGGCGGCCCCTCCCCCGCATTCTGAGCACCGGCGGCGCGCGGCTGGCCCGCGGCCGGGAACTGGCCCGGACGGCGGCCGACGGCGCCACGGACGTCCTGCACCCGCTGATCACCGTCGCCCGGGGTCTGCGCCGGCTCGCCGCGGCCGGCCGGCGCAGATGGGCCGAGACGCCCACGGACCGGCGCGGTCCGCTGCTGTTCGTGGTGGCCGCCCTGTTCCTGGTCACGGCCCTGGCGCCGTACGGTCCGCTGCTCGCCGCCGTCGCGGTGACGGGCGCGGCGGCCTGGCACGGCCGGGACCGCGCCCCGGCGGCGCCCGTGGACCCGGACGAGCCGCGCACCCGCCGCCTGGCGTCGCTGTACGAGGCCCTGGTCCCGTACTTCTCGGCCGCCGAGGACCCGGCCCCGCTGTACGCGCACGGCGGCTCCTGGGAGAAGGCCTTCCCGGCCTACGAGTTCGACGACTCCGGCCGCCTCTGCCATCTGCTGGTGCGCTACCCGGCGTACTTCACCGACGGGGAGCCCGAGTCGCGCGCGCGGATCGAGCACCTGCTGACCGCCAAGGCGGGGCGCGGCCGCGAATACCTGTTCACCTGGGACGAGGAGGGCAACGAGCTGACGGTCACCGCGCTGGCCCCGCTGCCCACCGGGGTCCCCGCCCAGCGGTTCGTCGCCGCGCCGGGCGAGACCGTGCTCGGCTTCACCGACCCCAGCGAGGTGCAGCGGACGCTGCCCCTCACCTACGGGGCCGAGCAGCGCGACGTGCCACCGGTCGTCTGGCGCACCGGCCCCCGCTCCACCGAGCCGCACCTGCTGGCGCTCGGGCAGCCGGGCAGCGGCACCTCCACCCTGCTGCGCTCGATCGCGTTGCAGGCGCTCCAGCACGGCGACGTGGTGATCGTCGACGGCGGCGGCACCGGGGAGTACGCCTGCCTGGTCGGCCGGGACGGGGTCCTCGCGGTGGAGTGCGGGCTCGCCGGGGCGGTGGCGAGCCTGGAGTGGGCGGCCACCGAGACCGAGCGCCGGCTGATCGCGGTCAACCGCGCCCGGCAGGCCGGGCTGGCGCCGCCGGACGACACCCGGCGTCCGCTGTGGCTGCTGCTGGACCGGCCGACCTCCTTCACCCACCTGGCCGCGGCGGACGGACGCAAGGACCCGCAGGCGCTGCTCCAGGTGCCCCTGCGGCACGGCCGCGCGGTGAACGTGACGGTCGTGGTGGCCGAGCAGTTCGACAGCGCGGACGTGCTCGGGGAGGCGCTGCGGCAGCACACGCGGGCGCGGGTGGTGCTCGGGCCGGCGACGGTGGAGCAGCTCAAGGCGGTGCTGGGGGCGCCGCCGCACACCACTCCGCTGCCGGCCGTTCCGCCCGGGCGGGGGTACGCGCGGCTGGGGAACGGGGCCGTGCACCGGCTCCAGGTGCCGGCGACGCCCGATCCGTACGACGACTCGATCGGGGCGGCGCTGCGGAAGGCGGTGGAGGAGCTGCTGCCGCCGAAGACGACGCCGGCGGACGGGGAGACGGTGCCGGAGCCGTCCGTGACGGAGGCGGAGGCGGAAGCCGCGGGGGCGGAGGCGGTGGCCGAGGCCGAGGAGGCCGTGGCGAAGGCGGCCAAGGCGGTGGGCGAGCCTTCGTGAGGTCGCTTGTTTCAGGTGGGCGCGGCGGGCGGAGGGTTTGTCAGGCCACGAAGGTTCTCGGGGAGTCGCCGGTCAGGGGGGTGCCTGTTTCGACCAGGCGGGCCGCGGCGGCCAGGCGGGCGGCCGCCTCCTCCGCCACCGCTCCGGCGACGGTGAACGGGAGCCGTACGTAGCCCTCGAAGGCGCCGTCGACGCCGAAACGGGGGCCGGACGGGACCCGGACGCCCACCCGCTCGCCCGCCTCGGCGATCCGGGAGCCCGAGAGCCCGCCGGTGCGCACCCACAGGGTCAGGCCGCCCTGCGGCACCTCGAACTCCCAGGTGGGCAGCTCGCGCCGGACCGCCGCGATCAGCGCGTCCCGGTTGTCGCGGGCCTGGTTCCGCCGCAGCTGGACCGCTTGCTCCCAGCCGCCGGTGCTGAACAGCCAGTTCACGGCGAGCTGCTCCAGCACGGGGGTGCCCAGATCGGCGTAGGCGCGCGCGGCGACCAGGCTGCGGATCACATCGGGGGCGGCCCGGACCCAGCCGATGCGCATCCCGGCCCAGAAGGCCTTGCTGGCGGACCCGACGGTGATCACCGTGGAGCCGGCCGGATCGAAGCCGCAGACCCGCCGCGGCATCTCCGGACCCGGCTCCAGGTACAGCTCGCTCATCGTCTCGTCGACGACGAGCACCGTCCCGGCCGACCGCGCCGCCTCCACCAGGCGGCGGCGCTGGTCCTCGTCGGCGAGGGCGCCGGTGGGGTTGTGGAAGTCGGCCACGACGTAGGCGATCCGGGGCGCGGCCTCGCGCAGCACCTGGCGCCAGCGGTCCAGGTCCCAGCCGGTGAGCCCCTCGGCCATCGCCACGGGGACCAGCCGGGCGCCCGCCTCCCGCATCAGCTGGAGGATGTTGGCGTAGGAGGGCGACTCGACGGCGATGCGCTCGCCCCGGCCGCCGAAGAGGTGGCAGATGGCGTCGATGGCGCCCATGGCGCCCGTCGTCACCATGATCTGCTCGGGCATGGTGGGGATGCCGCGCGCGGTGTACCGCTCGGCGATCATCGACCGCAGGGCGGGGAGCCCGGCCGGGTAGTCGCCGTGCGTGTGGGCGTAGGGCGGCAGTTCCTCCAGCGCGCCCTGCACGGCGCGGGTGAGCCAGGGCTCGGGGGCGGGCAGCGCGGCGGTGCCCAGGTCGATCACCGAGCCCAGCGCCTCCGGCGGCAGGGGTTCGAGACCCCGGGCCGGCAGCGGGTTGCCGGCCGGCACCGCGGTCCAGCTGCCCGCCCCGCGCCGCGACTCCAGGAACCCCTCGGTGCGCAGCGTCTCGTAGGCGGCGGCGACCGTGGTGCGGCTGACGGAGAGGGCCAGCGCGAGTTCGCGTTCGGCGGGCAGCCGGGCGGCCACCGGGACGCGGCCCTCCAGGACCAGCAGCCGGACGCCGTCGGCGAGCGCGCGGTAGGCGGGCGGGCGGCGGGCGCCGGGCCCGGCCGGGCGCTCCTGCTGTGAGTTGAGCAGCCGCGCCAGCTGCGTGGCGCCCATCGCCGAGGTCCACTGCGCCATGCGCACCAGTCCACCTTCCCCGAATTGGCCATGGATGACTTTCGTTCCCCCGCCACAGAGTGTCACGCACCAGGCCACTTCCACCACCAGGGGGGCACATCATGTCCATGCGGGGCCGGCTCGGACGGCGGCTGATCCAGCTCTACGCCGGCCTCGTGCTGTACGGCGTCAGCAGCGGCCTCCTGGTCGTGGCGGGGCTGGGTCTGGAGCCGTGGAACGTGCTGCACCAGGGCCTGGCCGAGCTGACCGGCCTGACGATCGGGGAGGTGTCGATCGTCGTGGGCGCCGCGGTGCTGCTGCTGTGGATACCGCTGCGCCAGCGGCCCGGCCTCGGCACGGTCTCCAACGTCTTCCTGATCGGGGTGGCGATGGACGGCACCCTCGCCGCGCTGCCCGCCGTGCACGCGCCGGCGGTCAGCGTGGCGAGGGTCTCGCTGCTGCTGGCGGGCGTGCTGCTCAACGGGGCGGCCACCGGCCTCTACATCGCCGCCCGGCTGGGTCCCGGTCCGCGCGACGGGCTGATGACCGGTCTGCACCTGCGCACCGGCCGCTCGGTGCGGCTGATGCGCACGGCCGTGGAGGCGGCGGTCGTCGTCACCGGATTCGCCCTCGGCGGCACCATCGGCGTGGGCACCCTGCTGTACGCGGTCGCGATCGGTCCGCTGGCCCAGTTCTTCCTGCGCCTGTTCGCCGTTCCGGCAGCGGGCGAGGGCAGCGCGGCCGTTGCCGCGGCTTCACCCGAAAGGGCGATACTGCGTGCGTGACCACGCTCGTACGCCACCCCTACCTCGACCATCCGGGGCCCATCCCGTTCGCCCATCGCGGCGGAGCCGCCGACGGCCTGGAGAACACCGTGGCCCAGTTCCGGCGGGCGGTCGCACTCGGCTACCGGTACATCGAGACCGATGTGCACGCCACGGCGGACGGCCGGCTGGTCGCCTTCCACGACGCGACCCTGGACCGGGTGACCGACGGCGCGGGCCGGATAGCGGACCTGCCGTGGGCGGAGGTGGCGCGGGCGCGCGTGGCGGGCCGTGAGCCGGTGCCGCTCTTCGAGGAGCTGCTGGAGACCTTCCCCGAGGTGCGCTGGAACGTCGACGTGAAGGCGGAGCCGGCGCTGCGTCCGCTGCTGGAGGTGATCGAGCGCAGGACCGCCTTCGCGCGCGTGTGCGTCGGCTCCTTCTCCGAGGCGCGGGTGGTGCGGGCCCAGCGGCTGGCCGGGCCGCGGCTGGCGACGTCGTACGGGACGCGGGGCGTGCTGGGTCTGCGGCTGCGGTCCTGGGGGCTGCCGGCGGCCCTGCGGCGCTCGGCCGTCGCCGCTCAGGTGCCGGTCGCGCAGTCGGGCGTCCCGGTGGTCGACCGGCTGTTCGTCCACGCGGCCCACGCGCGCGGGCTCCAGGTGCACGTGTGGACGATCAACGAGCCGGAGCGGATGCACCGGCTCCTGGACCTCGGCGTCGATGGCATCATGACCGATCACATCGACACGCTGCGCGCGGTCATGCGGGAGCGGGGCGTCTGGTTCTGAGCCGTGCCCGCCCGTTCGGCGCGCGGCATCCGAGGCGGGGAAGCGAGGGCACGGGTGGGCACCGACACCGTGCGGGCACAGGCCGGGGACGACGCCGCCGAGCGGCGGCGCGAGCAGCACGGCTGGTACTTCTACGACTGGGCGTGCTCCGTCTACTCCACCAGCGTGCTCACCGTCTTCCTCGGCCCCTACCTGACCTCGGTGGCCCGGGCGGCGGCGGACCCGGACGGGTTCGTGCACCCGCTGGGGATACCGGTGCGCGCCGGGTCGTTCTTCGCCTACTGCGTGTCGGCGTCGGTGGTCCTGGCGATCGTGGTGATGCCCATGGCGGGCGCCGCGGCCGACCGCACCGGCCGGCGCAAGCCGCTGCTGGCGGCGGCCGCCTACACGGGGGCCGCCGCCACCACGGGCCTGTTCTTCCTGGACGGCCACCGCTATCTGCTGGGCGGCGCCCTGCTGATCGTCGCCAACGCGTCGGTGGCCGTCTCGATGGTCCTGTACAACTCCTACCTGCCGCAGATCGCGCCGCCCGAGGAGCGCGACGCGGTGTCCTCGCGCGGCTGGGCCTTCGGCTACGCGGCCGGCTCGCTGGTGCTGGTGGCGAATCTGGTCCTGTTCACCGGCCACGACTCCTTCGGCGTGTCCGAGGCGACGGCGGTGCGGATCTGTCTGGCCTCGGCGGGGCTGTGGTGGGGCGTGTTCACCCTCGTGCCGCTCAGGCGGCTGCGGGACCGGCGCGCGCCGGCGGCCGCCGCGCCGCGCGCACGGGGCTGGCGGCAGCTGGCGGCCACCGTGCGGGACCTGCGGGAGCGGCCGCTGACGCTGGCCTTCCTGGTGGCGTACCTGATCTACAACGACGGCATCCAGACGGTGATCTCGCAGGCCTCGGTGTACGGCTCGCAGGAGCTGGGGCTCGGGCAGTCCACGCTGATCACGGCGGTGCTGATGGTGCAGGTGCTGGCGGTGGCGGGGGCGCTGGGCATGGGGCGCCTGGCGCGGACGTACGGGGCGAAGCGGACGATCCTCGGGTCGCTGGTCGCCTGGACGGCCACCCTGGCGGCCGGGTTCTTCCTGCCCGCCGGGGCGCCGGTGTGGTTCTTCGTGCTGGCGGCCGGGATCGGCCTGGTCCTCGGCGGCAGCCAGGCGCTGTCGCGGTCGCTGTTCTCGCACCTCGTGCCGCCCGGCAAGGAGGCGGAGTACTTCTCCGCGTACGAGATGAGCGACCGGGGCATGAGCTGGCTGGGGCCGCTGCTGTTCGGGATGACGTACCAGCTGACCGGGAGCTACCGGGACGCGATCGTCTCGCTGGTGGTGTTCTTCGTGCTCGGTTTCGGCCTGCTGGCGCGGGTACCGGTGGAGCGGGCGATCCGGGACGCGGGCAATCCGGTTCCCGACCGGATTTAGCACTCGCGGCGAAAGGGCTGTAGTGTACGCGTTTGGCCTGCCAGGCGTACCGTTACTGCGCGTCAAAGATGCCGAAACGCTGGGTGACATCTCGTTGTAGATGTGACAAACCGGGCGCCGGTGGGTACTGCACTGGTTGACAAGGCTGCGGCTACGACGGCGACACATGACCCGGAACGGGACATCCGAACGGGAATCTTTACCGCCGACCGGACGTTGACCGGATGACGACGACAGCGACACCTGTCCTGTGGGCGACAAGCCCGGGAGGCACGATTCATGAGTGAGCGAGCTCTTCGCGGCACGCGCCTCGTGGTGACCAGCTACGAGACGGACCGCGGTATCGACTTGGCTCCGCGCCAGGCCGTGGAGTACGCATGCGAGAAGGGGCACCGCTTCGAGATGCCCTTCTCGGTCGAGGCGGAGATTCCGCCGGAGTGGGAGTGCAAGGTCTGCGGGGCCCCGGCACTCCTGGTGGATGGCGACGGTCCGGAGGAGAAGAAGGCCAAGCCGGCGCGTACGCACTGGGACATGCTGATGGAGCGGCGTACCCGCGAGGAGCTCGAAGAGGTCCTCGAGGAGCGGCTGGCCGTACTGCGGTCGGGCGCGATGAACATCGCCGTTCATCCTCGGGACAGCCGCAAGAGCGCGTAGTCCCCGCGGGGGCGCGGCCCCGGCCGCGACGCCCCCGAGAACGCGGAACGGGCGCCGTACGAGATCTTCTCGTACGGCGCCCGTTCCGTTTCCGGTCCCTGTCCCGGGTGCGGCCATGGGCGGCCCGCCGGGGCGCCGGCCGGTCCGGCTCAGCGGGTCAGCGGCGGACGCGGGTCGTGGGACGCGCCGCCCGGCTCGTCCTCCCTGATCACCTCGCCCGCGACGACCTTGCCGTCGGGGCGGTGGACGCGGACCTGCCGGAAGGCGTCGCCCAGGGTGCCGGGCGCGGCCGCGCGGAGCCTGCGCTCCACCGTGCGCTCGGTGAGGCGGCCGACGGCCCGCTGGACGGGCGAGAGCAGCAGGAGCAGTCCGGCGACGTCCGAGAGCATGCCCGGGATGATCAGCAGCAGGCCGCCCAGCATCATCAGGCCGTTGCCGCCGCGGCGCGCCGAGGGGGCGTCGCCGCGCTGGAGGGCGTCGTTGAGGTTCTGGAAGGCCCGGCGACCGGCGCGCTTGATCACCACGGCGCCGAGCACGATCCCGGCGAGCAGCAGCAGGAACACCGTGAGGCCGCCCGCCGCGCCCGCGACCAGGGACAGCAGCCAGATCTCCAGCACCAGCCACGCCGCGAGGCCCAGCGGCAGGTACCTGCGGAGCCGGGAACGTCGTGGCCGGGCGGAGGAGGGAGAGGTCGGAGCGCCTGTCGTCATGTCTCAAGTGTGCCTGGGCGCGGCTCAGTGCCGGATAAGGTCTAGGCCTTCTCGCCCTCGGGCTTGGCGCCGCGGCCGGTGAGCTTGGTCACCCGCTCCCCCACGCCCCACGTGGTGACCCGCCACAGCGCCTCCACGAGGATGTCGCGGCTCATCTTGGAGTCGCCCAGCTCGCGTTCGACGAAGGTGATGGGGACCTCGACGACGTGGTAGCCGGCCTTCACGGCGCGGCGGGCCAGGTCGACCTGGAAGCAGTAGCCCTGCGAGGCGACCTCGTCCAGGCCCAGACCTTCGAGCGTCTCGCGGCGGAAGGCGCGGTAGCCGCCGGTGATGTCGCGCAGGGGCAGGTCCAGCGCGAGGCGCGAGTACATGCTGCCGCCGCGGGAGATGAACTCGCGGCCCTTGGGCCAGTTCACCACCCGGCCGCCGGGCACCCAGCGCGAGCCCAGCACCAGGTCGGCGCCCTTGAGGGCGGTCAGCAGCCGGGGCAGTTCCTCGGGCTGGTGGGAGCCGTCGGCGTCCATCTCGACCAGCACGCCGTAGTCGCGCTCCAGGCCCCAGCGGAAGCCCGCGAGGTAGGCGGCGCCGAGGCCCTCCTTGCCCTTGCGGTGCAGCACGTGCACCCGCTCGTCCTCGGCGGCCAGCTCGTCGGCGAGCTTGCCCGTGCCGTCGGGGCTGTTGTCGTCGGCCACGAGGACGTGGGCCTCGGGGACGGCCTCGCGCACCCGGCCCACGATCGTCTTGATGTTCTCCGCCTCGTTGTAGGTCGGAATGATCACCAAGGCCGTGCCGAGCGGACCGAACCGCCTCTCCTGGGCTCCCGCCGCCGGGGTGCCGTCGCCGTCGTTCACCACTGCCCCTTCACGTCCGTACGCACAGGTCCACCATAGTGGGCACGGCCTGGGGGTATGTGACACGACGTGCGTACCGCGGCGGGGAACCGGCGGGAACCCTCGTCGAGGGCGCCCGGGCGGCCGTGCCGCGGGTGTCGCCGTGCTGCGGATGGAGGCCCGGCGCCCTTCGGGCCGACCTGGGACCCGCTGGCTGCGGATCGGCCTGAAGCCGTTGTCTACTGAGCGACCGGGCCCCACCCGGGTCACACCCTGCCGACCGTCCGGAACGCTGCCCCGCCGACGCGGTCGCTGAGCCTGGCTGCCAGTGGCGGTGACCCGGTGCGGCACACCGTCCCTGACCCAGCGGCACTGCGACGCGGGTGCGGACGTCCCGCGGCCGGGCGTCCGGTGGTGGACCCGGCAGAACCTACCGGCCCCGCGCCGTCGCCTGTCAAACAGCGCGCCGGGCCGCCGCGCCGGCCGCGCTTGCCCGCCGGCGGCCGAGGATGCGCAGGTCGCGCGACGGGGCGGAAGGCGGTGATCGCGGTCGCGCGGCGCCGGGAGATCACTCGCCCGGCCGTACGAAGACGGTCCGCCCGCCCACCACGGTCCGCAGACAGACGGGCAGGTCACGGCCCGGCCCGAGGTCGGGCAGACCGGGGGTGCCGGAGCGCGGGTCCGTCGACCAGCGCGCCACCCGGTCGTCGGGGGCCTGGACGACCAGCTCCTCGGTGCGCCACACCGCGTAGTCGGCGGGCGCGCCGGACACCAGGACGCCCGCGTCGTCGCGGCCGACCGCCCGCCAGCCGCCGCGGGTGTGCGCGGTGAAGGCGGCGCGGACGGAGACGCGGTGCTCGGGGGTGCGGTGGAAGGCGGCGGCGCGCACCGTGCCCCACGGGTCGAGCGGGGTGACCGGGCTGTCGGAGCCGAAGGCGAGCGGGACGCCGCCGCGCAGCAGCGCGGCGAAGGGGTTCAGCGTGCGGGCCCGCTCCGCGCCCAGGCGCTGCGCGTACATGCCTTCCTCGCCGCCCCACAGCGCGTCGAAGGCGGGCTGCACGGAGGCGGTGAGCCCCAGTTCGGCGAAGGCGGCGATGGTGTCCGGGGTGAGCATCTCGGCGTGCTCGACGCGGTGCCGGGCGGCGCGGACGCGGGACAGGCCGACCTTCTCGGCGGCGGCCCGCACGCCCTCGGCGACGGCGGTGACGGCGGCGTCGCCGATGGCGTGGAAGCCGGCCTGCAGACCGGCCTCGGTGCAGGCGACGACGTGGGCGGCCACGGCGGCGGCGTCCAGATAGGCGGTGCCGGTGTGGTCCGCGTCGGCGTACGGCGCGTGCAGGCAGGCGGTGTGCGAGCCGATGGAGCCGTCGGCGAAGAGGTCGCCCGCGGCGCCCACCGCGCCCAGCTCGCGCGCCTTGTCGACGTCCTGCTCGGCCCAGTAGCCGAAGACCCGGGGGCCCGGCAGCGCGGCGGCGAGCCGCAGCAGGCCGGTGAAGTCGTCCTCCGAGGAGATGTCCGGGCCGCCGCACTCGTGCACGGAGCCGATGCCCAGGGAGGCGGCGTGGGCGAGCGCGGCGCGCTGGGCCCCGGCGCGCTGGGCGGGGGTGACGGCGCCGAACGCGGCGGCGCGCACGGCGTGGTGGGCGGCGGCGGTCAGCGGGCCGTCGGCGGGGCCGAGGTCGCCGGGCGTCAGGTCGAGCAGGGCGGTGCTGACCACCGCGGAGTGCACGTCGATCCGGCTGAGGTAGAGCGGGCGGCCGCCGGCGGCCTCGTCGAGTTCGGCGCGCGTCGGGGGGCGGCCGCCGGGCCAGCGGGCCGCGTCCCAGCCGTGGCCGAGCAGGACCCGGTCGTCCGGGCGGGCCGCGGCGAAGTCCCGCACCCGCGCGAGGGCCGCCTCCAGGGAGGGGGCGTCGGACAGGTCGAGGCCGGTGAGCGCGAGGCCGGTGGCGGTGGTGTGCACATGGGCGTCGGTGAACGCCGGGGTGACCAGGGCGCCGTCCAGGTCGACCACCTCGTCGACGCCGTCGGCGAAGGCGTCGGCCGCGCCCTCCGAGCCGACCCAGGCGACGTGCCCCGCCTCGACGACCATCGCGGTGGCGAACGGGTCGGCGGGGCTGTGGACCTCGCCGCGGCGGAGGAGGACGGTCTGCGGTTCGGCGGTGCGCTCACTCATGCCCACCAGTCTCCCGCGTGCCTTCGCGCACCCGGCACGCAGGTCGCCCGGGCGGGCGCGGCGGCGGACCGCGCCGCCGGCCCGCGCCGGGATCACCGGCGGGAGTCCGGGAGGGAGTGGGGGGCGGGGCGGTCAGATGCGGGGCGGGCGGGCCTCGTACGGGGTGGAGAGGACCACCGTCGTGCGGGTCGAGACGCCGGCCAGGGACCGCACCCGGGCCAGCAGCTCCTCCAGCTCGTGCGGGGTGGCCACCCGCACCTTGAGGATGTAGTTCTCGTCGCCGGCCACGCTGTGGCACGCCTCGATCTCGGGCACCCCCGCCAGGCGGTCCGCGATGTCGTCGGGGGCGCTGGGGTCGAAGGGTTTGACCGAGATGAAGGCGGTCATGGGCAGCCCCACCGCCTCGGGGTCGACGACCGCGGCGTAGCCGCGGATGACGCCACGCTGCTCCAGCCGGCGCACCCGCTGGTGCACGGCAGACGTGGACAGGCCCGTGGCCTTGCCCAGGTCGGTGTAGCTCATCCGCCCGTCCTTGACGAGCAGCTGCACGATCTGTCGGTCCAGCTCCTCCATGGCGCAAGAACCTACAGTGCGGTCGATCTCCCCGGATACCTCGGCCGCCCAGGTCATGCCGGCGCACGCCGGAGCGGACGGCGGCGGACGGGCGCTCGCGGGGGGACAAAACAGTCGCGACGGGCACCCGCCCGCGCCATGTGACGAACGCCACATCTCCGTGGCGCGCTCCGTGATGTTCTCGTGATTACCTCGGAGACCGGACGGGAAGTGCTTGCTGTGGTCGAGGCCGCAGTGCCTTCACGGCCCAGCCTTAGGGGGAGAAACCCATGCAGAGTCTCAAGCGCCCTGGCCGATCCGCGCCCAGGCGGCAGCAGCCGATCCTCGATCCCGAGCCGGAGGGCGTCGAACCCGACGACTTCGACGGCGACGAGTTCGACGCCTACGACACCTTCGAGATGTACCGGGTGATCTGCCCGGACTGCGCGCAGCCCATCGCCCTGCTGGCGGACGAGGAGGTCCTGCCGGAGCACGCGCTGTGCGCCTCGCCGTGGAACCCCTTCGGGCTCACCGTCTGCCCCGGCACCGGCCGCGGCGCCCGGGAGGCCCGGCCCGCCGACGAGTCGGTGGAGCCGCAGGAGCAGGACACCGCCCTGCTGCTGACGCTCCCTCAGGGACTCGACTGGCGGACCCAGCCCTTCTCGCACGTCGGTGGCCCGGGCTCCCGCCCGATGCGCGTGCCGACGATGCGCCGCGACGCCGCCTGACGGCCCAGCGCCGCTCCCACGCCCGCGCCCGCCGCACCCCGCGCCACGGCACGCACGCCGCCGCCGTGGCGCGGCGGAATCGGTGCGCCCCGGGGCCGACGGCCGTCCCCGGGCCGGTCGCCGCGCCGGACGCCGGTGACCTGACGCCCGATTCCGGGCTCCGGTGACCAGCCTGCGCGGCCCCGTGTTGCCCCGGCATGACCTCCATCGAGCCGGCGGGCGGGCGCCGTCGCCGCGTCCTGGCGCCGTCGCCCGCGGTGCCGGTCCGGGCCGCGCCGCCCGCGGACCCGCCGATCCACCGTGAGCCGGTGCGCGCCCGGGCCGACCGGGGCCGCACCCTGCCGGGACGCCGCGATCCGGAGTGGGTCCGGCTCGCGCCGCCTTTCCGCGCGCCGTGGCTCAGCGGGTCTCAGGACCCGCGATGTGGCGGGCGATGACCATGCGCTGGATCTGGTTGGTGCCCTCGACGATCTGGAGCACCTTGGCCTCGCGCATGTAGCGCTCGGCCGGGAAGTCGGCGGTGTAGCCGTAGCCGCCGAGGATCTGGACGGCGTCGGTGGTCGCCTTCATGGCGGCGTCCGTGCAGAACAGCTTGGCCATGGCGGCCTCCCGCGCGAACGGGCGGCCCGCGTCGCGCAGTCGCGCCGCCGCCAGGTACAGGGCGCGGCCGGCCTCGATCTGGGTCGCCATGTCGGCGAGCATGAAGCGCAGCCCCTGGAAGTCGGCGATCGGCCGGCCGAACTGGCGCCGGTCGACGGCGTAGCCGGTCGCCTCGTCCAGGGCGGCCTGGGCGACGCCGATCGCGCAGGCGGCGATGCCGAGCCGGCCGGAGTCGAGCGCGGACAGGGCGATGGCGAAGCCCTGGCCCTCCTCGCCGAGCCGCCGGTCGTCGCCGACCCGTACGCCGTCGAGGTGGATCTGGGCGGTCGGCGAGCCCTTCAGGCCCATCTTCTTCTCCGGCGCGGCGGCGCTCAGTCCCTCGGCGTCGGCGGGGACCAGGAAGGCGGTGATCCCGCGCGGGCCCTCGCCGCCGGTGCGCGCCATCACCGTGTAGAAGTCGGCGATGCCGCCGTGGGTGATCCAGGACTTGGTGCCGGTGATCACCCAGTGGTCGCCGTCGCGTACGGCCTTGGTGCGCAGCGAGGCGGCGTCGGAGCCGGAGGCGGGCTCGGAGAGGGCGTACGCGCCGAGGAGGCCGCCGCCGAGCATCGCGGGCAGGTGCTCGACCTGCTGCGCCTTGGTGCCGTAGGTGGCGAGCGCGTAGGAGGCCAGGGTGTGCACGCTGAGGCCGAGGCCGACGGTGAGGCGGGCCGCGGCCAGTTCCTCCAGGACCTGGAGGTAGACCTCGTAGGGCTGGTCGCCGCCGCCGTACTCGGAGTCGTAGGGCAGGCCGAGCAGGCCGGAGCGGGACAGGAGGGTGAAGACCTCGCGCGGGAAGCGTCCGGCGTCCTCCTCCTCGGCCGCCTCGGGGGCGATCTCCTGGTGCGCGATGTCGCGGACGAGCGAGATCAGGTCCCGGGCCTCTTCCGTGGGCAGTTGCCGGTCCACCGGCTGCGGGGCGCGGTCGGGCATGGCGACGCTCTCCTCCCTGTCGGGCGCCGGCGGGCGGCGCCTTCTTGGGGCGGCTCCGCCGGGGTCTTCCTCGGGCCGCTCGATGCGCGCACTCCCGGGTCGCGGAAGCGGCTGACCAGCGGCTGTGCGCTGTGAGTATGCCCGATCGCCAGCACGGAGTCACCGGTTAACGAGCGCTTACTTCAAGAAAGACTAGCCGCCTTCTCCGGGGGTCGCACGGGAGTGGTGAGGAGTGGCCGGTTCACATGCTTTCGCCCGACTGTCCGAAAGGCGGTCGCGGCGGTCGTCGCGTCGGCCGCCCGCGCCGTGCGTCAGACGGGCCGGCGGGCCGGGGGCGGGGCCGGGTGGGTGGGGTCCAGTTCCTCGATCGCGCGCAGGGCGCCGCCGAGGGTCTTGACCAGGAGGTCGCGCATCGTGTCGCGGGAGAGTTCGGGGCGGGCGATCCAGTCGAGGGTGGCGCCCTCGACGCCGCACACCCAGGCGATCAGGCCCATGCGGGCCGGCGCCGTGACGGCGGTGCGCCCGTAGGCGCCCTCGGCGATGGTCGCGACGATCGCCTCGCGCACGCCGTCGCGGACGGCCTGCACCTCGGTGTCGAAGCCGACGCCGCCGCTGACGATGGTGCGGTAGGCGGCCTGGTTGTGCTCGGCGTAGCGCAGGTAGCCGTCGACGGTGCGGTGCACCCGCTCCACGGCCGGCAGCTCGTGCCCGCTCGCCGCGAAGGCGATCAGGTCGGCGACCGAGTCCTCGATGATCGCCAGGTAGTAGCCGCGCTTGGAGCGGAAGTAGTAGTAGATCAGCCCCTTGGCGACCTGGGCCTGCCGGGCGATGTCGTCCATGGACAGGGCGTCGTAGGAGGTGTCGGCGAACAACCGCCGTCCGATGGCTATGAGTTCGGCGCGGCGGGTCGCGGACCGCTGGGTGCCGCGCACCTGGCCGCCGGTTCCCGACGGCTGGGGGGAGCCGAGCGTGCGGGGGCGGGCGGTCTCGCGCTGCTGACTCGTCTTCACTTCGGCCCCGGTCTCCAACTGCGGTCGGACCACCGCAGTATGGCAGGTCCGGTATGGGTCAGGTCACAGCAGACCGAGCTGGGTGACGAGCATCGCGATCACCACGACGAGGGTCCAGCCGAGGACGTGCTCCAGGATCTTCGGGCCGTCGCCGTCGTCCTGGGGGCCGCCGGTGCGGACGCGGGCGGGGGCGGCGGTGGCCGAGTGCGCGGTCATGGTCTCTCGCAGGGGTTTCGTCGTGTGCCGGTGGACTCCCCCGCCGCGGAACGTCTCCCCTCGCCCCGCCGTCCACCTTGCCACTCGCGCGCCCCCTCGCGGCGGAGAGCTTGGTCACAGGCCCGCCCCCGGGGCCCGGAGCCCGCCGCCCGGCCCGCACCGTGCCGCGGGCCGGGCGGCGGGCTCAGCGCACGCCGACCGCCGCCAGCGCCCGGACCTGCTGGGGCGTGGGACGGGCCGGGAAGTACAGGTAGCAGACGCCGCCGCTGCCCGAGGCGACCTGGCCGGAGGCGTTGTAGCGCTTGGTCCGCAGCCAGATGTTCTCGAACTCGCGGCGCGCGTACACGCGCCGTACCGCGTCGTCGCCCGGCGAGGCCGGGTCGTTGGCGATCACGTCGCCGGCGGCGGTGAAGCCGATGACCGTCATCAGGTGGCCCGAGGTGCCGTACCCGGCGCCGGTCAGCTCCGTCTTGAGGAAGGACTGCGACGTGACGGCCGGGACGCCGGCCGCGATCAGCGTCTCCAGGTCGGTGAGCGAGCCGAGGCGGGTGACCACGCCCTCAAGGTCCGTGAAGGTGGCCGCGTAGGCCGCGTTGAACGGCCAGTTGCCGCAGCCCGAGTACTGGTAGTCGTAGGTGGAGCGGGCCGCTTGGCAGACCTGCGGGTCGGCGTAGGACGGGTCCACCCAGGAGAGCTGCTCGGGGGTGAGCCGGCCGCCCCAGTACTCGATGATCATCTGCGAGGAGGTGGGGCTGCACCAGGCCTCGCCGCCGTTGTCGTACTGCGGGTACTGGCCGGCGTGGATCTCCTGCGAGTAGCGCGGCACGGCCAGTTCCCGGGCCGGTACCGCGGGCGCGGTGGCGGGGACGGTGAAGCGGTCGGGGACGTCGGAGCCCATGGCGCCGATCCGCCGCACGGCGGGGGTGAGCCGGGTGCCGGGCCGGCGGTAGAGGGTCAGGCGCAGCCGGTACGCGGCCAGCCGGAGCCCGGAGGCCGGGTCATCGATCGCGAAGGTGTCCGTCCACACGGTGCTGCGGCCGTCGCTCTGGTCGTCCACGGAGGTCCGCTTGATGTCCTGGTCGCCGGCGGCCCAGCGGCCCATCACGTACCAGGGGGTGTCCGTGCCGTCGGAGTACGTGCCCCGCAGCTCCACCTGGAGCCAGGTGCCGGCCGGAGTGTCCGCGTTCCAGGAGGCGATCGCCTCGGTGGCCGGGACGGCGAGCCGGTGCAGCGGGCCGGTCCAGGTGGCGTACTCCCAGCTCGCGGTGGCGCCGGTGTGCGGGTCGGTGTAGTCGGTGGTGCCCGCCGGGGCGGCGATCTCCAGGGCGGGGCGCGGGCCGGCGACCGCGCGGGTGCCCCGGAAGGCGCCGCCGTACCAGTCGGTGTACGTCGTCCAGGCGCGGTAGTCGACCGGGCGGGCCGGGTCGGTGCGGCCGCGGTGGGCGGCCGCGGCGACCGCCGGGACCGCGCCGCCGGTCAGGGCGGTGGCGCCCGCCGCGGCGGCGGCCATCGCGACGGTCAGCACGGTTCTGCGGGACGGCTGTTCGGATCTGCTCATGGGCGGGAGACCCCCGGGTGTCCGAGTCGGGGCGGATGGCGGTCCGTGCACGGCGTTGCGCCCACTATGGCCGCGGCGGCCCGCTCCTGCCAGCACCGCGACGCACGCCACGCCCACCAATATTGGTCTCGACCACTGGCGTGACCAGCGGCTGCGCCCAGGCCCGGTCCGCCTTCCCACGGGTTCGGGGGCCGGGCCGGGACGGCTCCGTCCGGCCCCCGGGGTCGGACGGAGCCGTCCGGTGTGTCAGATGAGGTCCATCGCGGCGACCTCGTCCGGGCGGCCGTAGCTCACCGGCCCCTGGAAGCGGCGGCGGGCGGTGGCGAACCACCAGACGGTGGCCACCAGCAGGACGGCGGCGAGGGCGATGGGGGCGTAGTTGAACGAGTCGGCGGTGAGCGGGGCGGCCTGCGGCAGCATGAACAGCACGCTGCTGAGCGCGATCCAGGTCACCGCGACCACGCCGACCGGACGGCCCCAGCGGCCCAGGTTCCACGGCCCTGGCCGGAACTCGTCGCCGAGCCGCAGCCGCAGCAGGATCGGGACGGCGTAGGCGAGGAAGAGTCCGACGACGTTGACGCTGACGATGGCGGTGAACGCCGTGTGCGACCACCAGCCGGGCAGGACCAGGGCGAGCGAGCAGGCCACCGCGAGCCAGACCGCCTTGACCGGGGTGCGGGTGTGCGGGGAGACCGAGTGCCACCAGCGCGAGCCCGGCATGGCGCCGTCCCGGGAGAAGGCGAAGATCTGCCGGGTGTTGCTGGTCAGGTTGGCCAGGCCGCAGAAGAGCATCGCCCCGATGACGATCAGCAGCAGCGCCTTCGCGGTGGCCTGGCCGAGGGCGTCGATGAGGATCTGGACGGGGGGCGCGGCCGAACCCGCCTGGCTGTCGTAGTCGCCGATGCCGGTGACGAGGGCGAGCATCAGGACCAGTCCGGTGAGCGCGGACCAGCCGATGGCGCGGATGATGCCCCTGGGGGCGTTGACGGTGGCGTGGACCGTTTCCTCGGACATGTGGAAGCTGCCGTCGAAGCCGGTGAACGTCCAGCTGGTGACCAGCAGGCCGAGCATGCCGCCGTAAAGGCCGCTCGTGAAGCCGGTGTTGTTCGCGAAATGGGTGACGAAGGAGACCGGCCGGTGCTGGTCGGGCACGGCGACCAGGGCGGTCACGATCACCACAAGACCGATGAGCAGCCACCACACGGAGATCCGGTTCAGGACGGCGACCAGCTGGACGGCGCGGGTGTTGGCCAGGCCCTGGAGCACGATGATCAGCGCGGTGATCAGGACCGTCTGGTGGGCGGTGGGCACGTAGGAGGGCCACTGGAGGGCGAGGAAGGCCTGGATGAAGGTGGCGGCCGCGTAGCCGGTGGCGGCGGTGCCGCCGATCTGGCCGACGAAGTTCAGCCAGCCGGTGAACCAGGACCAGGCGCCCTTGTGCCGCTTGGCGAGTTTCCCGGCCGAGAAATACAGCGCGCCGCTCGTCGGATAGGCGGAGGCGACTTCCGCCATGGCCGCGCCGACGAACAGCACCATCACGGAGACGCCTATCCAGCCGAAGACGAGAACGCGCGGGCCGCCCGCGTTCATGCCGAATCCGAAGGACGAGAAAATACCCGATAAGACATTGATGATGGTGAAGGAGATCGCGAAATTGTCGAACGCCTTGAAACGCCGGGTGAGTTTTCTCGGGTAGCCCATGGCGTGCAGGGTCGCGTCGTCGTCGAGCGCGTTCGTCTCCGCCCGGCCGCGGGCCCGGTGGGCTCCGGTGGTCCTGACGCGCTGGGCCGGTGTGCGTGGCGACACGGTGGGGCCTTTCTCTTGGGGCGGTGGGGGGGCGGGGTCGGGGCGGTGGGGTCGGGGCTCACGGCGGGCGTCGGACCGGGCCCCACGGCGGGCGGTTCCCGGCGGGCGGTCCGGTGAACGGCCCGGTGGGCGGTCCGGTGGGCCGCCCGGTGGGCCGCCCGGTTCAGGGCGGCACCGGAAGTCCGCAGGCGCGCCGGGCCCGGGAGAGCTGTCCGGCGGGGTCGCCGAAGACGCACCAGGGCATCCGTGAGGCGTAGGGGCCCATGGCGGTGAGGGCGGCGCGGGCCTCGGCCTCGCGGCGGGCCAGGATCAGGGCGTGGGCGAGATAGGCCAGGTCGAGCACCGGGGTGAAGCGGTAACCGGCCACGGTCGGCAGCCAGTCGCGGTGGACGGCGAGGGCGGTGGAGCGCCACTGCGGCTGTTCCCAGACCCGGTCGGCGAGCAGCCGCGCGGGGTCGTAGCTCTCCACCAGGGCGACCAGCGGCAGCAGCCGCAGCGCGGAGTGGGCGGGGGCCCGCTGCGCCAGGAAGGCGGCGACGTCCCAGGCGGCGTTGACCGAGCCGCCGTGGCGGGTGAAGAAGAAGGCCAGGAAGCGGTGGTGGGCCTCGCGGTGCCAGGGGTCGAGGGAGAGGACGTGCGCGAACAGCCGCCAGGGGCCGGGCGGCGAGGTGAGCAGGCCGTGCGGCGCCGGGTCGCGCAGCCGGTGCAGCCGGGCCATGGCCAGTTTGGCGACCCAGGGCGTGGGGTCGGCGGGGTCGGCCGCCGAGGCCCGGTCGCAGGCGGACAGTGCTATCCGCTCCAGGGTCTCGGCGCGGGCGTCACGGGCGTCGGCGGCGCGCAGCGCCCGCAGCACGGCCACCCGCGCCCACAGCAGCGCGGCCTCGGGCGCCGGTTCCTCGGCCAGCCAGCGTTCGGCGAGGTCGGAGTCGGCGGCCTCCGAGGCCAGCACCAGCGAGCGGTGGGCCCGCAGGGCGTGGTCGCCGCGGCTCTCGGCGAGGACCGTCCTGGCGCGCGCCCAGCGGCCGGCCCGGACGTCGACGCAGACGCTCGCCAGCATCCGGTCGTCCGCCGCCGGATGCCAGACGTACTGCCCCTCGAACAACCCGGCGGCCATCTTCCCCCGTCCGATCCCTTACGGCACCTCGTGGTCGCACCACCGGCACCTTACTCAGCACGGGGCGCAGCCGGAACGCGAATTCCGACAAGTTCACCGGCGAGATCCGCCGCACCGGCGGATCGGCCCGGACTTCGGGCGGCCTTTGCGGAGCACGCGCCCGATAGTTCAATACGACACTGATTCGGGCAGCGCACGCCGTGCCGGGCGCGGGCGGCCACTAGAATGTTCCCGCGCTATATGCCAGCCGCAGCACTCGCACTCCGGGACCCGCCATCCACGCCCTCGCCGCCCAGCTCCGCCGCCTTCCGCCGTCCTGCGGTCCGGTCCGTCTCATCGGCGTCGACGGGCACGCCGGCTCCGGGAAGTCCACGTTCGCCGGACGCCTGGCCGCGGCGCTGGACGACGCGCCGGTGCTGCACCTGGACGACGTCGCCAGCCATCAGGAGCTGTTCGCCTGGGACGGGCGGCTGCTGGCCGAGGTGATCGAGCCGCTCGCGCGCGGCGCCGTGGCGCACTACTCCCCCTACGACTGGCACGCCCGGCGCTTCGGCACGCCCCGCGCGCTGGCGCCCGCGCCCGTGATCCTGGTCGAGGGCGTCGGCGCCGGCCGGCGGGCGCTGCGCCCGCATCTGGCCCGTCTGCTGTGGATGGAGCTGCCCCGTGCGCGGTCCTGGGCGCGGGGGCGGGCCCGGGACGGGGCGGAGCAGCGGGAGTTCTGGACCGGGTGGACGGCGGCGGAGCGGCGGCACTTCGCGGCCGACCCGTCCCGGCCGTTCGCCGACCTCCTGGTGCGACAGCGGGAGTCGGGGTACGAGGTGCTGCCGGGCCCTTGGACCGGACCAGGAAATGACGCTCCGTGACGGCTCGGCGGCAATGTGCTGAACTCGTGAAGATCGCCTCCGGGGAACTCGGCGCGGTGCCCCAACTCCGCTTGACCCGGGGGCCGTACAGGTCTTACGTTCTCAATGTGCGGTCATCGAGGACCGCCCGCTGACACGAAGCCCCCGGTTGTTCCCCCGTGACCGGGGGCTTCGTTCTGCCCGAAAGCCGATTTCCGGACGCCGCGCGGCGCCGTTCGATCACCCTGGGTCACCGACCGGGGTGCGCCCCCCGCGCTCCCACCTCGCCGAACGCCCCCTGCGGCACCCTACGGCGGGCGGTGGCCCCGCGGGTACGATGCCCTCGGTGCGACCTTCGAACGGCTGCTTCGCGCACCTGCAACTCCGGTCCGCGGCACAGCGGTTCGACCAGAGGCAGCCGCCGGGCGCCGGTCCGGCGGCGAACCTACGGGGGCACGGTCTGTGGGGGACGTGATGGACTTCGGCACGCAGGGCACGAAGGCCCCGGCCGACCTCGCCTGGCTGCGGGGCGTCGACGCCTACACCATGGGCGCCTATCCGCAGGCGGAGGAGGAGTTCCGGGCCGCGGTGCGGATGGACCCCGGGATGGCCGACGGCTGGCTCGGCCTGCACGCGCTGCGCGTCGACACGACGACCGCGCTGCTGAGGATGTTCCGGCACCGCGACCGCTTCGGCGAGCAGCGATCCCGGCACCGCCGCAACCTCAACTCCTGGTACTGGCTCGGCTGGTGGGTGCAGCCGGTGCTGGAGAGCCCGCGCGATCTGCTGCTCGCGCACGCCTCGCACTGGCTGGACGGGCGCCATGTGCCCGAGCTGGACCGGGCGCTGGCCGGGCTGCCGCCGGTGGACGCCGACGCCCAGGTGCGGTTCCTGCACGCCTGCCGCGCCTATCTGGTCAAGGACTGGGAGCAGCTCGTGCGGCACACCGATCCGCTGGTGGACGATGCGCTGCTGGGCATCGAGGCCGGCCTGTTCGGCGGGATGGCCCGGGTGCGGCTGGAGATGTTCGGGCAGGCCGAACCACTGCTGTCGGCCGCGCTGATGCGGTGCCGCAGCGAGCAGCCGCAGCGCAAGGAGCTGCGGTACTGGCTGGCCAGGGCGCACGAGGGCACCGGCCGCAGCGCCGCGGCGCTGCCGCTGTACCGGGCGGTGCACCGGGTGGACCCGGCCTTCATGGACACCTCGGCGCGGCTGGCGGCGATAGCCGAGGGCGACGGGTACGACGACGAGGCGGCCGGTCTCGCGGCGATCACGCTCGCCGGGGCCGGCGGCCAGGACACCGTGGACGGCCCGGACCTGCTGGACCCGGTCTTCGGCGGCGAGGGCCGCGAGCTGAAGCTCGGCGGCGAGCCCGAGCCGCCGCCCGCCGCCGCGTACCCGCCGGTGGCCGATCCGGCGGTGCGCGAGCGGGCCGCCTCCGCCGCCGAGCCGCCGCCCAGCGGTCCGACCGATCCGGCGCTGCTGGAGCAGGCACTCGCCGAACTGGAGCGGATGGTCGGCCTCGAACCGGTGAAGCGTCAGGTCAAGGCGCTGTCCGCCCAGCTCAACATGGCCCGGCTGCGGGCCGGTCAGGGACTGCCGGTGCAGCCGCCGAAGCGGCACTTCGTCTTCTCCGGCCCGTCGGGCACCGGCAAGACCACGGTCGCCCGCATCCTGGGCCGGGTCTTCTACGCGCTCGGGCTGCTCGGCGGCGACCACCTGGTGGAGGCCCAGCGCGCCGATCTGGTCGGCGAGTACCTGGGCCAGACGGCGGTGAAGGCCAACGAGCTGATCGACTCCGCGATCGGCGGGGTGCTCTTCGTGGACGAGGCCTACTCGCTGTCCAACTCCGGGTACGGCAAGGGCGACGCGTACGGCGACGAGGCGCTCCAGGTGCTGCTCAAGCGGGCCGAGGACAACCGCGACCACCTGGTGGTGATCCTGGCCGGCTATCCGGAGGGGATGGACCGGCTGCTGGCCGCGAACCCGGGGCTGTCGTCCCGCTTCACCACCCGGGTGGACTTCCCGTCCTACCGGCCCCTGGAACTGACCGAGATCGGGAAGGTGCTCGCCGCGGAGAACGGCGACGTGTGGGACGAGGAGGCGCTGGAGGAGCTGCGCTCGATCGCCGGGCACGTGGTCGGCCAGGACTGGATCGACGAGCTGGGCAACGGGCGGTTCCTGCGGACGCTGTACGAGAAGAGCTGCGCCTATCGCGACCTCAGGCTCTCGGCGTACCCGGGCGCCCTGTCCCGCGACGATCTGGCGACCCTGCGCCTGCCGGACCTGATGCAGGCGTACGGCGAGGTGCTGTCGGGGCGGGGGCCGCAGGACCCGTCGGCGCTGTGACGGGTCCCGCGCTCCCCCGCTGACGTCCCGCCGCGGTTACGTCGCGAGGACCTCCTCCGGTTCCCCGCTGCCCCTCGGCTCCGTCAGGCGGATCTCGGTGGCGATGCGGTGGGCGGGGTCGCGGACCTCGCCGACGAGGAGTTCCAGGACGTCCTCCAGGGCCACCACGCCCAGCACCCGGCCGGAGGCGTCCGCAACCTGAGCCAGATGGGTGGCCGCGCGGCGCATGACCGTCAGGGCGTCGTCCAACGGGAGCTCGGACCGCAGCGTCGGCATCGGGCGCCATATCCGCTGCGGCACGGCCCGGTCCGAGTCCTCCGCGTCAAGGACGTCCTTGACGTGCAGGAACCCCATGAAGGAACCGTTCTCCGCGGCGACCGGGAAGCGGGAGTACCCGGTGCGGGCGGTGAGCGCGACGATCTCGCCGGGGGTCACCGTCGGGGTGACGGTCACCAGCTTCTCGCGGGGCAGCAGCACGTCCAGGACCGGGCGGGAGCCCAGTTCCAGCGCGTCCTCCAGCCGCTCCTGCTCCTCGGGGTCCAGCAGACCGGCCTGGCCGGAGTCCTCCACCAGCCGGCCCAGCTGGACGCTGGTGAAGACGGCCTCCACCTCGTCCTTGGGCTCGACGCGGAAGAGGCGCAGGATGCCCTGGGCGCAGGCGCCGAGCGCCACGGTGACCGGCCGGCACACCCGGGCGAACGCGACCAGCCCGGGGGCGAGCCAGAGCGCGGCCTTCTCGGGGGCGGCCATCGCCAGGTTCTTCGGCACCATCTCGCCTATGACGAGGTGGAAGAAGACCACCGCGGCGAGCGCGATGGCGTAGCCGAGCGGGTGGATCACGCCGTGCGGCAGCCGCATCCAGCCGAACACCGGTTCCAGCAGATGCGCCACCGTGGGTTCGGCGACGGCGCCCAGCGTCAGCGAGCAGACGGTGATGCCGAACTGCGCGGCGGCCATCATCTGCGGCAGCCGCTCCAGACCGTGCAGCACCTGGCGGGCGCGGGCGGTGCCGAGCGGTTCGATCTGGCTGCGCCGGACCGAGACGAGCGCGAACTCGGCGCCGACGAAGAAGCCGTTGACGAGGACGAGCAGCGCGGCGAGGACCAGTTGCAGGACGCTCATCGGGCGGCCTCCGTCCCGGCCGCGACGGCGTCGGCGCCGCGGCCCGTGCGCACCAGGCGGACCCGCTCGGCGCGGTAGTGGCCGACCTCGCGCACGGACAGCCGCCAGCCGGGCAGCTCCGCGCGGTCGCCGGGGGCCGGGATCCGGCCGAGCAGATCGGCGACCAGGCCGGCCACCGTCTCGTAGGGGCCCTCGGGCGCCTGGAGGCCGACGCGGCCGAGCAGGTCGACGCGGCAGCCGCCGTCGACGTCCCAGGCGGGCCGGCCGTCCTCGGGCGGGGCGGGCGCCAGCTCGGGCACGTCCTTGGCGTCGTGCTCGTCGCGCACCTCGCCGACGAGTTCCTCGACGATGTCCTCCAGGGTCACCACACCGGCCGTGCCGCCGTACTCGTCGACGACGACGGCGATGGGCTGCTCGTTGCGCAGCTGCGCGAGCAGCGGCTGCACGGGTAGGGTCTCGGGGACCAGCAGCGCCGGGCGGGCGATCCGGCCGACCGGGGTACGCAGCCGCTCGGCCGCCGGAACGGCGAGGGCGTCCTTGAGGTGGACCATGCCGGCGATCTCGTCGATCTTGTCCTGGTAGACGGGGAAGCGCGACAGACCGGTGGCGCGGGTCAGGTTGACCACGTCCTCGGCGGTCGCCGAGATCTGCAGCGCGCTGACCTTCACGCGCGGCGTCATGACGTGCTGCGCGGTCAGGTCGCCCAGGGACAGGGTGCGCACGAACAGGTCGGCCGTGTCCTGTTCGAGGGCGCCGGCCCGGGCCGAGTGGCGGGCCAGGGAGACCAGCTCGCCGGGGGTGCGCGCGGAGGCCAGTTCCTCGGCGGGTTCGACGCCGAGGGCGCGCACCAGCCGGTTGGCCACCGTGTTCAGCACGGAGATCACCGGGCGGAACAGGCGGGAGAAGAGGTGCTGCGGGCCGGCGACGAAGCGCGCGACCTGGAGCGGCCGGGAGACCGCCCAGTTCTTCGGCACGAGTTCGCCGATCACCATCTGCACCGCGGAGGCGAGCAGCATGCCGACGAGCACTGCGGCGCCGGAGACGACGCCCTCGGGCGCGCCGACGGCGGTGAAGGGGCCGCGCAGCAGCTCGGCGAGCGCGGGCTCGGCGAGCATGCCGACGACCAGGGAGGTGATGGTGATGCCGAGCTGGGTGCCGGAGAGCTGGAAGGACAGCTCGCCGAGCGACTCGACGACCGTGCGGGCCCGTTTGTCGCCGTCGGCGGCGGCCTTCTCGGCCTCCGGGCGTTCGACGGTCACCAGTCCGAATTCGGCGGCGACGAAGAAGCCGTTGGCGAGGATGAGCAGGAAGGCCGCTGCGAGGAGCAGCAGGGAGATGGTCATGATGCCGCCGCCTCCGCGTGCGCGACGGCCGCGGTGTCGCGGCGCGCGCTATGTCGGCAGGGGGCGGCGCAGGTACTGCAGGACGATCCGTCCATCGCCGGAGGGAGTCACTCCTCGGGTAGCAGGAGCCCCTGGCACCGGTCGGGGCACAGGGGCGGAGACGCAGCGAAACGTCTCCGCCACCAGATTAGTCAAAACGCGGCGGCGTGCGTCAGGGCGGACATCCCCCAGTCAGCCCTGAGACGCACCCGGAGAGGGCTCGGGGTCGTGCAGGGAGCGGGCCTCGACGAGGGCGCGCAGGGCCCGGGCGTCGGCGATGGCGCGCTGCTTGGCGATGCCGGGCTGGATGCCGAGCGCGGGCAGGCTGGTGCCGTCGCTCAGGTTGAGGAACACCCACGGATCGCCCGGACGCAGGTTCACCTGGAGTATTTCCGGCCATTCCAGGCGGCGTCGGCCGGCGATGTTGACGACGGTGACGCCCGAGTCGTCGGCGACGACCTTGGGCCGGGACAGCATCAGCAGCACGCCGAACAGCAGCGCGCCGGTGAAGACGAAGCTGATCCGCTCGCCGGGGGTGAGCGGCTCCAGCAGGAGCGCCACGGCCGTGATCACCGCGAAGATCGCGACGCCGGCCGTGAGCAAGACCACACGGGTGATCGCGGGGCGGAAGGTGACGGGGAGCTGGGGGAGGTCGGACATCGCTGGGCGCCCCTTACAGACGGCAGGCGTGGATGGCCGTGGTCAGGATGGCGCGGGCGCCGATGGCGTACAGGTCGTCCATGATCCGCTGGGCCTCCTTGGCCGGGACCATGGCGCGCACGGCGACCCAGCCCTCGTTGTGCAGCGGGGAGACGGTCGGGGACTCCAGACCCGGGGTGAGCGCGACGGCCTTCTCCAGCTGCTCGACCCGGCAGTCGTAGTCCATCATGACGTAGGTGCGGGCCACCAGGACGCCCTGGAGGCGGCGCAGGAACTGCTGCACCTTGGGGTCCTCGGCGTCCGCGCCGGTGCGGCGGACGACGATCGCCTCGGACTTCATGATCGGCTCGCCGAAGACCTCCAGGCCCGCGTTGCGCAGGCTGGTGCCGGTCTCCACGACGTCGGCGATGACCTCGGCGACGCCCAGCTCGATCGCGGTCTCCACGGCGCCGTCCAGGTGGACGACGGAGGCGTCGACGCCGCTGTCGGCCAGGTGCTTGGCGACGATGCCCTCGTAGGAGGTGGCGACCGTGCGGCCCTTGAGGTCCTCGATGCCGTGGGCGGCGCCGGGCCTGGCGGCGAAGCGGAAGGTGGAGCGGGCGAAGCCGAGCGGGAGGATCTCCTCCGCGCCGGCCCCGGAGTCCACGAGCAGGTCGCGGCCGGTGATGCCGATGTCGAGGCGGCCGGAGGAGACGTAGATCGCGATGTCGCGGGGGCGCAGGTAGAAGAACTCGACCTCGTTGTTCGGGTCGACGATCCGCAGCTCCTTGGACTCGCGGCGCTGCTGGTAGCCGGCCTCATGCAGCATGTCCGCCGCAGGGCCGGAGAGTGAACCCTTGTTGGGGACGGCGATGCGCAGCATGAGGTCGGCTTCCTTCGTTCGTGCGTACGGTGTGGTGCGTACGGGGTCGGATCTGCTGGTGATCAGAGGTGGGCGTAGACGTCGTCCAGGGAGATGCCGCGGGCGACCATCATCACCTGGACGTGGTAGAGCAGCTGCGAGATCTCCTCGGCGGCCGCCTCCTTGCCCTCGTACTCGGCGGCCATCCAGACCTCGGCGGCCTCTTCGACGACCTTCTTGCCGATGGCATGGACTCCCTTGCCGACCAGCTCGGCGGTGCGGGAGGTGGCGGGGTCGCCCTGGGCGGCCTTGTGCTGGAGCTCGGTGAAGAGCTCCTCGAACGTCTTCTTGGACATGGTGTCCCCCACCCTAGCCGTTGTCGGGGGCGACTCACCGCCAGGGTTCGGATACCGAACGGAGCGTGGCCGCGGTCGCCACCGCCGCGGTGACCGCCTCGTGGCCCTTGTCCTCGGTGGAGCCCGCGAGGCCGGCCCGGTCCAGGGCCTGTTCCTCGGTGTCGCAGGTGAGCACGCCGAAGCCGATGGGGACGCCGGTCTCCACCGACACCTGGGTCAGGCCCTGGGTGACGCCCTGGCAGACGTAGTCGAAGTGCGGTGTGCCGCCGCGGACGACGACGCCGAGGGCGACGATCGCGTCGTAGCCGCGGCCGGCGAGGACCTTGGCCACCACCGGCAGTTCGAAGCTGCCGGGGACCCGCAGGAGGGTCGGCTCGTCGATGCCCAGTTCGTGCAGGGCGCGCAGCGCGCCGTCCACCAGTCCGTCCATCACCTTCTCGTGCCACTGCGCCGCGATGACGGCGACCCTGAGGTCGCCGACGTTGCGGACGGACAGTTCCGGTGCACCCTTGCCGCTCACGTGTCTCCTCGTTCCTGGTGGTTCTGGTGCTTACTGGTGCCTACTGGTTGCCGCAGGTGGACACGGCGGGCGTGTCCAGCCAGGGCAGGTCGTGCCCCATCCGGTCCCGCTTGGTGCGCAGGTAACGGAGGTTGTGCTCGCCGGCCTGGACGGGCATCGGCTCGCGGTCGGTGACCTTGATGCCGTGGCGCAGCAACGCGTCGCTCTTGTCGGGGTTGTTGGTCATCAGGCGGACGCCGCGCACCCCGAGGTCGGTGAGGATCTGCGCGCCGGCGCCGTAGTCGCGGGCGTCGGCGGGCAGGCCGAGTTCGAGGTTGGCGTCGAGGGTGTCGCGGCCGCGCTCCTGGAGTTCGTAGGCCCGCAGCTTGGACATCAGTCCGATGCCGCGTCCCTCGTGGCCGCGCAGGTAGACCACCACGCCGCGGCCCTCCCGCTGGATGCGGGCGAGGGAGGCGTCCAGCTGGGGGCCGCAGTCGCAGCGCAGCGAGCCGAAGACGTCGCCGGTCAGGCACTCGGAGTGGACGCGGACCAGGACGTCCTCGCCGTCGCCGATCTCGCCGTGGACGAGGGCGACGTGTTCGACGCCGTCGACGGTGGAGCGGTAGCCGTAGGCGGTGAACGTGCCGTGCGCGGTGGGCAGGCGGACCTCGGCCTCGCGGCGGACGGTGGGCTCGCTGCTCCGGCGGTAGGCGATCAGGTCCTCGATGGAGATGATCGTCAGGCCGTGCTTGCGGGCGAAGACGACCAGTTCGGGCAGGCGCAGCATCCGGCCGTCCTCGCCGGCGATCTCCACGATGGCGCCGGCCGGGCGCAGCCCGGCGAGCCGGGCGAGGTCGACGGCGGCCTCGGTGTGGCCGTCGCGGACCAGTACGCCGCCGCTCCTGGCGCGCAGCGGGAAGACGTGGCCGGGGCGGACCAGGTCGGCGGGCTCGGCGGCGCCGCTCGCCAGCATGCGCAGGGTGGTGGCGCGGTCGGCGGCGGAGATGCCGGTGGTGACGCCGTGCGCCGCCGAGGCGTCGACGGAGACGGTGAAGGCGGTCTTCATCGACTCGGTGTTCTGCGCGACCATCTGCGGCAGTTCGAGCCGGTCCAGTTCCTCGCCCTCCATGGGGGCGCAGATCAGGCCGCGGCACTCGCTCATCATGAAGGCGACGATCTCGGGGGTCGCCTTCTCGGCGGCGATGACGAGGTCGCCCTCGTTCTCCCGGTCCTCGTCGTCGACGACCACGACCGGGCGGCCGGCGGCGATGTCGGCGACGGCCTGCTCGACCGGGTCGAGCGCGAACTCCTCGACGGCGTCGGAGTAGAGGGCGGGCGGGATCGGGCGGGCGGCGCCGGGCGCCCGGGTCGGATGGGTGGCGGGAGACGGGCGGGCGGTCATGCGCACGCTCCTTCCGGGACGGGCCGCGCGGTCCGACGGGAGCGCAGCCACCAGTCGCGCAGGCCCCACAGGACGAGCGCGCCGTAGACGACGTAGACGAAGCCGGAGAAGGCGAAGCCGTTGGCGAAGTTGAGCGGGACGCCGACGGCGTCGACGAGCAGCCAGGCGAACCAGAACTCGACCATGCCGCGGGCCTGGGCGTACATGGCGACGATGGTGCCGACGAAGATGTAGGCGTCCGGCCAGGGGTCCCAGGACAGGGACGGGTAGGCCTTGAAGAGGGCGGCGACGGCGAGGGTGCCGACGGCGGCGGCGCCGAGCAGCGCGGCGCGTTCGCGCCAGGTGGCGAAGCGTACGGCGATGTGGCCGTCCTCGCCCCCGTCGCGGCCGCGGTTCCACTGCCACCAGCCGTAGACCGCGACGACCATGACGACGATCTGCTTTCCGGCGCTGCCGGAGAGGTGGGCGGTGGAGAAGGCGGCGAAGAGGATCAGGCCGGACAGGAACTGGGTGGGCCAGCTCCACAGGGAGCGCCGCCAGCCGAACGCCAGGCCGATCAGGCCGATGACGTTGCCGATCATGTCGGACCATTTGATCTGCTGGCCGAGGAGGGTGAAGGCCTCGGAGTTGAGCCAGTTCACGCGCCGGCCTCCCCGCTGCGGTCGGCGGTGCGGGACGCCCGGTCGCCGAGCAGGCGCTCGACGTACTTGGCGACGACGTCCACCTCCAGGTTGACCGGGTCGCCGGCCTTCTTCAGGCCGAGGGTGGTCAGCGCGAGGGTGGTGGGGATGAGGCTGACGGTGAAGTGGTCGGCGCCGGCGTCGACCACGGTGAGGCTGATGCCGTCGACCGTGATGGAGCCCTTCTCCACGACGTAGCGCGCGAGCTCCGCGGGCAGCGAGATCTTCACGATCTCCCAGTGCTCGGAGGGGGTGCGCTCCAGGACGGCGCCGGTGCCGTCGACGTGGCCCTGGACGATGTGGCCGCCGAGACGGGCGCCCACGGCGGTGGGGCGTTCGAGGTTGACCCGGGAGCCGACGGCGAGGACGCCGAGGCTGGAGCGTTTGAGGGTCTCCGCCATGACGTCGGCGGTGAACTCGTCGCCCTCGTGCTCGACGACGGTGAGACAGACCCCGTTCACGGCGATGGAGTCGCCGTGCCGCGCGCCCTCGGTCACGACGGGGCCGCGGAGCCGGAAGCGGGCGGCGTCGCCGAGGTTCTCGACGGCGGTGACCTCACCCAGCTCTTCGACGATTCCGGTGAACACTTCCCGGGTCCTCCTGCCTCTTGGGGCACGGACTCCGGGGCTGCCGACGACGACAGAGATCACGGGCGTGGAGCACTCGGGGCGACGCCGGACGGGGCCACGCCCGTGAGGGCGGACCCGAGGACGGCGGCGCGCACGTGTGCGTGTTCGCCCGCCGCGCACTGCCTCCCATCCGGACTTTAACCGTCGGTCCAGGAATTTCACCTGGTCAACCGGCCGCTGGAAGCGACCGGGTCGCGGACTGTAACCGCCGGTTCGGACTTTCACCGACCCCGGAGTGCGCTGCTTCTGGTACAGGGCCCAGTGTGCCACGCCCTCATGGCGTCCATCTGGACGATCGGTGTGGGTTCGCTCACAGAACGCGTCGGCGGCCGAGGGGCGGCCGGCACCGGCCGCACGGGGGATGAGAGGTCCGGCGGCGGGCAAGGGCCGTCGTCACCGCCGCCGGACCGGCCTGTGCAGGAGTCAGACATTAAGAGGACTAGACCACGCGGGTCAACAGGTCCGTACCAACCGTCGGTTCGGCGGCCGGGCCGCGGCCCGCAACCGGGGTGCGGGCGCCGGTGAACGCGGCGAAGCTGGTGCTTGGCACGCCGTGGACAGTCCCGGCTTCCAACGGGGACGCCGATGTCCGGAGGGACGGAGCAGCATGACCACGATCCTGGTGACCGGCGGCACCGGAACGCTCGGCCGGCTCGTCGCCGAACGGCTGCGCGCCGACGGGCACGAGGTGCGGGTGCTCAGCCGGCACAGCCGGTCCTGCGCCGTCGATCTGCGTGAGGGCGGGCCGGCGCTGGACGCGGCCGTGGCGGGCGTGGACGCGATCGTGCACTGCGCGAGCTCGCCCCGGGGCGGCGACGAGGAGGCGGCCGGCCACCTGATCGCGGCGGCGCGCACGGCGGGCGTCCCCCATCTCGTCTACGTCTCCGTCGTGGGCGTCGACCGGGTGCCGTTCGGCTACTACCAGACGAAGCACGCGGTGGAGCGGCTGGTCGTGGAGTCGGGACTGGGCTGGACGGTGCTGCGCGCCACCCAGTTCCACGACCTGCTGGTGGACGTCTTCGAACGGGTGGCCAAGGCGCCGGTCGTACTGCTGCCGGCCGGGGTGAGCGCCCAGCCGGTGGAGGCGGCCGAGGTCGCGGGCCGACTGGCCGAGCTGGCGGTGGGCGCGCCGGCGGGGCGGGCGCCCGACCTGGGCGGCCCCGAGGTGCGTCCGGTGGAGTCCCTGGCCCGCGCCTATCTCAGGGCCGTCGGCCGGCGCCGCCCGATCCTCAGCCTGCCGATGCCGGGCCGGGTCTACCGCGGCTTCCGCGCGGGCGGCCATCTCGCGCCGCGCCGGGCGGTGGGCAAGCGGACGTTCGAGGAGTACCTGCTGACGCGGTTCGGCTCGGCGCTGCACCGGTGAGGCGGCCGCGCGTGCGGCGCCCGGTGCGGCGGGCGCGCGTCCTGCGACGAGGGCGGCGTACGCACCTCCCGTGACGAGGGCGGCGTACGCACCTCCCTCGACGAGAGCCGGGTACGCGCGTCCTGTGACGCGGGGCGCGCACCGGTACGGCCCGTGTCCGGTCATCCGGCCCGGTGTTCCCCGCCGCTCCGGCCGGCCGGGGCGAACAGGTCGTCCTGGGCGCGGTCCCGCGCCGTGATCAGCGCTCCGCGCAGCACCGCGCCGCCGCCGAGCGCGCCCGGCCGCACCTCCAGGGGCAGCGGCGACATCCGCTGGACGCGGTCGGCCACCCGGGCCGCGAGCGCCTCGCCGCCGGCCTGGCCGACCTCGCCGCCCAGGACCAGGCAGCCGGGGTCCAGGACGGCCACGACCGAGGCGGCGCCGAGGGCGACGCGGTCGGCGAGGGCGTCCAGGAAGGCGTCGGACGCGGCGGCGTCCCCGGTCGCCGCCCGCCGCACCAGCTCGGCCGCCGGCGCCCCGGTCAGTCCGTGCGCGCGGGCGAGTTGGGCCACCGCCGCCGCGCCGGCCAGGGAGTGGAAGCCGCCCGTGCAGTCGGTGGCCGAGGGCAGGCCCCCGGTGCCCGGCACGGGCAGGAAGCCGATCTCGCCGGTGCCGCCGGACGCGCCGCGGCGCAGCGCGCCGTCCAGGACGACGGCCGCGCCGGTGCCGTGGCCGAGCCAGAGCAGGACGAAGGTGTCCCGTCCCCGGGCGGCTCCGTCGCGCTGCTCGGCCAGCGCGGCGAGGTTGGTCTCGTTCTCGACGATGACGGCCGCGCGCGGCAGCCGTTGCTGAAGGGCGGCCACCAGCCGGCGGTGCCACTCGGGCAGGCCCGTCGAGTCGCGCAGCTCACCGGTGACCGGGTCGATGAGCCCGGGGGCGCCGATGGCGACGGTGTGCAGCCGCTCCGCGCCGGCCTCCTTCGCCGCCCGCTCCACCAGCGTGACCGCCTGCTCGACCGCGTCCCCGGTGCCGGTGTCGCCGCCGATGGGCGCGCACGCCTCGGCGCGTTCCCGGCCCAGCAGGTCGGTGACGGTCACGGTGACGCTCTCGGTGCGCACGTCAAGGGCGGCCAGGTGGGCGCGGTCGGCGACGATGCCGTACAGCCGTGCGTTGGGGCCGCGCCGCTGCTCGCCGGACTCCCCCACCACGGTGATCAGGCCGGAGAGCGCCAGGCGCTCCACGAGGTCGGCGACGGTCGGCCTGGACAGGCCGGTGAGCTGCTTCAACTGTCCTGCCGTCAACGGTCCTTCCCGCTGCAGCAGGCGCAGGGCGAGCCGGTCGTTGATGGCCCGGGCGGTGCTCGGGGATGCGGGCATGCCGGGAATCCTCCCAGATCGACTGGGCCGCGCCGGGCGGCCGTCGCAAATCCCCTATCCATCAGGAAGGGTCCCTGATAGTTTACGTCGCGTTCAGCACGCCGGCCGTCCGCGGGGGCGGCCCAGCGTCCAGAAGGGGCCGGAGAATGAGAGCAGTGGTCTACGAACAGCGCGAGGTGCGGCGCGCCCGGTACGCCGTGGCGGCCGTGTTCGCCGCGCACGGCGCGGTCACCGGCTCGTTCGCGACCCGGGTCCCGTGGATCCAGGAGCACGCCTCGGTGAGCGCCGGGCAGCTGGGCCTCGCGCTGGCGTTCCCCGCGCTCGGCGCGTCCCTCGCGATGCCGCTGGCGGGCCGGATCAGCCACCGTTTCGGCGCCCGCGCCGCCCTGCGCGGCCTGCTCGCGCTGTGGACGCTGTCCCTGGTCCTGCCCGCCCTCTCCCCCAACCTGCCCGCCCTCTGCCTGGCGCTGTTCGTCTACGGCGCCTCGGCGGGGATGTCCGACGTCGCGATGAACGCGCTCGGCGTGGAGGTGGAGAACCGGCTCGGCCGCTCGATCATGTCCGGGCTGCACGGCATGTGGAGCGCGGGCGCCCTGATCGGCTCGGCGGCCGGCACGCTCGCCGCGCACCTGGGCGCGGACGCCCGGCTGCACCACGTCCTGGCGGCCGCTGTGCTGACCGTGCTCGGGCAGGTGGCCTGCTCCTGGGTCCTGGACCTCCAGCCCGCCGAGGACGAGGAGCCGCCGCCGCGGTTCGCGCTGCCGCCGAAGTCGGCGCTGCTGATCGGCGCGATCGGGTTCTGCGCGGTGTTCGCGGAGGGCGCGAGCCTGGACTGGTCGGCGGTGTACCTGCGCCAGCAGCTGGAGACCTCGGCGGGGCTCGCCGCGGCCTGCACCACGGGCTTCACCCTCACCATGGCCGTCGCCCGGATCGTCGGCGACCGGGTGGTGGACCGGTTCGGCTCGGTGCGCACGGTGCGGGCCGGCGGGGTGCTGGCCGTGCTGGGCGGGCTGCTGGTCGTCCTGGCGGGCCATCCGGCGGTGGCGATGGGCGGGTTCGCGCTGATGGGGCTCGGCATCGCGGTCGTCGTGCCGCTGTGCTTCGCGGCGGCCGGGCGCAGCGGGCCCAACCCCAGTCAGGCCATCGCCGGCGTGGCGACCATCACGTACACCTCCGGTCTGGTCGCGCCGAGCGCCATCGGCGGGCTCGCCCAGGCGACCAGCCTGGTGGTGTCGTTCGGCCTGGTGACCGTGCTGGCGTGCGGGCTGGCCGCCTTCGCCGGGGTGCTGCGGGCGGGCGACCGGGACCGGCCGAGGATCAGTGGGCCGGCCGCAGCAGTTCCCGGCCCGCGGCCCTGAACCGCTCGCTCCACGGGGCGGGGCGCAGCGTCTCGGAGTCCAGCCGGACCAGGACGCGGGCGCCGTGCGCGTAGGCCGTCGCGCCGTCGGCCGAGCAGAACCGGAAGCCGTACGTCAGGCCGGTGGTACCGAGTCGTTCCAGCCACAGGTGGACAGCGTACTCACCCGGCCGGGTCACCGGGGCGTCGTAGGTGATCCGCAGTTCCCTGACCGCGTTGCAGGCGTCGCCGGCGGCGGCCCAGTCGCCCTCGAAGCGGAAACCGTGGCCGCTCCACAGCTCGGACCAGGCGCGCTCCACCAGCAGCGGGTAGCGCGCGTTGTGCAGCAGGCCGAGCGCGTCCAGGTCGTCGAAGTGCACGTCGACGGGGATCAGCCGGCCGTACGACAGGGCGGGGACGGCGGGGGCCTGGACGGTCACGGGGTGCTCCTGGGGGGTGCGGTGGGGCGGTGCGGCGGTACTGCGCGGCCCATCCTAAGCGGTCGCTCAGCGCGACTTTCGAACGGAGCATCGCCGCGCACCCCCGACAATGGTTTTCGGACACCTCACGTACAGAGAAAGCGAAACCCCACCATGGACCTCGGCGTGCGCTGGAAACTGCACGGTGACGGGCGCACGCCCGCACCCGGAGCGGTGGTCCGGCCCGACGAACGGCTCTCCTGGCCCCGCACGGCCGGGCTCGGCGCCCAGCACGTCGTGGCCATGTTCGGCGCCTCCTTCGTGGCCCCCGTGCTCATGGGCCTCGACCCCAACCTCGCGATCATGATGTCCGGCGTCGCGACGGTGATCTTCCTGCTCGCCACCCGCGGCCGGGTCCCCAGCTACCTGGGCTGCTCGCTGTCGTTCGTGGGCGTCGCCGCGGTGATCCGGGCCCAGGGCGGCACGAGCGCGACGGTCACCGGCGCGGTGCTGGTCGTCGGCGCGGTGCTGTTCCTGATCGGGCTCGCCGTCCAGCGGTTCGGGGCGCGGATCATCCACGCCGCGATGCCGCCGGTCGTCACCGGCGCGGTGGTGATGCTGATCGGCTTCAACCTCGCCCCGGTCACCGCCTCCACCTACTGGCCGCAGGACCAGTGGACGGCGCTGCTGGTGATGCTGTTCACAGGACTGGCCGTGGTCTGCCTGCGCGGCTTCTGGTCCCGCATCGCGATCTTCCTCGGCCTGGTCTTCGGGTACGCCCTGTCCTGGGCGCTCGACCGGATCTTCGGCAGGATCCACTCCGCGGACGGGTCGGGCAAGGTCACCGACCACTGGCGCCTGGACCTCTCCGGCGTCGGCAAGGCCGACTGGGTCGGGCTGCCGACCTTCCACGGACCGGCCTTCCACTGGTCGGCGATCCTGGTGGCGCTGCCCGTCGTCATCGCGCTGGTCGCGGAGAACGCCGGACACGTCAAGGCGGTCGGCGAGATGACCGGCGACCCGCTGGACGACAAGCTCGGCACGGCCATCTCGGCCGACGGCGTCGCCTCGGTGCTGTCGACGGCGGTGGGCGGCCCGCCCAACACCACCTACTCCGAGAACATCGGCGTGATGGCCGCCACCCGCGTGTACTCCACCGCCGCCTACTGGGCCGCCGCCGGCTTCGCGCTGCTGTTCGGCCTGTGCCCGAAGTTCGGCGCGGTCGTCGCCGCGATCCCCGGCGGCGTCCTCGGCGGCATCACCGTCATCCTGTACGGCATGATCGGCCTGCTCGGCGCGCAGATCTGGCTCAACGCCAAGGTCGACCTGCGCAACCCGCTGAACCTGGTGCCGGCCGCGGCGGGCATCATCATCGGCGTCGGCAACGTCAGCATGAAGTTCACCGACACCTTCTCGCTCAGCGGCATCGCGCTCGGCACGATCGTCGTCATCACCGGCTACCACGCGCTGCGCGCCTTCGCGCCCGCCCATCTGAAGAAGCAGGAACCGCTCCTGGACGAGGGCACGTCGTCCTACGACGAGGGGCGCGCCGAGCGGTAGCCGCGATTCGCCCGTCGTGCGACGGCCGCGATTCGCCCGTTGTGGGGAACGGCGGGGCGGTCGGCGGTGCGGGCGGCGCGGGGCTGGGACGCTGCCCCCATGGGGCACTCGGTACGACTCACCCGCCGCCCGGACACCGTGGACGCGGTCCTCACGCGGATGCGCTCGCTGGCGGCCACCCTGCCGGAGCGGGACGGGATCGCGGTCTTCAACCGCGTCTACCTCACCGTCACCGAGGCCGTCGGCCACCGGCTGACCGCCGGACGCTTCACGGACCCGCACGCCGCGGCCACGCTGGACGTGCGGTTCGCCGGGCGCTACCTCGCCGCCGTGGACGCGGCGGACCGGGGGCGGCGCCCGCCCGCCTGCTGGCGCCCGCTGTTCCAGCTCCGCCGCCATCCCGGCGTACGCCCGCTCCAGTTCGCGCTGGCCGGCGTCAACGCGCACATCGGCCACGACCTGGCCCTCGCCGTCGTGGACGCCTCTCTCGCCCTCGGATGCGAACCGGAGGACCTGGAGAGCGACTTCGACCGCGTCGGCGACCTGCTGGCCGCGCTGGAGGAGCGGGTCCGCGAGGAGCTGATGCCGGGGCCCGACCTGCTCCAGATCGCCGATCCGCTCACCCATCTGCTGAGCGCGTGGAGCCTGGAGCGGGCCCGGGACGCCGCCTGGTCGAGCGCGCGGGCGCTGTGGGCGCTGCGCCGACTGCCGGACGTGGCCGAGGAGTTCGCCCAGCGGCTGGACGCGGCGGTCGGCTTCGCCGGGCGCATGATGCTCACCCCGCTACCGCACTGACCCGCTCCGCCCCGCTCCGGCGCGGCCACGGCCGCGGGCCCCGGCCGGGCGCCGGGGAACTCTCGGGTGATCACTGTACGTTGACCGGTGGACACCGACGATCACGAAGGAGCGCACCGGCATGGCGACACGGCTGGGACTGGGTCTCCCGCAGAACCGTCAGTACGACCTCGGCACGGACGTGCCCGACGTGGCCCGCGCCGCCGAACGCATCGGCTACGACAGCCTCTGGGTGTACGAACGGGCCCTGTTCCCGGAGCCCGCCACCCAGGGCCTGTACGGCATCGAGGGCCTGCCCTGGCCCGACGCCTACCGGCATGTGGCCGACCCGCTGGTCACGCTCACCCTGGCCGCGGCGGCCACCGAGCGGGTGAGCCTGGGCAGCAGCGTGCTCGTCGCGCCGCTGCACACGCCGTTCCAGCTCGCCAAGGCCCTCGCCTCGCTCGACGCGGCCAGCGGCGGCCGGGTGCTCGCCGGCTTCGGCACCGGCTGGTCCCTGGACGAGTACGCGGCCTCGGGCATCCGGCCGATCAAGGAGCGCGGGCGGGTGCTGGACGAGGTGATCGACGTCTGCCGCGCGGTGTGGGGCCCGGACCCGGTGCGCCACACCGGCCCGCTGACCTCGATCGACTCGGCCCTGGTCGGCCCCAAGCCCGCCCGGCCCATTCCCGTCCTGCTGGCCGCCGGCACCGGCCGGGCGCGGGAGCGGCTGGTCGAGCACGCCGACGGCTGGCTGCCGACCGCCACCGGCGTGGAGCAGGTCGCCGACCAGTGGCACGCGCTCCAGGACCTGGCCGCCGAGCGCGGCCGGCAGCAGCCGATCCGGACGGTGCTGCGGGTGAACGCCCGCTACCGGGCCAAGCGCGAAGGCGGCGACCGCAGGCCCTTCCACGGCGGCGCCGAGCAGATCGCGGCCGACCTGCTCCCCTACGCCGAACTCGGCCTGGAGGAGATCCTGGTCGACGTGCAGAGCACCCCGCGCGACGCCGAGGAGCTCAAGGACGTCGCCGCCGAGGTGTACGAGGCGGCGCGGGCGGCCGGACTGTGACCGCCCGCGGCCGGCGTCAGTCCTCGGGCAGCTCGACGGGCGCGATCTCGTCGTAGACGTCGCCCGGACCGGGGTTGGTGGCGTCGGTGCCGCCGCCGAAGTGGTGCATCACGCCCCACACCGCGTTCAGCGCGGTCTGCACGGCGCCCTCCGCCCAGCCGGCCGTCCAGGAGATGTCGTCGCCGGCCAGGAAGATGCCCCGCTTGTCCTCGGGCAGCCGGTCCTGCATGAAGTGCGTGAACAGGCGCCGCTGGTAGCGGTAGTGGCCGGGCAGGTTGGCCTTGAACGCGCCCATGAAGTACGGCTCGTTCTCCCAGGACACCGTCACCGGGTTACCGATCACGTGCGCCCGGATGTCGACGTTCGGGTAGATCTCGCCGAGCGACTTCAGCATGACCTCCATCCGCTCGTTCGCGGACAGCGGCAGCCACTTGAGGCTGTCGTCGCACCAGGTGTAGGAGAGGCAGATCACGGCGGGCTTGTCCGGCCCGTCGTCCAGCAGGTAGGTGCCGCGGGTCATCCGGTCGGTCAGCGTCATCGACATGACGTCCCGGCCCGTCTGCTCGTCCTTGTCCAGCCAGAACGGCCGGTCCACCGGCACGAACAGCTTGCTGGACTCCATGTAGTGGGTGCGCTCGATCGCCGTCCAGTGGTCGATCGGGAACAGCTCGTCGTCGCACTGGATCTTGGACAGCAGCATCCAGGACTGGGCGGTGAAGATCGCCGCCCGGTAGGTGCGGATGTCGCCGCTCGCGTCGGTCACCGTGATCCGGTTGCCCGCGGTGCGGTTCAGCCGGGTCACGGCCGGGCGCGGCTCGCCGGCCACGTGCAGCGACTTCAGCGAGGTGCCGTAGGGCCAGTGGACGATCTTCTCCGGCTCGCGCTCCCACAGGCGCAGCGGCAGCTGCTGGGAGCCGCCGACGATGCCGCGGTGGTGGTCGTCGGCCTCGGTGTAGACGACGCGCAGGATCTCCAGGATGGAGTTGGGGAAGTCGGTGTCCCAGCCGCCGGTGCCGAAGCCGACCTGGCCGAAGATCTCGCGCTGCCGGAAGGACTTGAACGCCTCGGAGTCGCAGAGGAAGCCGTAGAAGGTCTGGTTGTCCAGCTTCTCCACCAGCTTCGCCCAGATCTCGCGGATGCGCGGCACGTCCCGCTCGCGCAGGGCGCGGTTCATGTCGGAGAAGTCGGCGCCCTCCTCCAGGCACCGGCCCCAGGCGTCGGCGACGTCCCGGTAGACCTGCGGCAGGTCGGCGATCGTCTCGGCGTAGTGCGACTCGCCCTTGAGGTCGACGACGGTGGACGGGGTCGTCTCGGCGAGCGGGTTGGGGAAGGGGCGGGTGGTGAGGCCGACCAGGTCGATGTAGTGCTGGAGGGCGGTGGAGGACGGCGGGAAGCGCATGGCGCCCATCTCCGCGGTCAGCGACGCGTCGCAGCCCTCGAAGCCGACGGTGCGCAGCCGGCCGCCGATCCGGTCGGCCTCGTAGACGACGGGCTTGAGGCCCATCTTCATCAGCTCGTAGGCGGCGACGACGCCGGACAGGCCGCCGCCGATGACCGCGACCTCGGCGCCCAGCTCGGTCGCGGGGATCTGGCCGAGGCCGGCCGGGTGGGCGAGGAAGTCGTCGTAGGCGTAGGGGAAGTCCGGGCCGAACATGGTGATCGGCGGCTGCTGCTCGTCGGCGTGCTCGACGGCGTTGGGCACCGTGGACGTCATGGGGTACGGACTCCTTGCGCGGGAAGAACGGGGTGCGGGCGGGGTGCGGGCCGGGAGGCTCAGACGAGGGACCCGTACAGGCCGGGGCGGCGGTCGGCGAGGTACGGGTTGCTCTCGCGGGAGGCGGCGAGGAGGGCCGGGTCCGCGTCGGCGAGGACCAGCTCCTCGGCGCGGCCGGCCCGGGCGCGGGCGACGCCGTCGGGGCCGGCGAGGGCGGACAGTCCGGTGAACTCGAACTCGCCTTCGCGGCCGGTGCGGTTGGCGTACGCGACGTACATCTGGTTCTCGAAGGCGCGCACCGGTACGAGGGATTCGGCGACGAACTGGTACGGGTGCATGAGCGCCGTCGGGACGAGGAGGAGGTCGGTGCCGGCCAGGGCGTGGCCGCGCACGTTCTCCGGGAACTCCACGTCGTAGCAGATCAGCAGGCCCACGGTCAGGCCGTTCAGCTCGGCCTGGACGACCGGCTGGTCGCCCGGGGTGAAGTGGTCGCGCTCGAAGCCGCCGAAGAGGTGGGTCTTGCGGTGGTTGGCGAGGCGGGCGCCGTCGGCGGAGATCAGCTGGGCGGAGTTGAAGACGGACTCGCCTTCGCGCTCCGGGTAGCCGTAGGCGACCGCGAGGCCGTGCCGGGTCGCCAGCTCGGCGACCGCGTCGGCGCCCTCGCCGTCGGCGGGCTCGGCGAGGCGGGCGATGTCGTCGCCGATGGCGTAGCCGGTCAGGAACATCTCGGGGGCGAGGAGGAGTGCGGCGCCCGCGGCGGCGGCGCGGGCGGCCGCGGCGTCGAGGACCTTCAGGTTCTCGGCGACGGAGCCGGGGCGGCCGGAGCTCTGGAGCAGGGCGGTGCGCATGGATTCCTCGCGGTGCGGGGGTTCTTCGGGGGGCGGTTAGACGGTACGGGCGGGTGGATGGGGGGTACAAGCGGTCGCCGTTGCGCGGGAGTGGGGGGTTCGTTGCGTACGGAAGGGGGTGTACGGCGATTCGTTGTGCGGGGAGTTGTCTCTCCCCCACCTCGCCCACCCACCCACCCGACTCGGTGGAGTGAGAGGTCACCCTCCCCGGGGCTCCGCCCCGGACCCCGGCTGGGGCTGCGCCCCCTGACCCCGCTTGAGACCCGCGTGCGGCGCCCGGACACGCCTCCGCCCCCGGAGCCGGTGAGGCCGGGGGCGGTGTGGGGTGCGGGGCGGTTTCCACCAGCCCGCGGCGTCACGTCGGGGAGCCCGACGAGTAGCGGCGCAGGAGGGGGGAGAGGACCAGGACCGACTTGGTGCGTTCCACGAACGGCTCGCCCGCGATGCGTTCGAGGACGCGTTCGAAGTGGCGCATGTCCGCGGCGAACACCTGGGCGATCGCGTCCGCGTCGCCGGTGACGGTGGAGGCGGACACCACCTCCTGGTAGCGCTCCAGGCCCCGCTGGATGGTCTCCGGGGAGGTGTTGCGCCGGCAGTGGATCTCGACGTACCCCTCGGTCTCCCAGCCGAGCGCCGCCGGGTCGACCCGGACGGTGAAGCCGGTGATGGCTCCGGTGGCGCGCAGCCTGTCCACGCGCCGCTTGACGGCGGGCGCGGACAGGCCGACGAGCTGCCCGATGTCCGCGTAGGAGCGGCGGGCGTCCTCGGCGAGGGCGTGCACGATGCGTTCGTCGAGATCGTTCAGCACAGTGGGTGGATCACTTTTCGGAAGGCGCGGCGAGACGGGAGCGGCGGTAGCCGTACCCGAAGTAGAACACGAGCCCGACCGCCATCCAGATTCCGAAGACCACCCAGGTGACGGCCGAGAGGCTGCCCATCATCCAGACGCACAGGACGAAGCCGATCGCGGGCAGCAGCGGGGACAGCGGCACGCGGAAGGTGCGGCGCATACCGGGACGGGTCCGGCGCAGCACCACGACCGCCACGTTGACGAGCGCGAAGGCGAAGAGCGTGCCGATGCTGGTGGCGTCGGCGAGCTGGCCCAGCGGGACGGCGGCGGCCAGCACGCCGCAGAACAGCGACACGATCACCGTGTTGGCGCGCGGCGCGCCGGTCTTCGGGTGGACGCGGGAGAACACCTTGGGCACCAGGCCGTCGCGGGACATCGCGAACAGGATGCGGGTCTGGCCGTACAGGACGGTCAGGACGACGCTGGCGATGGCGACGACCGCGCACGCGGCCAGCAGGGTGCCCCAGAAGGACTGGCCGGTGACCTCGCGCATGATCTGGGCGAGGGCCGCCTCCGAGTCGGTGAACTGCCGCCAGGGCTTGGCGCCCACGGCGACGGCGGCGACCAGGACGTAGAGCGCGGTCACGATGACCAGCGACAGCATGATCGCGCGGGGCAGGTCGCGCTGGGCGTCCTTGGCCTCCTCGCCCGCGGTGGAGGCGGCGTCGAAGCCGATGTAGGAGAAGAACAGCGTCGCGCCCGCCGCACTGACGCCGCCCATGCCCAGCGGCATGAAGTGGGCGTAGTTGCCGCTGCGGAAGCCCTGGACGCCGATGGCGCAGAACAGCACCAGCGAGGCGATCTTCACGCAGACCATGACGGTGTTGGCGCGCGCGGACTCCTTGGCGCCGCCCATCAGGAAGACCATGGCGAGCAGGACGACGATCAGCGCCGGCAGGTTGAAGACGCCGCCGTCGCCGGGCGGCTCGGACAGCGCGGCCGGGAGGGTGACGCCGATGGTCCCCTTGAGCAGTTCGTTGAGGTACTCGCCCCAGCCGACGGCCACGGCGGCCACCGACACGCCGTACTCCAGCAGCAGGCACCAGCCGCACACCCAGGCGATCAGCTCGCCCATCGTTGCGTACGCGTACGAGTAGGAGGAGCCGGAGACGGGGATCGTGCCGGCCAGTTCGGCGTACGACAGGGCGGAGAACAGCGCGGTGAGGCCGGCGATCACGAAGGACAGCGTGACGGCGGGACCGGCCTTGGGCACGGCCTGCCCGAGGACCACGAAGATGCCGGTGCCGAGGGTGGCGCCGATGCTGATCATGGTGAGCTGCCACAGCCCGAGGGACCGCCTGAGGGTCCCTCCTTCGCCCTGGCCGCCCTCGGCGACCAGGCGTTCCACGGGCTTGCGCCGCATCAGGCGGGCGCCGGCGGACGGGGGGACGGGGGTGGTGCGGTCGTGCGGTGGTGCACTGGGGGCGCCTCGGTCGAGCACGCGCGGCTCCTTGTCGCTGCGGGTCTTCAGCGGCGGGGACCGGTGGCGCCCCGTCCCGGGGGGACCCACCGAGCGGGGTCCCTGCCGCGCCACGTACAGCGCAGACCCTATGAGGCGGGGCGTCGCGGTCGTAATGCAGCAACCTTGCGTGTCTCCGCATGATCGTTGCGTTGCTCGGCGCTGAGCGGACGTTCGTTGCGCGGGTGCTTTCGACCGTTGCGCGCCCGACGTACGGGTGCGTCCCTTATCGCCCCGGTGGCCCGGAACGCCGTACGGCCCCCGTCCGGCCCTGTGACGGGGCGGGACGGGGGCCGTGGGGGCCGTGGGGGCCGTGGGGGCCGCTGGGCGCGGGAAGGATACGGCTCGGCTCCGGCGGCCGGGCGGGTCAGCTCCAGCTGGCGTGCAGGGGCTTGCCCTCGGCGTAGCCGGCCGCGCTCTGGACGCCGACGATGGCCTTGTCGGCGAACTCCTCCAGGGAGGCGGCGCCGGCGTAGGTGCAGGAGGAGCGGACGCCCGCGATGATCGAGTCGATCAGGTCCTCGACGCCCGGGCGGGTGGGGTCGAGGAACATCCGCGAGGTGGAGATGCCCTCCTCGAACAGCGCCTTGCGGGCGCGGTCGTAGGCGGACTCCTCCGAGGTGCGGTTGGCGACGGCACGCGCCGAGGCCATGCCGAAGGACTCCTTGTAGAGGCGGCCGCTGGCGTCCTGCTGGAGGTCGCCCGGCGACTCGTAGGTGCCGGCGAACCAGGAGCCGACCATCACGTTGGACGCGCCGGCGGCGAGCGCCATGGCCACGTCGCGCGGGTGGCGGACGCCGCCGTCGGCCCACACGTGCTTGCCGTACTTGCGCGCCTCGGCGGCGCACTCCAGGACGGCGGAGAACTGCGGCCGGCCCACGCCGGTCATCATCCGCGTGGTGCACATGGCGCCGGGGCCGACACCGACCTTGATGATGTCCGCGCCGGCGTCGATCAGGTCCTTGACGCCCTCGGCGGAGACGATGTTGCCGGCGACGATCGGGACCCGCGGGTCGAGGTCGCGCACCAGCTTGACCGCGCTGATCATCGACTCCTGGTGGCCGTGCGCGGTGTCGATGACGAGGGTGTCCACGCCCGCGTCGAGGAGCTGCTTGGCCTTGCCCGCGACGTCGCCGTTGATGCCGACGGCGGCGGCGATGCGCAGTCCGCCCCGGTCGTCGGTGGCGGGGGTGTACAGCGTGGCGCGCAGGGCGCCCTTGCGGGTGAGGATGCCGGCCAGGCGGCCGTCCTTGTCGACGGCGGGGGCGTAGCGCCGGTTGTGCTGGTCGAGGGTGTTGAAGGCCTCGCCCGGGTCGATGTCCGCGTCCAGGAGCAGCAGGTCCTTGCTCATCACCAGTTCGAGCTGGGTGAAGCGGTCGACGCCGGTGAGGTCCCGGTCGGTGACGACGCCCACGGGCCGCTGGTTCTCGTCGACGACCACGCCGGCGTTGTGCGCCCGCTTGGGCAGCAGGGCGAGGGCGTCGGCGACCGTCTGGTGCGGGGCCAGCACGATGGGGGTGTCGAGGACGTGGTGGCGGCTCTTGACCCAGGAGACCACGTCGGTGACGACGTCGATCGGGATGTCCTGCGGGATGACCACCAGTCCGCCGCGGCGGGCCACGGTCTCGGCCATGCGGCGGCCGGCGATCGCGGTCATGTTGGCGACGACCAGCGGGATGGTGGTGCCCGTGCCGTCCGGGGCGCTGAGGTCCACGCCCTGCCGTGAGCCGACCGCGCTGCGGCTCGGCACCATGAAGACGTCGTCGTACGTCAGGTCGTACGCGGGCTGGATGTCGTTGAGGAAACGCACGTGCTGCACATCCCAGTCGTTCAGAGGTGACCCCCTGGCAGGACCGCCAGGGGGAAAGAGCACGTACTTCATTGTCCCACGCCCCGGGCGGCACCGGCCCCCGGCAGAACATCCAGGCCGGTCAGGGGCCGGGTGGGAGGAACCTCCAACGGCGGGGGCGGGCCGCTGGACCGGGCGGGGGCGCGGGTGCCGGGTGCGCGAACGCGGGACGGCTGTGGCGATGTGTCGACACATCGCCACAGCCGTCCCGCGCCGACCCGCGCGTCCTCGGACCCGCGTCCAGATCCGTATTCTCAGACCCCGTCCGGGTCCGCCCGGTTCAGGGCGGGCTTCGGAGCGGTACCGGCCGTCATCAGGTAGTCGGCGGCCGAGGTGTCCGTGACCAGGCTGGTGACCAGCCCGGAGCGCAGCACCGCGTCGATCGCGGGCGCCTTGCGCTGCCCGCCCGCTATCGCGACGACCTCGGGGATGCGGCGCAGCTGGTCCGCCTTGACCGTGATGCACCGCTCCCCCAGGTCACGGCCGATCCGCCGCCCCTCGGCGTCGAACAGGTGCGCGGACATCTCGGCGGCGACGCCGAGCGAGGCGTAGTGGGCGCGCTCCTCGTCGCTGAGCATGTCGTGCACCGTGGAGATGCCCGGCTCCCAGGAACCGATGGAGACGCAGGCGACGGTGACCTTGTCGAAGTACTCGAAGGCCCGTGCGATCCCGGTCTGGTTGCGCAGCGCCACCGCGGTGGCCGCGTCCGGGAGCAGCATCGGGGCGTAGATGGGGTGGGCGTCGCCGCCGGACACCTGCGCTGCGCGGCGCACGGCCTCCACCGAGCCGCGCTCGGCGGTCCCGGCGTCGTAGACGCCGGTCAGCTGCACCACCGTGCACGGGGGCAGCCGGTCGAGGGCCGCCGCCATGTGGATGGTGGAGCGGCCCCAGGCCAGCCCCAGGACGTCCCCCTCGTTGACGAGTTCCCCGAGCAGGTCGGCCGCGACCTCGCCGAGGTTCTCCGGGTCGGGGGTCTCCTCGGCGTCGGCCGGGGACTCCACGACGACGGCGTGCCTGAGGCCGTAGCGGGCGCGGAGCGCGTCGGAGCGCTCGGCGTCCAGTTCGGCCGGCACGCGGATCTCGATGCGCACGAGATCCCGTTCGAGAGCGGTCTCCAGGACCCTGGCCACCTTGAAGCGGCTGACGCCGAACTCCTCGGCGATCTGGATCTTCGACTTCCCCTCTAGGTAGAAACGGCGGGCCATGGCCGCCGCCTGCACCAGCTCAGCGGGTCCCATCCGCACTGCTGACCGGCCCGCCGACATACCCGACACGGCGATCTCCTCACTGCTGTTCACACTCTGGATTCGCCGTTCATCCTTGCAGATCCGGCGCGCAGGATCAGCCCTGATGAGAGCCGTTCACGTAGCTGACGCTCAGTGGTCGCACGCCCACGATGCGGTGGCGGTGGCCGCCTCCGCCCGCGTGCGCAGTGCACGTACCGCTTCGGCGGGGTCGTCGGCGCCGTAGACCGCCGAGCCGGCGACGAAGACGTCGGCGCCGGCCTCGGCGCAGCGCTCGATGGTGGAGGCGGAGACTCCGCCGTCCACCTGGAGCCAGAGCTGGAGGCCGTGCTTGCCGATCAGCTCCCTGGTCCGGCGGATCTTGGGCAGCATGATGTCGAGGAACGCCTGGCCGCCGAAGCCGGGCTCCACGGTCATGACCAGCAGCATGTCGAGTTCCGGGAGCAGGTCCTCGTAGGGCTCGATGGGGGTGGCGGGCTTGAGCGCCATGGAGGCGCGCGCGCCCTTGGCGCGGATCTCCCGGGCGAGGCGCACCGGCGCGGCGGCGGCCTCGACGTGGAAGGTGACCGAGGAGGCGCCGGCCTCGACGTACTGCGGGGCCCACCGGTCGGGGTCCTCGATCATCAGGTGGCAGTCCAGCGGCGTGTCCGTCGCCCGGGCCAGGGACTCCACGATCGGTACGCCGAGGGTGAGGTTCGGGACGAAGTGGTTGTCCATGACGTCGACGTGGAGCCAGTCGGCGCCTTCGACCGCCTTCGCCTCGTCGGCGAGGCGGGCGAAGTCTGCGGACAGGATGCTCGGGTTGATCTGCGCGGCCATGCCCCAAGACTGCCATGCCGGAGCACGGTTGTTCGCCCCGGTCCCGCCGGGCCGCGTCCACCGGCCGCCGCCGGGCCACCGCCACCGTCGGCCTCGGCCGCGGACGTACCGCGATCGGGCGCGGGCGCGGACGTACCGGTCGGCGCCGTCGGGAGGCGCCGTCGGGAGGCGCCGCCGGAGGTACGGCCACGGTCTCGGGGCCGCCGGAGACCCGGCGGCCCCGTGGGGTCAGGCCGTGCGGCGGATGAGGGCCAGGTACATGGCGTCGGTGCCGTGCAGGTGCGGCCAGAGCTGTACGTCAGGGCCGTCGCCGAGGGCCCCGACGCCCGGGAGCAGCGGCCGGGCGTCGATCAGCTCGGTGTCGGGGAACTGCTTGAGCAGGTCGTCGACGACCGCTCGGGTCTCGGCGAGGTGCGGCGAGCAGGTGGCGTAGCCGACGACGCCGCCGATCCGCACCGACTCCAGCGCCGTGCGCAGCAGCCCGCGCTGGAGCGGGGCGAAGCCGTCCAGGTCCTCCGGGCGGCGCCGCCACCGTGCCTCGGGGCGGCGGCGCAGGGCGCCCAGGCCGGTGCACGGCACGTCCACGAGGACCCGGTCGAAGCTGCCGGGCCGCCACGGCGGGCGGGTCCCGTCGGCGGCGATCACCTGGTACGGGCCGGGGTTGCCGTCGAGGGCGCGGGCCACGAGCCCGGCGCGGTGCGGCTGCTTCTCCGAGGCGAGCAGGAACGCGCCGCGCTCCGCGGCGAGCGCCGCGAGCAGGGCCGCCTTGCCGCCGGGTCCGGCGCAGGCGTCGAGCCACTTCTCGTCGGGGCCGTCCAGCGGCGCGTCGGCCAGGGCGAGGGCGACGAGCTGGCTGCCCTCGTCCTGGACGCCCGCCCGGCCTTCCCGTACGGCGGTCACGGCGCCCGGTTCGCCGCCCTCGGTCAGCCGTACCGCGTACGGCGACCAGCGGCCCGGCAGCGCGGCCTCCTCGCCGAGGAGTTCCTCGGTGGTGGCGCGGCCGGGCCGGGCGACGAGGGTCACCTCGGGCCGCTCGTTGTCGGCCTCCAGCAGGTCCTCGATGCCGGCGCGGCCGCCGCCGAGGGAGTCCCACAGGGCGGAGACGACCCAGCGCGGGTGCGAGTGGACGACGGCGAGGTGGTCCTCGGGGTCGTCGTCGTAGGGCGGCGCCACCTTCTCCAGCCAGCCGTCGAGGTCGCTCTGCGCGACCTTGCGCAGCACGGCGTTGACGAACTTGGCCCGCCCGTCGCCGAGCACGACCCGCGCGAGCTCCACGGTGGCGGAGACGGCGGCGTGGCTCGGGATGCGGGTGCCGAGCAGCTGGTGGGCGCCGAGGCCGAGCACGTCCAGGACGGGCGGGTCGACCTCCCTGAGCGGCCGGTCGACGCAGGCGGCGATGATCGCGTCGTAGGTCCCCTGGCGGCGCAGCGTGCCGTAGACCAGCTCGGTGGCGAGCGCGGCGTCCCGTGCGTCGAAGTCGCCCTTCTCCCGCGCCTTGCGCAGCAGCGGCGGCAGGACGAGGTTGGCGTACGCGTCCCGTTCGTCCACCGCGCGCAGCGCGTCGAAGGCGAGGATGCGGACGGGGTCCTTCTGCGGCCGGCGGTAGGGCTTGGCGGGCCTGCGGGCCCGACGGGAGGTGTCGCTCACGAAAAAGGTGCTCCGGATGTGTGGGGTGCGGGGCGCCGCGGGGCGCCGCGCGGCGCGCGAATGCGCCGTACGCCCAGCCTACGTCCCGTACGGGACCGCACGCCCGCGCCCCACGGCCGCCTCGCCGCCGCCCGGTGGGCCGCCCGGTGACCCCGCCGACGCCCGCTCGCCTCGGCCCCCGGCGCCGCCTCTCAGCCCCCCAGCGCCTCGCCCTCCGCGATCCGCGCCCCGCGCGCCCAGTCCGCCGCCCGCATCGGCTTCTTGCCCTGGGCCTGCACCCACAGCAGCTCGACGGCGTACGAGCCGGTGCCGGCGTGGACGCTGTTCTTGCCGACGGCGAGCGCGCCCGGCGCGAGGTCGGTCCGCGCGGGCACGGGGACGGCCTGGATCAGCTTGAGCCGCTCGCCGCGGAACGTGGTCCACGCGCCGGGCGCCGGGGTGCACCCGCGCACCACCCGGTCCACGCGCAGGGCGGGGGCGGTCCAGTCGACCCGGGCGTCCGCCACGGTGATCTTCGGCGCGAGGGTGACGCCCTCGGCCGGCTGCGGCACCGCCTTCAGGGCGCCGTCCTCGATGCCGTCCATGGTCGCGGCGAGCAGGCCCGCACCGGCCAGGGCGAGCCGGGTGAGCAGGTCGCCGCTGGTGTCGGTGTGCCGGACCTCCTCGGTGATCGTGCCGTAGACCGGTCCGGAGTCGAGGCCCTCCTCGATGAGGAAGGTGGACGCGCCGGTGATCTCGTCGCCCGCCATGAGGCTGTGCTGCACGGGCGCGGCGCCGCGCCAGGCGGGCAGCAGGGAGAAGTGCAGGTTGACCCAGCCGTGGCGGGGGATGTCGAGGGCGGTCCGGGGCAGCAGGGCGCCGTAGGCGACGACCGGGCAGCAGTCCGGGGCGATCTGCCGCAGCCGCTCCTGGAACTCCGGGTCGCGCGGCTTGGCCGGCTTGAGCACCTCGATCCCGGCCTCCTCCGCCCGTTCGGCGACCGGGCTCGCGATCAGCCGGCGCCCGCGGCCGGCCGGTGCGTCGGGGCGGGTGACGACGGCGGCGACCTCGTGCCGGCCGGAGGCGATCAGGGCGTCCAGGGCGGGAACGGCGACCTCGGGGGTACCGGCGAAGACGAGCTTCATGGGCGGGTGCGGGCCTCTCGGTCGGGGCGGGAACGCGGGCAGCGCACCAGTCTATGACCAGGAACGCCGGGCCGCCGAGGGCGAGTCATGAGGGCGTACGCCCCCTCGGCCGGGCGTGCGCCCCCGCTTGGGGTTGTGCGCCGTACGGGGCGGGCGTGCGCCATGTCGCCCGGCAACCTTCGGGGGCGTACGCATATGCCCTTACGCCCCCACACCGTGACCAGCGGACCGAAAAGGCGTTGGTCAAGACAGAGTTGACCACAGCGGGCCGCTCGCGCGGCCCGGTTCCTTTCAACGCCGGTTCGAGAGGCTTGTTCATGGCCGACCACGCAACCCACGACGCCCAGGCCCGGGCCAGCCTGCACTTGCTGGTGCGGGACATCGAGCGGGTCCGCCGGCAGGTGGACGCACTGCGCACCCTCACCGCCCAGTTGGGCAACGTCTACCGCCCGCGCCGCTCCGGCCCCTCCACGGGCTTCGTCGTCTACGGACGCGCCCCCGCCCCGACCGTCCGCCTCGCGCAGGAACTGCGGGACAGCGTCGAGACCCTGGTCACGGCGGCCGTGGACTTCGACCGCTCGCTCGGCTTCTCGTGGGACGCCGTGGGCTCGGCCCTCGGCGTCACCAAGCAGGCCGTGCACCGCCGTTACGGCGCGCGCCGTGCCGCCGCGCAGACGGCGGAGGCCGAGCGGGCCGCGGAGCCCGGGACCACCCGCACCGTCGAGGTCGGCGCCGCCCTGCCCGGCGTACCCGCCGTGCCCGCCGGGCCCGCTGTTCCGACGGTTCCCGCCGCCCGTTCCCTGCCGACCCAGCCGACGGCCGGCAGCCCGTCCCTGCGCGAGGACGTCCGGCCGACCGCCTTCCCGGGTCCCCGCAACGGCTGACGCCCGCCGCTCACCACACCACGCCGCCCTCCCCGCCGTATCCGGGAGGGCGCGGGTGTGTCCGGGGCCGGTGCCTCGACGGCGACGGCGTCCGCGATCACGCCGACCACAGCGACTACAGCGACTACAGCGACCACGAAGGCCGCCACGTCCCGTCAGCCGATGTCCGGCGGGTCGATCCGCACCCACACCCCCTCCACGCCCCCCCGCGCCGTACGGGCCGCCTGCGCGGCCTTCAGGGCGGCGGCCAGCGCGGCGCCGCTGCCGGGCGGCACCCGGACCAGTGCCCGGTCCCACTGCTCACCGGGCGGCGGCGCGCCCGTCCTGCGCGGCCGGCCGGCCGGGGTGACCGGCAGCGGCACCGGGCCCAGCACCTCGGCCGGGCCCGGCAGTTCGACGGTGCGCAGGAAGTCCGCGACCGCCGCCGGCGGGCCGGTGACGGCCGCCATCCGGGACACCGGCGGGAAGCCCAGTTCGGCGCGCTCGGCCAGTTCCCGCACCGCGTGTCCCACGGGGTCCCAGCGCACCAGGGCCTGCACGGGCCGCAGCGTCGGCTCGGCCACCACGACCACCGTGCCGCCCGCCTCCTGCGGGCGGACCAGCGCGGCGGCGGCGATCCAGCGGCGCAGCGCGTCCTCGGCCGCCCGGAGGTCGGGCCGGCCCAGCATCGCCCAGCCGTCCAGGAGCAGCGCCGCCGCGTAGCCGCCCTCGGCGACCGGTTCGGCGCCCGGGGTGCTCACCACCAGCGCGGGGGCGTCCGGCACGGTGTCCAGCACGTGCTCGCGTCCCGAGGTGCGCACCGGCACGGCGGGGAAGGCCCGCCCCAGTTCCTCGGCCGTCCGCCGGGCCCCGACGACCTGGGCGCGCAGCCGGAACGCCCCGCAGTGCGGGCAGTGCCAGCCGTTCTCCTCGCGCCCGCACCACTCGCAGCGCAGCACTCCCCCGTCCTGCCCCTGCAAGGGTCCGGCGCAGTGCCGGCAGCGGGCGGGCTGCCGGCACTGCGCGCAGGCCAGCCGCGGCACGTAGCCCCGCCGGGGCACCTGCACCAGCACGGGGCCGTGCCGCAGTCCGTCCCGGGCCGCCTGCCAGGCGAGCGAGGGGAGCCGGGCGGCGCGGGCGGCCTCGTCGCGGGCGAGATCGCGGTCGCCGACGGTGCGGACCAGCGGCGCCGCCCGCCGCACCTGGTCGCGCGCCGCCACCAGAGGGCGCGCCCAGCCGGTGTCGACGAGCTGGGCCGCCTCCACGGTGCAGGCGCGACTGCCCAGCAGGAAGGCGCACTTGTCCTGGGCGGCGCGCAGCAGCAGTACCTCGCGGGCGTGCGGCTGCGGTGCGTGCGGCTCGCTGTGGTTGTCGTCGCCGTCGTCCCACAGGGCGACCAGTCCGAGGTCGCGCACGGGCGCGAACATGGCGGCGCGGGTCCCGACGACGGCGCGGACGGAGCCCCGGCGCACCGCGAGCCACTGGCGGTAGCGCTTCTCGGGGCCGGCGTCGGCGGTGAGCAGCGCGTGCCGTCCCTCGCCGAGGAGGGCGGTCAGCGCGGTGTCGACGCGGGCGGCGGTGCGGCCGTCGGGGACGACGACGAGGGCGCCGCGCCCGGAGGCGAGGGCGGCGGCGACGGCGCGGGCGAGTTCCTCGCTCCAGTCGGGTCCGGGCAGCGCGTTCCACACGGCGCGGGGCGAGCCGCCCGCGGCCAGCGCCTCGACGAACGCCGCGCCCCGCTCGTAGCGCGTCCAGGAGCCCGCGGCGGGCGCCGGGGGCGGCGGGAGCGGGTCGGGCGAGGGGCGCTGCTCGGCGCGGGCGTTGCGCGGCGGCACGGCCAGTTGCAGGACGTCGGCGAGGCTGCCCGCGTACCGGTCGGCGACGGAGCGGGCCAGGCCCAGCAGTTCGGGGCCGAGCACGGGCTCGGGCGAGACGACCTGGGCGAGTGCGGCGAGCGGCCCCGCGTAGTCGGACTCGGCCCGGCGCTCGATCAGGAAACCGTCGATCAGTCCGCCGCCCTCGCGGCGGCCCTCCCGGACCCGGTGCCGGCCGGCCCCGAACCGCACCCGCACCCGCACGCCGGGCTGGGCGTCCGCGTCCAGTTCGGCGGGGACGGCGTAGTCGAAGTACCGGTCGAGGTGGAGCACGCCCTTGTCGACCAGCACCCGGGCCACCGGCCGTTCCCCGGCCAGCTCGGCCCCGCGCCAGGTCCGCGGCTTGGCGCGCGGCGCCTTGGCCTGGCGCACGCTCTCCCGGATGAGCGCGAGCTGCTCCGGCGGCGCCCCGCCGTCCCCCTGCCCGTTCTCGCTGCTCACGCTTGCATTCTTACCAAACCCCACTGACAACCGGCGCCCCGCCGGGACCGCCGGCCGCGCAGCCCGCCCGAGGGTCCGCGCGGTGCGCGCCGCTTGCCGGCGCCCCGGCCTGCTCCGGGAACGGGCGAGGCCCGGCTCCCCCAGAGGGGAGCCGGGCCTCGGAACGATCCGGGCGCAAGGCTCAGAGCCCCGCCGCCTCCTTCAGCGCGGCCACGCGGTCCGTGCGCTCCCAGGTGAAGTCCGGCAGCTCGCGGCCGAAGTGGCCGTAGGCGGCGGTCTGGGCGTAGATCGGGCGGAGCAGGTCGAGGTCGCGGATGATCGCGGCCGGGCGCAGGTCGAAGACCTCGTCGATGGCCTTCTCGATCCTCTCCGGGTCCACCTTGTGGGTGCCGAAGGTCTCCACGAACAGGCCCACCGGCTCGGCCTTGCCGATCGCGTAGGCGACCTGGACCTCGCAGCGGGCGGCCAGGCCGGCGGCCACGACGTTCTTCGCGACCCAGCGCATGGCGTACGCGGCCGAGCGGTCCACCTTGGACGGGTCCTTGCCGGAGAAGGCGCCGCCGCCGTGGCGGGCCATGCCACCGTAGGTGTCGATGATGATCTTGCGGCCGGTCAGGCCCGCGTCGCCCATCGGGCCGCCGACCTCGAAGCGGCCGGTCGGGTTGACCAGCAGGCGGTAGCCCTCGGTGTCCAGCTTGATGCCGTCCTCCAGGAGCGCCTTCAGCTCCGGCTCGACGACGAACTCGCGGATGTCGGGGGCGAGCAGCGACTCCAGGTCGATGTCGGAGGCGTGCTGCGAGGAGACGACGACGGTGTCCAGGCGGACCGCCTTGTCGCCGTCGTACTCGATGGTGACCTGGGTCTTCCCGTCCGGGCGCAGGTAGGGGATCGTGCCGTTCTTGCGCACGTCCGACAGGCGCTTGGACAGCCGGTGCGCCAGGAAGATCGGCAGCGGCATGAGGGTCGGCGTCTCGTCGGTGGCGTAGCCGAACATCAGGCCCTGGTCGCCTGCGCCCTGCCGGTCCAGCTCGTCCTCATCGCCTTCCACCCGGGACTCGTACGCCGTGTCGACGCCCTGCGCGATGTCCGGGGACTGCGCGCCGATCGAGACGGAGACGCCGCAGGAAGCGCCGTCGAAGCCCTTCTTGGACGAGTCGTAGCCGATGTCGAGGATCTTGTTGCGGACCAGGGTGGCGATGTCCGCGTACGTCTTGGTCGTGACCTCGCCGGCCACGTGCACCAGGCCGGTGGTGATCAACGTCTCCACGGCGACCCGGGAGGTCGGGTCCTCACGCAGAAGCGCGTCGAGAATGGTGTCGCTGATCTGGTCAGCGATCTTGTCGGGGTGACCCTCGGTCACGGACTCCGAGGTGAACAGGCGACGGGACACAACGCTCCCTGGGGTTGCAGCGGCTGCTGGCTGATCATGGGCGGGCGGCACAGGGCTGCGCCTGGCCGTCCGTGGAACAGTTTATCGGTCGCGCTCGGCCACCGGCCCACCTGTCTCGCCTCTCGGGAACCCTGTGACCTGCGGCACGGGCATTCTGCCCAATGCACGGCGGCCTTGACCAGAGCCGCCGCGCGCCGGGCACGAGCGTTGAGTGGATCGTGGGGCGAAGGGAACCACTCAGTGCAGCCTGGCGGCCACCAGGTCCCACACGATTTCGGCCAGGGCCTCCTTGGGCCCGTGCGGCACCGGGGTCTCGCCGCCGTCGGCGGCCAGCACCACGGCTTCGTTCTCCTCCGCGCCGAACGTCCGGTGCTCCCCCACCTCGTTCACCACCAGCAGGTCGCAGCCCTTGCGGACGAGCTTCGCGCGGCCGTGGGCAAGGACGTCGTCGGTCTCGGCGGCGAAGCCCACGATCACCTGTCCGGGCCGCGCCCGGTCGGCCGATATCTCCGCGAGGATGTCCGGATTACGCACCAGAACGATGGGTTCCGGTTCCTGGTCGTCCTTCTTCTTGATCTTGCCGGTGGCGTAGGCGGCGGGACGGAAGTCGGCCACGGCGGCGGCCATGACGACCGCGTCGGCGTCGGCGGCGGCCTTCAGGACCGCCTCGCGCAGCTGCACGGCCGTGCCGGCCGGGACCACGTCCACGCCCGCCGGGTCGGGCAGCGCGGTGTTCGCGGCGATCAGCGTGACCCGGGCGCCGCGGGCCGCGGCGGTGCGCGCCAGCGCGTAGCCCTGCTTGCCGGAGGAGCGGTTGCCGAGGAAGCGGACCGGGTCGAGCGGCTCGCGGGTGCCGCCGGCGCTGACGACGACGTGCCGGCCGGCGAGGTCGGGCTCGGCCGCGCCCCGGGCGAGGACCCGTCGGCAGACCTCGAAGATCTCCGCCGGGTCGGGCAGCCGGCCCTTGCCGGTGTCGACGCCGGTCAGCCGGCCGACCGCCGGCTCGACGACCACGGCGCCGTGGCGGCGCAGCGTCGCCACGTTCTCCTGGGTGGCCGGGTGCTCCCACATCTCGGTGTGCATGGCCGGGGCGAAGACCACCGGGCAGCGGGCGGTGAGCAGGGTGTTGGTCAGCAGGTCGTCGGCGAGGCCGTGGGCCGCCCTGGCGAGCGTGTCGGCGGTGGCCGGGGCCACCACCACCAGGTCGGCGCCCTGGCCGATGCGGACGTGCGGCACCTCGTGGACATCGTCCCAGACCTCGGTGGCGACCGGGTTGCCGGAGAGCGCGGACCAGGTGGCGGCGCCCACGAAGTGCAGCGCGGAGGCGGTCGGCACCACCCGGACGTCGTGCCCGGACTCGGTCAGTCTGCGCAGCAGCTCGCACGCCTTGTAGGCGGCGATGCCGCCGCTGACGCCCAGAACGACCTTCGGCTTGTCCACCGTCTCTCCCGGATTCGGCCCCGGTGCGCCGGCCGGCGCACGCCTCTATGACACACCACAGGCCCGACAGTCGCGCTGCCGGGCCTGTGGAAAAAGCTACTGCGGTACGCAGATAAGACTTGCCGCTTACTGCACCGGGCCTTCGATGGCCTCGGAGGTCAGCAGACCCGCGTTGATCTCGCGCAGGGCGATGGAGAGCGGCTTCTCGTGGACGTGGGTGTCCACGAGCGGACCGACGTACTCGAGGAGGCCCTCGCCGAGCTGCGAGTAGTACGCGTTGATCTGGCGGGCGCGCTTGGCCGCGTAGATCACGAGGCTGTACTTCGAGTCGGTGGCCTCGAGGAGCTCGTCGATCGGCGGGTTGATGATGCCCTCGGGCGCGGAGATGGAAGAGGACACGCTCTACCTTCCGATGGATGGGAAAGAATCAGTCAGCATGACCATGGACGATCACACGACGTCCATCAAGGCTAGCAGCTCGCGCGCCACGTCCTCGACGGAGGTGTTGACCAGGGTCTCGTCGAACTCCGGCTCGGCCGCCAGCTCGACCTTCGCGGCCCGCAGCCGGCGCTCGATCACCTCGGGCGGCTCGGTGCCCCGGCCGGTGAGCCTGCGCACCAGTTCCTCCCAGGAGGGCGGGGCGAGGAAGACCAGACGGCCCTCCGGCATGGTCTCGCGGACCTGCCGGGCGCCCTGGAGGTCGATCTCCAGCAGGACCGGCACGCCGGTCTCCAGGTGCTCCAGCACCGCGGCGCGCGGGGTGCCGTAGCGGTTGCCCGCGAACTCGGCCCACTCCAGCAGCTCGCCGTTGGCGATCAGCTTGTCCATCTCCTCGTCGGTGACGAAGAAGTAGTGCACACCGTGCTGCTCGCCGGGGCGGGGCTTGCGGGTCGTCGCCGACACCGAGAGCCAGACCTCGGGGTGCGCCTTGCGCATATGGGCGACGACCGTGCTCTTGCCGACCCCGGAGGGGCCGGAGAGCACGGTCAGCCGCGGACGTGCGTCCGGGGGTACGGGGGTCGTCCCCCGGGGTGTTACTGCCATGCAGCGATTATTCCAGCAATCGCGGGGTGCCCGGGACCCGCGTCCCGAGGACCCGGGACGCGGGGAACCGGTGCTGCCCGGACTCAGGAACCGGTGCTGCCGAACTCACGCTCCAGGGAAGCGATCTGGTTGGAGCCGAGGCCGCGCACACGACGGCTCTCGGAGATGCCGAGTCGCTCCATGATCTGCTTGGCGCGGACCTTGCCCACGCCCGGGAGGGACTCAAGGAGGGCCGACACCTTCATCTTGCCGATGACGTCGTTCTCCTGGCCCTGCTTGATGACCTCGTGCAGGGAGGCGCCGGAGTGCTTGAGTCGATTCTTGACCTCGGCCCGCTCCCGGCGAGCCGCGGCGGCCTTTTCGAGCGCGGCTGCGCGCTGTTCAGGGGTAAGGGGCGGAAGAGCCACGCCTACGTCACCTCGGATGTCGAACTGTCGGATACGGACCGGTGAGGAGGCGTTTCGCCCCACACCAGGCGAGCTACGGGCGACACACTTGCCCGTGCGCTCTCGACGGAGACTAGCGGTCAAGGGCCCAAGAGTCAGCGAGAACAGCGGAAAAGTCCTGGTCAGCCTCGCTCAGGCCGGACATTTAGGACATAATCCCCCTGATTTGAGGAGGAAACCAGACTCCGGCGGGCCCCGAACCGTCCGGCCGGCGGCTCAGCCGGCCGCCACCGCCGCCCGGATCTCCTCCGCGAAGCGCTCCGCGGCGCCGCGCAGCGCGGCGACGTCGGGACCGTGACGCAGAACACCCCGGCTGACGTTCGGGACGACGTTGCGCACCGCGGCGCCGAAGACGGCCGGCAGATCGGCCGGGGTCGCCCCCTGGGCGCCGATCCCGGGCGCGAGCAGCGGTCCGTTCACGTCCAGGTCGTACGACGACAGGTCGCCGAGGGTGGCGCCCACCACCGCGCCGAAGGAGCCCAGCGGCCGCTCCCCCGCGTTCTCCGCGGCCAGGTGCGCGAGCATGGTCGCGCCCACGTCCAGCCCGTCCGGGCGCCGGGCGTGCTGCACCTCGCCGCCCTCCGGGTTGGAGGTCAGCGCCAGCACGAACAGGCCGGCGCCGCTCTCCCGGGCCAGCTCGACGGCCGGCCGCAGCGAGCCGTAGCCGAGGTAGGGCGAGACGGTCAGCGCGTCGGAGAACAGCGGGGCGTCCTCGTGCAGGAAGGACTCGGCGTAGGCGGCCATGGTCGAGCCGATGTCGCCGCGCTTGGCGTCCATGACGACCAGCGCGCCGGCCGCCCGCGCCTCGGCCACCGACTTCTCCAGCACGGCCGTGCCGCGCGAGCCGAAGCGCTCGAAGAAGGCGCTCTGCGGCTTGAGCACGGCGACCCGGTCGGCCATCGCCTCCACGACGGTGCGGCTGAACCGCTCCAGGCCGGCCACGTCGTCGTTCAGGCCCCACTCGGCGAGCAGGGAGGCGTGCGGGTCGATGCCGACGCACAGCGGGCCCCGCTCGTCCATGGCACGGCGCAGCCGCGCGCCGAAGGGTTCCCTGGCGCTCATACGGACTCTCCCGCCTTCTTGACATCGGCGCCGACCGCGTCGGCGAGGGTGGCGTAGGGGCTGTTGCGCAGGCGCGCCGCCAGGCCCTTGTGGATCGCGCGGCCCCAGAAGGGGCCCTCGTAGATGAAGGCGCTGTAGCCCTGGACCAGCGTGGCGCCGGCCAGGATGCGCTGCCAGGCGTCCTCGGCGCTCTCGACGCCGCCGACGCCCACCAGGGTGATCCGGTCGCCCACGCGCGCGTACAGGCGGCGCAGCACCGCGAGGGAGCGCGCCTTGAGCGGCGCCCCGGACAGTCCGCCGGTCTCCTGGACGAGGGCCGCGTCCGACCTCAGGCCGAGGCCGTCGCGGGCGATGGTGGTGTTGGTGGCGATGATGCCGTCCAGGCCCAGTTCCACGGCGAGGTCGGCGACCGCGTCCACGTCCTCGTCGGCGAGGTCCGGGGCGATCTTGACCAGCAGCGGCACGCGGCGTGCGGGCACGGAGCGGTCGGCGGCCTCGCGCACCGCGGTCAGCAGCGGGCGCAGCGCCTCGGTGGCCTGGAGGTCGCGCAGGCCGGGGGTGTTGGGCGAGGAGACGTTGACGACGAGGTAGTCGGCGTACGGCGCCAGGCGCTCGGCCGACTTCACGTAGTCGCCGACGGCCTCCGCCTCGGGGACGGCCTTGGTCTTGCCGATGTTGACGCCGACCACGGCCCTGAAGACCGGCGTGCGCGCGGCAAGGCGGGCGGCGACGGCCAGGGAGCCGTCGTTGTTGAAGCCCATCCGGTTGATCAGCGCCCGGTCGGGCACGAGCCGGAACAGGCGCTTTGGGGGGTTGCCGGGCTGCGGCTCGCCGGTGACGGTGCCGATCTCGACGTGGTCGAAGCCCAGCATCGTCATGCCGTCGATGGCGACGGCGTTCTTGTCGAAGCCGGCGGCGAGCCCGAACGGGCCGTGCATGCGCAGCCCGAAGGCCTCGGTGCGCAGCTCCTTGTGGCGCGGGGCGAGGGCCGCCGCGAGGAAGGTGCGCAGCACGGGGACGCGGGCGGCCAGGCGGATCCAGCGGAAGGCGAGGTGGTGGGCGGCTTCCGGGTCCATCCGCCGGAAGATGAGGCGGAAGAAGAGCTCGTACATCTCGGAGAAGTCCTCGGGGTCCTCATGAGGGGGTCCTCATGAAGAGGGGGACACCGTTTCCGGTGTCCCCCTCGGGGCTGGCTGCTAGTCGCGGGCCGCGGTCAGGAACTCGGCGTGTTCCTGGAGCGAGCGCACGCCCACGTCGCCGTGGTTGAGGGCGTCGATGCCCTGGACCGCGGCGGCGAGCGCCTGGACGGTCGTCAGGCAGGGCACGGAGCGCGACACCGCCGCCGTACGGATCTCCCAGCCGTCGAGGCGGCCGCCGGTGCCGTAGGGGGTGTTGACGATGAGGTCGACCTCGCCGTCGTGGATGAGCTGGACGATGGTCTTCTCGCCGTTCGGGCCGACGCCCTCGGACTGCTTGCGCACCAGCGTGGCGTTGATGCCGTTGCGCTTGAGGACCTCGGCGGTGCCGGAGGTGGCGAGCAGTTCGAAGCCGTGCGCGACCAGCTCGCGGGCGGGGAAGATCATCGAGCGCTTGTCCCGGTTGGCGACCGAGATGAAGGCGCGGCCCTTGGTGGGCAGCGGGCCGTAGGCGCCGGCCTGCGACTTGGCGTACGCCGTGCCGAAGACGGAGTCGATGCCCATGACCTCGCCGGTGGAGCGCATCTCCGGGCCGAGGACGGTGTCGACGCCGCGGCCGTGGATGTCGCGGAAGCGCGACCACGGCATGACGGCCTCCTTGACGGAGATCGGCGCGTCCAGCGGGATGGTGCCGCCGTCGCCGTTCTTCGGCAGCAGGCCCTCCTCGCGCAGCTCGGCGACGGTCGCGCCCAGCGAGATGCGGGCGGCGGCCTTGGCCAGCGGCACCGCGGTCGCCTTCGAGGTGAAGGGGACGGTGCGGGAGGCGCGCGGGTTGGCCTCCAGGACGTAGAGGATGTCGCCGGCCAGCGCGAACTGGATGTTGATCAGTCCGCGCACCCCGACGCCGCGCGCGATGGCCTCGGTAGAGGCGCGCAGCCGCTTGATGTCGAAGCCGCCCAGGGTGATCGGCGGCAGGGCGCAGGCCGAGTCGCCGGAGTGGATGCCGGCCTCCTCGATGTGCTCCATGACGCCGCCGAGGTACAGCTCCTCGCCGTCGTAGAGGGCGTCGACATCGATCTCTATGGCGTCGTCCAGGAACCGGTCGACCAGGACCGGGCGGGACGGGCTGATCTCGGTGGACTCGGCGATGTAGGACTGAAGGCGCGCCTCGTCGTAGACGATCTCCATGCCCCGGCCGCCCAGGACGTAGGAGGGGCGCACCAGGACCGGGTAGCCGATCTCGTCGGCGATGGTCTTGGCCTGGGCGAAGGTGGTGGCGGTGCCGTGCTTGGGGGCGGGCAGGCCCGCCTCGGCGAGCACCCGGCCGAAGGCGCCGCGGTCCTCGGCGGCGTGGATGGCCTCGGGCGAGGTGCCGACGATCGGCACGCCGTTGTCCTTGAGCGCCTGGGACAGGCCCAGCGGGGTCTGGCCGCCGAGCTGGACGACGACGCCGGCGACGGGGCCGGCCTGCCGCTCGGCGTGGACGATCTCCAGGACGTCCTCCAGGGTGAGCGGCTCGAAGTAGAGCCGGTCGGAGGTGTCGTAGTCGGTGGAGACGGTCTCCGGGTTGCAGTTGACCATCACGGTCTCGTACCCGGCGTCGGACAGCGCGAAGGAGGCGTGGACGCAGGAGTAGTCGAACTCGATGCCCTGGCCGATGCGGTTGGGGCCGGAGCCCAGGATGATCACGGCGGGCTTCTCGCGGGGCGCGACCTCGCTCTCCTCGTCGTAGGAGGAGTAGAAGTACGGCGTCCGCGCGGCGAACTCGGCGGCGCAGGTGTCGACGGTCTTGTAGACCGGGCGGATGCCGAGGGTGTGGCGCACCTCGCGCACGACGTCCTCGCGCAGGCCGCGGATCTCGGCGATCTGCTGGTCGGAGAAGCCGTGCCGCTTGGCCTCGGCGAGCAGGTCGCGGGTCAGCTCGGGGGCCTCGGCCAGCTCGTCGGCGATTTCCTTGATCAGGAAGAGCTGGTCGACGAACCAGGGGTCGATCTTCGTGTACGCGAAGACCTCCTCGGCGGTGGCGCCCGCGCGGATGGCCTGCATGACGGTGTTGATCCGGCCGTCGGTGGGGCGTACAGCCTCTTCGAGCAGCGCCGCCTTGTCGCCCGGCTCGCCGGTGAAGGCGAACTGGCTGCCCTTCTTCTCCAGCGAGCGCAGCGCCTTCTGGAAGGCCTCGGTGAAGTTGCGGCCGATGGCCATGGCCTCGCCGACCGACTTCATGGTGGTGGTGAGGGTGGAGTCGGCGCTCGGGAACTTCTCGAAGGCGAACCGCGGCGCCTTGACGACCACGTAGTCGAGCGTGGGCTCGAAGGAGGCCGGGGTCTCCCGCGTGATGTCGTTGGGGATCTCGTCGAGGGTGTAGCCGACGGCGAGCTTGGCGGCGATCTTCGCGATCGGGAAGCCGGTCGCCTTGGAGGCCAGCGCCGAGGAACGCGAGACGCGCGGGTTCATCTCGATGACGATCACGCGGCCGTCCTCGGGGTTCACCGCGAACTGGATGTTGCAGCCGCCGGTGTCGACGCCTACCTCGCGGATGATCGCGATGCCGACGTCGCGCAGGGTCTGGTACTCCCGGTCGGTCAGCGTCATCGCGGGCGCCACGGTGATCGAGTCGCCGGTGTGCACGCCCATGGGGTCGAAGTTCTCGATGGAGCAGACGACCACGACGTTGTCGTTCTTGTCGCGCATCAGCTCCAGCTCGTACTCCTTCCAGCCGAGGATGGACTCCTCCAGGAGCACCTCGGTGGTCGGCGAGAGGGTGAGGCCCTGACCGGCGATGCGGCGCAGCTCCTCCTCGTCGTGGGCGAAGCCGGAGCCGGCGCCGCCCATCGTGAAGGAGGGGCGGACGACGACGGGGTAGCCGCCGAGCGTGTCGACGCCCTGGAGGACGTCGTCCATGGTGTGGCAGATGACCGAGCGGGCGGACTCGCCGTGCCCGGTCTTCTTGCGGACCTCCTCGACGACGCCCTTGAACAGGTCGCGGTCCTCGCCCTTGTGGATCGCCTCGACGTTGGCGCCGATCAGCTCGACGCCGTACTTCTCCAGGACGCCGTTCTCGTGCAGCGAGATCGCGGTGTTCAGGGCCGTCTGGCCGCCCAGGGTGGGCAGGAGCGCGTCGGGGCGCTCCTTGGCGATGATCTTCTCGACGAACTCGGGGGTGATCGGCTCGACGTAGGTGGCGTCGGCGATCTCCGGGTCGGTCATGATCGTCGCCGGGTTGGAGTTCACCAGGACGACGCGCAGGCCCTCGGACCTGAGGACGCGGCACGCCTGGGTGCCGGAGTAGTCGAACTCGGCGGCCTGGCCGATGACGATCGGGCCGGAGCCGATGACCAGGACGGACTGGATATCGGTGCGCTTAGGCACGCTGGCCCTCCATCAGGGAAACGAAGCGGTCGAACAGGTAGGCGGCGTCGTGCGGGCCGGCCGCCGCTTCGGGGTGGTACTGGACGCTGAAGGCCGGCTTGTCGAGCAGCTGGAGGCCCTCCACCACGTTGTCGTTCAGGCAGACGTGGGAGACCTCGGCGCGCCCGAAGGGGGTGTCGGAGACCTGGTCGGTGGGGGCGTCCACGGCGAAGCCGTGGTTGTGCGCGGTGACCTCGACCTTGCCGGTCGTGCGGTCCTGCACGGGCTGGTTGATGCCGCGGTGGCCGTACTTCAGCTTGTAGGTGCCGAAGCCGAGCGCGCGGCCGAGGATCTGGTTGCCGAAGCAGATGCCGAACAGCGGGGTGCCGCGCTCCAGGACGCCGCGCATGACGGAGACCGGGTGGTCGGCGGTGGCCGGGTCGCCGGGGCCGTTGGAGAAGAACACGCCGTCGGGCCGGACCGCGTAGACGTCCTCGACGGTGGCGGTGGCGGGCAGCACGTGCACCTCGATGCCGCGCTCGGCCATGCGGTGCGGGGTCATGCCCTTGATGCCGAGGTCGACGGCGGCGACGGTGAACTTCTTGTCGCCGATCGCCGGGACGACGTACGCCTCCTTGGTGGCGACCTCCGCCGCGAGGTCGGCGCCGACCATCTCGGGGGCCTCCTTGACGCGGGCCAGCAGCGCGGCCTCGTCGCGGACGGCGTCGCCGCTGAAGATGCCGACCCGCATCGCGCCGCGCTCGCGCAGGTGGCGGGTGAGGGCCCGGGTGTCGATGCCGCTGATGCCGACGACGCCCTGCGCGGCCAGCTCCTCGTCCAGGGAGCGCCGGGAGCGCCAGTTGGACGGGACGCGCGCGGGGTCGCGCACGACGTAGCCGGCGACCCAGATGCGCCGCGACTCGGGGTCCTCGTCGTTGACGCCGGTGTTGCCGACGTGCGGGGCCGTCATGACGACGACCTGGCGGTGGTAGGACGGGTCGGTGAGGGTCTCCTGGTAGCCGGTCATGCCGGTGGAGAACACGGCTTCGCCGAACGTCTCCCCCACGGCCCCGTAGGCGCGGCCGCGGAAGATCCGGCCGTCCTCCAGGACGAGTACGGCGGGAACCCTCGTGGTTCCCCTGCTGGAGGTGGTCATCGTTCGACGCCTTCCGTGGTGTTCGTTTCGATCATGGAGTTGAGGGCCTGGACCCACTCGGTGTGCTCGGCCGCCCGGTCGGAGCGGAAGCCGGAGTCGATCAGCCGCTCGCCGTGCGCCCAGGTGACGATCAGCAGGCCGCCCTCGGTGAGGACCTTGCCCGCGATGCCCTTGTCCAGCCGGGCCCCGCGCAGCCGCGCGGCCGGGACGAAGAAGTCCGGTGCGCCGGGGCGTACGACGTCCAGGCCCGCGTCGGTGAGCGTCAGCTCGACGCGGCTGCGGGTGCCCAGGCCGTGCGCCACGATGCGGTCCAGCCACTGACCGGCGGTGGTGGAGCCGTGGTAGCGGCCGGTCATCGTCAGTCTCGCCTCGCCGGGCTCCTGCGGCGCGCCGGGCAGCTCGGGCAGGTCGCTCTGGAGGGTGCCGCGCCACTTCCAACCCTCGCGCATCAGCCAGTAGACGAGCGCGACGAAGAGGGCGAGGCCGACCAGCCAGCCGACGCGCGCGCCCCAGTCGGTGACCGTGGCCGACTTCTCCCCGGCGGCGATCCGGGTGGCGTACCCGGCTGCGAGCAGTGTTGCAGGTGTCACGTGAGCTTCCCGTCGACGAGCGTGGCCTTGCCCCGGAGCCACGTGTGGGTGACACGGCCCGGCAGCTCACGTCCCGCGTAGGGGGTGTTGCGGCTGCGCGAGGCGAAGCCCGCGGGGTCCACCTGCCCACGGTATGCCGTGTCGAGGAGGGTGAGGTTGGCGGGCTCACCTGCCGAGACGGGGCGTCCGTGCCCGGTGGCGCGGCCGATCCGGGCCGGGGCGAGGGACATGCGGTCGGCGACGCCGGCCCAGTCCAGCAGCCCGGTGTCGACCATGGTCGCCTGGACCACGGACAGGGCGGTCTCCAGGCCGACCATGCCCATGGCGGCGGCGGCCCACTCGCAGTCCTTGTCCTCGTGCGGGTGCGGGGCGTGGTCGGTGGCCACGATGTCGATGGTGCCGTCGGCGAGCGCCTCGCGCAGGGCGCGCACGTCGCGCTCGGTGCGCAGCGGCGGGTTGACCTTGTAGACGGGGTCGTAGGTGCGCACCATCTCGTCGGTGAGCAGGAGGTGGTGCGGGGTGACCTCGGCGGTGACGTCGATGCCGCGGGACTTGGCCCAGCGGACGATCTCGACGCTGCCGGCGGTCGACAGGTGGCAGATGTGCACGCGGGAGCCGACGTGCTCGGCGAGCAGCACGTCCCGGGCGATGATCGACTCCTCGGCGACGGCCGGCCAGCCGCCCAGGCCCAGCTCGGCGGAGACGACGCCCTCGTTCATCTGGGCGCCCTCGGTGAGCCGGGGCTCCTGCGCGTGCTGGGCGACGACGCCGCCGAATGCCTTCACGTACTCCAGCGCCCGGCGCATGATCACCGCGTCGTCCACGCACTTGCCGTCGTCGGAGAAGACGGTGACGCCGGCGGCGGACTCGTGCATGGCGCCGAGTTCGGCGAGCTTCCTGCCCTCCAGGCCGACGGTGACGGCGCCGATGGGCCGCACGTCGCAGTAGCCGTGCTCGCGGCCGAGCCGCCAGACCTGCTCGACCACGCCGGCGGTGTCGGCGACGGGGAAGGTGTTGGCCATGGCGAAGACGGCGGTGTAGCCGCCCGAGGCGGCGGCGCGGGTGCCGGTGAGGACGGTCTCGGAGTCCTCGCGGCCGGGCTCGCGCAGATGGGTGTGCAGGTCGACCAGGCCCGGCAGCAGCACCTTGCCGCCGGCCTCCACGACCTCGGCGCCCTCGGCGCCGAGACCGGTTCCACTCCAGTCGATTTCGCCCTGCCGGGCGGTGGCGGCGACGGTCTCGCCGTCGATCAGGACGTCCTGCGGCTCGCCGCCGAGCACCCGCGCACCGCGGATCAGGGTCTTGCTCATCGTGTTCACTTCTCCTCGGTGCGGGTGTGGGTGACGGCGGGCTCGTTGCCGCCGAGCAGCAGGTAGAGGACGGCCATCCGGATGGAGACGCCGTTGGCGACCTGCTCGACGACGGTGCAGCGCGGCGAGTCGGCGACCTCGGCGGTGATCTCCATGCCGCGGACCATCGGGCCGGGGTGCATCACGATGGCGTGCTCCGGCATCCGCGCCATGCGGTCGCCGTCCAGGCCGTAGCGGCGCGAGTACTCGCGCTCGGTGGGGAAGAACGCGGCGTTCATGCGCTCGCGCTGGACGCGGAGCATCATCACGGCGTCCGACTTGGGCAGGGCGGCGTCGAGGTCGTAGGAGACCTCGCAGGGCCAGGACTCGATGCCGACCGGCAGCAGGGTGGGCGGGGCGACCAGGGTGACCTCGGCGCCCAGGGTGTGCAGCAGGTCGACGTTGGAGCGGGCGACCCGGCTGTGCAGGACGTCGCCGACGACGGTGACCCGCCGGCCGGCCAGGTCCTGGCCGAGTCCGGCGTCCCGGCCGACCAGGCGGCGGCGCATGGTGAAGGCGTCGAGCAGCGCCTGGGTGGGGTGCTGGTGGGTGCCGTCGCCGGCGTTGATGACGACGGCGTCGATCCAGTCGGAGGTGGCCAGGCGGTACGGGGCTCCGGAGGCGCCGTGCCGGATGACGACCGCGTCGACGCCCATCGCCTCCAGGGTCTGCGCGGTGTCCTTCAGGGACTCGCCCTTGGAGACGCTGGAGCCCTTGGCGGAGAAGTTGATGACGTCCGCGGACAGCCGCTTCTCGGCGGCCTCGAAGGAGATCCGGGTCCGGGTGGAGTCCTCGAAGAAGAGGTTGACGACGGTACGGCCGCGCAGGGTCGGCAGTTTCTTGATCGGCCGGTCGGCGACCCGGGCCATCTCCTCGGCGGTGTCGAGGATCAGGACGGCGTCGTCGCGGGTGAGGTCGGCGGCCGAGATGAGATGACGCTGCATCTGTCAGGCTCCGTAGGGAAGTTCATTCGGGAGGCGGAGGGCCTCACCGGGGTGGCGGCTCGTGGCGCCGCCCCGGGGGCGGGACCGGGCGCGGGCGCGCGTGCGGGCACCGGCGCGGGGCGCGCGTCGGCGGGTACGCGCGCGGAGGCTAGTGCTGGGACTCGCCCGCGGTGGCCGGCTTGGCGCCGAGCAGCACGGTGTCGCGACCGTCCTCCTCGGCGAGCTGGACCTTGACCGTCTCCCGCAGCGACGTGGGGAGGTTCTTGCCGACGTAGTCGGCGCGGATGGGCAGTTCCCGGTGGCCGCGGTCGACGAGGACGGCGAGCTGCACCGCGCGGGGGCGCCCGATGTCGTTCAGCGCGTCGAGGGCGGCGCGGATGGTGCGGCCGGAGAAGAGCACGTCGTCGACGAGGACGACCAGGCGGCCGTCGATGCCGTCACCGGGGATCTCGGTGCGGGCCAGCGCACGCGGCGGGTGCATGCGCAGGTCGTCGCGGTACATGGTGATGTCGAGCGAGCCGACCGGGATCCCGCGCTCGGTGATCTGCTCCAGCTTGACGGCGAGCCGCTGGGCGAGGAAGACGCCGCGGGTCGGGATGCCGAGGAGGACCACGTCGTCCGCGCCCTTGGCGCGCTCGACGATCTCGTGGGCGATGCGGGTCAGCACCCGGGCGATGTCGGGGCCCTCCAGAACGGGCCGCGCCTCGGCCGCCCGCGAGGCCGCGAGCGGGTCCTGCTGGTCGATCCGGTCGATCCCGTCGACCGTGTCCAGCTTGTCGAGCTTGTCGAACTTGTCCATACGAAACGGACCTCCTTCTCCGCCTCACGGGACGGACCTTAAAGGACGTCGGATTTGCGCCAACCACGGTAGCAGGTGCCGCGGGCCGCTTCGCACACTCCCTCGTCGCCCGCCCGCCGGCCGTTCGTCACCCCTTCATCACCCCCTTGGCGCAACCGGGGATCGTTAGCACGGAAGCGGCGGGCCGCACCATTCGGCTTGACGCGGCAGAGTAACGCTGCGTAACCTCACAGTGAGTTACCAGCCGCGCGGTCTGGAATCCCATCCAGCCGCGTCGACACAGTGTTCCGGGGAGCCATATGTCCAGCGAATACGCCAAACAGCTCGGGGCCAAGCTCCGGGCCATCCGCACCCAGCAGGGCCTTTCCCTCCACGGTGTCGAGGAGAAGAGCCAGGGACGCTGGAAGGCGGTCGTGGTCGGCTCGTACGAGCGCGGCGACCGTGCCGTGACCGTGCAGCGCCTCGCCGAGCTGGCGGACTTCTACGGGGTCCCGGTGCAGGAACTGCTGCCGGGCACCACCCCGGGCGGCGCCGCCGAGCCCCCGCCGAAGCTGGTCCTCGACCTTGAGCGGCTGGCCACGGTGCCCGCCGAGAAGGCCGGCCCGCTCCAGCGGTACGCGGCGACGATCCAGTCGCAGCGCGGCGACTACAACGGCAAGGTGCTCTCGATCCGCCAGGACGACCTGCGCACCCTCGCCGTCATCTACGACCAGTCGCCCTCGGTCCTCACCGAGCAGCTGATCAGCTGGGGCGTGCTGGACGCGGACGCGCGACGCGCGGTGGCGGCCCACGACGAGAGCTGAGTCCCGCCCGTCGCGGCAGGTCTCACAGGACAACAGAAGAAACGTGCCGCCGGGGTGGCTGGAATCACATGGTTCCGGCTGCCCCGGTGGCCTTCTGCGGCTCTGTGGGGGCATCCGGGTCCCCTGGGAGCGCGCGAGATGCCGAAGGGCCCGCAGCGGTGACGCTGCGGGCCCTTCGGCATGTGCGTGCCTCGGACGTCTGTCCGGCTCGGGTGCCGTGTCAGGCCCCGGCGCGGCTCAGGACTCGGTGCTCGGGTCGCGGCGCAGCGAGGGCTTGAGGTCCTTCAGCCGGCCGAGCAGGCCGTTGACGAACGAGGGCGACTCGTCCGTGGAGAACTCCTTCGCCAGCTGCACCATCTCGTCCAGTACGACGGCGTCCGGGGTCTCGTCGACCCAGATCAGCTCGTACGCGCCGAGCCGCAGGATGTTGCGGTCGACGACCGGCATGCGGTCCAGCGTCCAACCGACCGCGTACTGGGCGATCAGCTCGTCGATCCGGGTCGTGTGCTCGGCGTACCCCTCGACCAGCTGCATCGTGTACTCGCTGACCGGCGGCTGCCGGGTGTCGGAGCGGGAGAGCCGGACCCAGTCCGCCAGGACCGTGAGGACGCCGACACCGCGCTGGTCGCCCTCGAAGAGGATCTGGAAGGCGCGCTTGCGGGCCGTGTTGCGGGCAGCCACGGTTAGCTGTTCACCCGGCCGAGGTAGTCGCTCGTACGGGTGTCGACCTTGATCTTCTCACCGGTGGTGATGAAGAGCGGGACCTGGATCTGGTGGCCGGTCTCCAGCGTGGCGGGCTTGGTGCCGCCGGTGGAGCGGTCGCCCTGGACGCCCGGCTCGGTCTCCTGCACGACCAGCTCGACGGCGGCCGGCAGCTCCACGAAGAGCACCTCGCCCTCGTGCTGGGCGACCGTGGCGGTGAAGCCCTCGATCAGGAAGTTGGCGGCGTCGCCGACGGCCTTGCGGTCGACCATCAGCTGGTCGTAGGTCTCCATGTCCATGAAGACGAAGTACTCGCCGTCCATGTACGAGAACTGCATGTCGCGCTTGTCGACGGTGGCCGTCTCGACCTTGACACCGGCGTTGAAGGTCTTGTCGACCACCTTGCCGGAGAGCACGTTCTTGAGCTTGGTGCGCACGAAGGCCGGGCCCTTGCCGGGCTTGACGTGCTGGAACTCGACGACGGACCAGAGCTGGCCGCCTTCGAGCTTGAGCACCAGGCCGTTCTTGAGGTCGTTCGTGGAAGCCACGGTTGCGGAATCTCCTGGACTGACGTGGACGACCCCGGGAGCACGCGCCTGGCTACAGGGCGAGCAGCTCCTTGGTCGTGATGGTGAGTAGCTCGGGTCCGCCGTCCGCCTCGGGGCGCACGACGAGCGTGTCATCGATCCGGACACCGCCCCGGCCCGGGAGGTGGACCCCCGGTTCGACGGTGACCGGCACGCAAGCGTCCAGTTTACCCATGGCCGCGGGCGCCAGCTGCGGGTCCTCGTCGATTTCGAGTCCGACCCCGTGCCCGGTGAGCGGTTGCAGGCCCTCGGAGTAGCCGGCGCAGTCCAGTACCTGGCGTGCGGCGCGGTCCACGTCGCGGTACGCCGCGCCCGGCGTCAGCGCCTCACGGCCGGCCCGCTGGGCTGCGAAGACCAGCTCGTAGAGCTGGATCTGCCAGTCGGCGGGAGAGGTGCCGATCACGAAGGTGCGGCCGATCTCGCAGCGGTAGCCGCGGTAGGCCGCGCCCAGGCACACCGAGAGGAAGTCGCCCTCCTCGACCCGGCGGTCGGTGGGGCGGTGGCCGCGGCGGCCGGAGTTCGGGCCGGTGGCGACCGAGGTCGGGAAGGCGGGGCCGTCGGCGCCGTGGTCGACGAGCCGGCGCTCCAGCTCCAGGGCCAGGTGCCGTTCGGTGCGGCCGACGAGGATCGACTCCAGGAGTTCACCGAGGGCCTGGTCGGCGATCTCGGCGCCGATCCGCAGACAGGAGATCTCCTCCTCGTCCTTGACGACCCTCAGCTGTTCGACCGCGCTGCCGAGGTCGGTCAGGCGCAGCCGGGGGGTCACCGAGGTGAGGGCGCGGTGCCGGGCCACGGTGAGGTGGTGCTCCTCCACGGCCAGGGAGTCGGCCTCCTGGGCCTGGGCGAGGCCCGCCGCCGCGACGGCCGGGTCGCCGCCGGGCTGGGGCAGGATCCGCACCCGCAGGTTGTCGTCGGGGCGCCCTTCGCAGGGCCGGTCGTCCGGTGGGCTCTGGCACACCAGGAGGTCCTCGCGCTTTCCGAGGAGCAGGACGGCACCGTGCGGGGCCGCGCCCGCGAGGTACCGCACGTTGGCGGGACGAGTCACCAGCGCCGCCGCGCTGCCGCCCGCGTTGCAGCGCTCCCGGAGCCGGGTTCGGCGGGCCGCGTACACCTCTGACATGAACCGAGCGTAAGAGGGGTGGCGGGAAATCGCCGTTCGGGAGGGCCGAGTGGGTTCGCGCTGGGCGGTGGGACGGGTCCTGCGGGCCGGGGGCGCCGCCGGCCCGCCCGTGCCGTTCCGGGCGCCCGCGCCCCGCGGCCGTGCGGTCACCAGGTCGGGGGGCTGGTCAGGGCTCTGGTGAGGACTTCGTCCAGGACGTGGGCGGTGGTGGGTATGTCGAGCTGGGAGTTGTCGATGATGGGCAGGCCCGAGCCGTACCAGCCGGCCATGCGGCCGTGGATGCGGGCGACCTCCTCGTCGGTGAGCCGGCGGGTGCCGCTGCGCTCGGCGTTGCGCTCCAGCACGACGTCCAGGCCGGGCAGCAGCACCACCGGCAGCAGGCCGGGGCCGACGTGCCGTTTCCAGCCACCCAGGCCGACGACCGGGCGGTCCGGGAAGACCGCGTCGTCGAGGATGCACGAGATGCCGTTGGCGAGGAAGTTGCGCGCGGCGAAGCCGCAGGTGCGGCGGGCCAGGCGGTACTGGGCCTCGGAGTTGTCGTTCCAGCCCGACTGCGGGTTGGCGAAACCGGAGCGGACCCACTCGCGGACGTCGTCCAGGCTGATGTGCGCGGTGGGCACCCGGCGGCGCTCGGCCCAGTGCTTGGCGACGCTCGTCTTGCCGGCGCCGGCCGGTCCGATCAGCAGCACCGCGAGGGTGGTGGTCGTCGGGTCGGGGACCGTGTGGGCCGGGGGCGCGCTGGGCATCGCGACCGGGCCGCCCGGCGGCAGCCTGACGTGTCCGGTGGCGTCCGACGCGGGCGGGGCGGCCGCCGTGCCGGGCCGCGCCGGGGGAACCGGCGGCTGCGAGGAGGGCGGCCGCGCGCCGGGGTGGCCCGGGGCGGGCGGCGGCTGGTGCGGTGGGCCCGGCTGCGCGCCGGTGTGGCTCAAGGGAGGCTGGGGGGAGGGCGCCGGGCGGACGCCGGACGGGCCGGGCGGCGGCTGGTGCGGCGGGGCTGGGCGGGGGCCCGGGGCGGGCGGTGGGGGCACGGGGGGCGGGCCCTGGTGTGCGTCCGGGTGGTAGGAACCCGGGTGATGTGCGGCCTGCGGCCGGCCGGCGGCCGGTCCGTGCCCCGGCTGGTGGGGCGGCGGCAGCGGAGAACCCACTGCGTGCTGCATCCGGTGCCACTCCGTCTCGTACAAGGCAATGGGCGCTGGCGGCGGGCCAGAACCCCCGCTCCGTGTCGAACGGTACCGTCCCCGGCCGCCATCCGGTGAACGGCCGGGGCGGGCCCGAAGTGCCCGGCGCCGCACGGCGAAGGGAAACGGATACCGCAGCACGGGAGCTACCGCCCTCCGGCGCCGCTCGCGGGAGCCACCGCCTCGCTTCGCCGCCGGCCCGTGAGAGTCACGTCCGCGCTCCGCCGCCGGCTCGCGGGAGCTACGTCCGTGCTCCGCCGCTGGCTCGCGGGAGCCAGTCCGTACGCCGCCGCCGGCCCGCGGGCTGCGTCCGTGCTCCGCCGCCGCGCGGGCCCCGCGTCCCCATGCCTCGCCGCCGCGCGGGCTCTACTCCCCCACCTCGCCGTACGCGGCCAGCAGGACGGCCGGGTCCGGGCCTTCCAGGACCGTGGGCTTGGCGAGGCCGTCGAGGACGATGAAGCGCAGCAGGTTGCCGCGCGACTTCTTGTCGACCTTCATGTTCTCCAGCAGCTTGGGCCACTGGTCGTAGCGGTAGTGCAGGGGCAGGCCCACCGACTCCAGGACGGTACGGTGGCGGTCGGCGGTCGCGTCGTCCAACCGGCCCGCCAGGCGGCCCAGTTCGGCGGCGAAGTGCATGCCGACGGCGACGGCGGCGCCGTGCCGCCACTTGTAGCGCTCGTTCTTCTCGATGGCGTGGCCCAGCGTGTGGCCGTAGTTGAGGATCTCCCTCAGGCCCGCCTCCCTGAGGTCGGCGGAGACGACCCCGGCCTTGACCCGGATGGACCGCTCGATCAGTTCGGCGGTGTGCGGTCCGGCCGGGGTGCGGGCGGCCTCGGGGTCGGACTCGATGAGGTCCAGGATCACCGGGTCGGCGATGAAGCCGGCCTTGATGACCTCGGCGAGCCCGGAGACATAGTCGTTGACCGGCAGGGAGTCCAGCGCGGCCAGGTCGCACAGCACGCCGGCGGGCGGGTGGAAGGCGCCCACCAGGTTCTTGCCCTCGGCGGTGTTGATGCCGGTCTTGCCGCCGACGGCGGCGTCCACCATGGCCAGCACCGTGGTCGGGACGGCCACCCAGCGCACCCCGCGCAGCCAGGTTGCGGCCACGAAACCGGCCAGGTCGGTGGTGGCGCCGCCGCCCACGCCGACGATGGCGTCCGTGCGGGTGAACCCGCTCTGGCCGAGCGCCTTCCAGCAGTAGGCGGCGACCTCGGCGGTCTTGGCCTCCTCCGCGTTGGGCACCTGGATGGCCACGGCCTCGTAGCCCTGCCCGGCCAGGTCGGCGCGGAGCGCGTCGCCGGTCTCGGCCAGCGCCTCCGGGTGGATCACGGCGACCCGCTGGGCCTTCTCGCCGATCAGCGAGCCCAGCTCGCCCAGGAGCTGACGGCCCACCAGGACGTCGTAGGGCTCACTGCCGGCGGTGCCGCCGACGTGGATGCGCGTCACTGCGTCGCTCATGCTTCTTTCCACTCCACTACGTCGAGGACGGCTTGGGCGACTTCCTCGGGCGTACGGCCGTCGGTGGCGACCACCGCGGTGGCGACCTCCTCGTACAGGTGCCGCCGTGCCTCCATCAGCTCGCGCCACTGCTTGCGCGGGTTGACCGCGAGCAGCGGGCGGGCCACGTTCAGGCCGGTGCGCTTGACGGCCTCCTCGACGTCCATCGAGAGGTAGACCACGGGCACGGCGGCGAGCAGCGCGCGGGTGTCGGCGTCGAGGACGGCGCCGCCGCCGAGCGCGAGGACGCCCTCGTGCTCGGCGACGGCCCGGCGCACCGCCTGCTTCTCCAGCGCGCGGAAGGCGGCCTCGCCCTCCTCCACGAAGATGTCGGAGATGGGGCGGTCCCGCTCGGCGACGATGTCCTCGTCGGTGTCGCGGTAGCCGGTCCCGAGACGGTCGGCCAGCAGGCGCCCGACGGTGGACTTGCCCACGCCCATCGGTCCGACCAGCACGACGCGGGGCGTCACGGTCATCGGATCGCCAGGTTGTCGAGGTAGGAGCGGACGTTGCGACGGGTCTCGGGGACGCTGTCGCCGCCGAACTTCTCCGCGACCGCGTCGGCGAGGACCAGGGCCACCATGGCCTCGGCGACGATGCCGGCCGCCGGGACCGCGCACACGTCGGAGCGCTGGTGGTGGGCCTGGGCCGGCTCGCCGGTGGCCACGTCGACCGTCCGCAGGGCGCGCGGCACGGTGGCGATCGGCTTCATGGCCGCCCGCACCCGCAGCAGCTCGCCGGTGCTCAGGCCGCCCTCGGTGCCGCCGGAGCGGCCGGTGGCCCGCTTGATGCCGTCGTCGGTGGTGAGGATCTCGTCGTGGGCCTGCGAGCCGGGCACCCGGGCCAGGTCGAAGCCGTCGCCGACCTCGACGCCCTTGATCGCCTGGATGCCCATGAGGGCCGCGGCGAGCCGCGCGTCCAGGCGCCGGTCCCAGTGCGTGTGCGAGCCGAGGCCCACCGGCACGCCGTAGGCCAGCACCTCGACCACGCCGCCGAGCGTGTCGCCGTCCTTGTGGGCCTGGTCGATCTCCTCGACCATCGCCCTGGAGGCGTCCTCGTCCAGGCAGCGCACCGGGTCGGCGTCCAGCTTCTCCACGTCCGCCGGGGTCGGGTACACGCCGTACGGCGCCTTCGCCGCGGCCAGCTCCACGACGTGGCTGACGATCTCGATGCCGGCGGTCTCCTTCAGGTACGACCGGGCCACCGCGCCGAGCGCCACGCGCGCCGCGGTCTCCCGGGCCGAGGCCCGCTCCAGGATCGGCCGGGCCTCGTCGAAGCCGTACTTCTGCATGCCGGCGAGGTCGGCGTGGCCGGGCCGGGGGCGGGTCAGCGGCGCGTTGCGGGCCAGCTCGGCCAGCTTCGCCGGGTCGACCGGGTCGGCCGCCATGACCTGCTCCCACTTCGGCCACTCGGTGTTGCCCACCATGACCGCCACCGGGGAGCCGAGGGTCAGACCGTGCCGGACGCCGCCGAGGAAGGTCACCTCGTCCCGTTCGAACTTCATCCGGGCGCCGCGGCCGTAGCCGAGCCGGCGCCGGGCGAGGTGGTCAGCCACCATCTCCGTGGTGATCGGCACGCCGGCGGGAAGTCCCTCCAGCGTGGCGACGAGTGCGGGTCCGTGCGACTCCCCCGCGGTCAGCCAACGCAACCTGCTCAACGGTGCTCCTCATGTGCGCGCCTGGAACTGCGATGGCGCGACCGGGTGCGCGGCCCGGGCCCGCCACCTCCGATCCTCCCACGTCCGGGGACCGGAGACGGCCGCCGGTCCAGCAGTCGGACGCCCGGTGGACCGCCGCGCGGGCCGGGTCAGCGGTCGGCGAGGGCCTTCTCGCCCGCGTGGCGCATGGCGTGCAGCGGGGCCGGAGTCAGCCCGGTCATCTGTTCGACCTGGAGCACGGCCTGGTGGACCAGGAGGTCCAGGCCGCCGACGACGGCGCCGCCGGACATCGACCAGCGCGCCGCCAGTTCGGTGGGCCAGGGCTCGTAGAGCACGTCGAAGAGGGTGGCGGGCCGCTCGGGGACGGCGGCGGCGAGGGCGTCGGCGGCGCCGGCCGGGGTGGTGGCGAAGACCAGCGGGGCGCGCAGGGCCCGCTCGGCGTCCGCCCAGTCGGCGGTGCGGACCGCGACGTCGAGGCGCTCGCCCCACTCGCGCATCTCGGCGGCGCGGACCTCGCTGCGGACGTAGACGGTGACCTCGCCGGTGCAGATCCGGGCGAGCGCGGCGAGCGCGGAGGAGGCGGTGGCGCCGGCGCCGAGGATCGCCGCCGAGTCGACCTGCTCGATGCCGTGCTCGCGCAGGGCGGCGATCATGCCGGGGATGTCGGTGTTGTCGCCGGTGCGGCGGCCGTCCTCGGCGAGGACGACGGTGTTGACCGCCTCCACGGCGGCCGCCGTCTCGCTGATCGCGTCCAGCAGCGGGATCACCGCCCGCTTCAGGGGCATGGTCAGCGACAGTCCCGCCCACTCCGGCCCGAGCGCCTCCAGGAAGCCGGGCAGAGCGGCCTCGTCGACGTCGAACCGGTCGTACGACCAGCCCGCGAGCCCCAGTTCCCGGTAGGCGGTCCGGTGCAGCACCGGGGAGAGGGAGTGGGCGATGGGCGAACCGAGCACGGCGGCCCGGCGGGCGTCAGTGGCCCGAGCTGGCATTGAACTTTTCCTTGAGCTTGTTGAAGTCGGCCAGGTTCTTGGCGAACTCGGTCTTGTTCATGCCGTCGGTCGCCACGAAGTAGAGCCAGCCCTCGTCGGTCGGGTTCATCGCCGCCTTCAGCGCGTCCTCGCCGGGGTTCCCGATCGGGCCGGGCGGCAGCCCCTTGTGGGTGTACGTGTTGTACGGGCTCTGGTTGCCGTGCACGTCCTTCTCGGCGATGTGGATGTTGCTCTCGCCCTTGAGGTAGTTGTAGGTCGAGTCAAACTGGAGCAGCTGGTTGGTCTCGGTGTTGGTCGGCTTGAGCCGGTTGTAGATCACCTCGGCCATGGCGCGGAAGTCGTCGTGCGTCTTGCCCTCGGCCTGCACCAGGCTCGCGAGCGTGACGAACTCCAGCGGGTCGGCGAGGTCGAACTGCTTCGCCTTCGCCGTCACGTCGTAGCGCTTGTAGGCCTCGCCGGCCTGTTTGACCATGGCCCTGAGGACCATGTCCGGCTTCATGCCCTTGGCCGCCGGATAGGTGCCCGGGTAGAGGAACCCCTCCAGCGGGTCCATGATCTGGCCGTTGCCGTCCGCCCAGGAGGGCAGGCCGAGGCTCTTGTACTGCTTGGCGGCGATGTTCTTGGTCGTGCCCGCGGACAGGTGGAGCTGTTTGTCGATCGCCTGGTAGACCTCGGCGTTGCGCTCGCCCGGTTTCACCAGGACGCTGCTCTGGCTCGTGGGGTCGAGCATCATCGCGACGGCGCTGGCCGCGGACATCTCCTTCTTCAGCAGATAGGCGCCCGCCTGGATCTGCTTGCCCTGGGGATTGTTCGACTGGGCGGAGACGAACGCGTCGACGCTCTTGACGACGCCCGCCTTCTTCAGCGCGCGGCCGATGTCGTAGCCGACGGCGCCCTGCGGGATCTCCACGGTGACGGTCTCGCCGGTGCCGTTGCCCGCGTAGTCCGGCGCCGCGCCGAAACGATTTTGGTAGAACTGGTAGCCGTAGTAGGCGACGCCGGCCGCGCCGCCGCCGAACACCAGCACCACGACCAGGCAGGCGCAGCCGTTGCGGCGCTTCTTGCCGCTCTTGCCCTTGCCGCCCCGTCCCTTGCGGCCGGCCCGGCCGCGGCCCCCGCCCGGTTCGCCGGCGCCCGGGGCGTCGTCCTCGTCGGCCCCGTCGTCGTCGCCCGCGAAGAAGGCGTGGTCCTCGTCCTGGTCGCCCTCCTGTTCCGGGTCCCAGTCCGGGCGAGGCTCCGGCTCGGCGGTGCGGCGGTTGGGAGGCTCCGGCGGGGGGTATGCCTCGGGGGTGCCGTACAGATCGGGCTGCTCGGCGCCGTAGGCCGCGGCCTGCTGCCCGTAGGGATCCACGGGATCGGCGGCGTACGGCGGCTGCTGGTGCCCGGCGGCGCCGTCCCAGCCGGCCTGCTGCTGGTGCTGGTCCTGGAGGTGGGCCCCGTACTGCGGGTCGTACGGGTGGTGGCCCTGGTGACCGTGCTGCTCGGGGTGCTGGCCCTGGTGACCGTGCTGCTCGGGGTGCTGGGGCTGGTGACCGTGCTGCTCGGGGTGCTGGGGCTGGTGACCGTGCTGCTCGGGGTGCTGGGGCTGGTGACCGTGGTGCTGGGCCTGCTGGCCCTGGTGCTGGGGCTGCTGGCCCTGGTGCTGGGCCTGCGGGTCGTAGTGCTGCGGGTACTGCTGGCCGTAGCCGGACTGCTGCTCCTGGCCCCAGTCGCCGTACTGCTGGGGGTGCTGCGGCTGCTGCGGGTGGTGCTGCGGCAGGCCGCCGTAAGGAGGCTGCGGGGCCGGCCGGCCCTGCTGCTCTCCCCATCCGCCGTCCCCGTACAACGGGTCCTCCGGATGCCACGGTTCGGAGCCTGGGCCCCGGCCATACTCAGTCATCGATCCCCTAGAGCCGCGAGGCAGCGGTCACTCAGCGTATCGCCCGGCACCGTCCCGCCTCTTGCTGTGCGCCGGCTGTTCGAACACCGGCGCATCGCGCGGAACGTTACCGTATCGCGATCACATGACCACTTCGACGCCCTCGCCGGGTGGCTCACCTGACACCCGTTCGGATTCGAGGGCCTGCTGCAGGATGATGACGGCGGCGGCCTGGTCGATCACGGAGCGTCCCTTCTTGGACTTCACCCCCGAGGCCCGCAGCCCCTGGCTCGCCGTCACCGTGGTCATCCGCTCGTCCACCAGCCGCACCGGCACCGGCGCGATCCGCCTGGCCAGTTCGCCCGCGAACGCGCGGACCTTCACGGCGGCGGGGCCCTCGCCCCCCTTGAGGGAGCGAGGGAGACCGACGACGACCTCGACCGGCTCGTACTCCTCGACCAGCTGCCCGAGGCGACGGTGCGCCGCCTGGACGTCCCGGCCGGGGACGGTCTCGACCGGGGTGGCGAGGATCCCGTCGGGGTCGCACGAGGCGACCCCGATCCGGGCGTCCCCGACGTCGATCGCGAGCCGACGTCCTCTGCGCATCTTCTCGACCGTCTCTTGCTCGCTCCCCGTCGTTCCTACTTGGCGGTCTCGGCGACCAGGCGCTCGACCGCGTCGACGGCCTCGCCGACGGCGGCCGGGTTCTGGCCGCCGCCCTGGGCGACGTCCGGCTTGCCGCCACCGCCGCCGCCGAGCGTCTTGGCGGCGGTGCGGACCAGGTCGCCGGCCTTCAGGCCGCGCTCACGGGCGGCCTCGTTGGTGGCGATGACCGTGAGCGGCTTGCCGTTGTTCACGGTGAACAGGGCGACCACGGCGGCCCGGCCGCCCTGGATGCGGCCGCGCACGTCCAGCACCAGCCTGCGCAGGTCGTCCGGCGTGGTGCCGTCCGGGACCTGGCCGGTGACCAGGGCCACGCCGCGCACGTCCTTGGCGGACTCGGCGAGACCGCCGGCCGCCTGGAGCACCTTCTCGGCGCGGAACTTCTCGATCTCCTTCTCGGCGTCCTTCAGCTTGCCGAGCATGGCGGAGACCTTCTCCGGCAGCTCCTCCGCGCGGCCCTTGATCAGCTCCTGGAGCTGGGCGACGACCGTGTGCTCGCGGGCGAGGAAGTTGTAGGCGTCCACGCCGACCAGGGCCTCGATACGGCGCACGCCCGAGCCGATGGAGGACTCGCCGAGCAGCTTCACCAGGCCCAGCTGGGCGGTGTTGTGCACATGGGTGCCGCCGCACAGCTCCTTGGAGAAGTCGCCGATGGTGACGACCCGCACGCGCTCGCCGTACTTCTCGCCGAACTCGGCGATGGCGCCCTGCTTCTTGGCCTCGTCGATGCCCATGACCTCGGCGTGCACGTCGAGATCGCGGGCCAGCACCTCGTTGATCTTCTGCTCGACGTCGGTCATCACGGCCGTCGGGACGGCGGCGGGGGAACCGAAGTCGAAGCGGAAGCGGCCGGGCTGGTTCTCGGAGCCGGCCTGGGCGGCCGTCGGGCCGAGCGCGTCGCGCAGCGCCTGGTGGGTGAGGTGGGTGGCCGAGTGGGCGCGGGCGATGGCGGTGCGGCGGCGGGAGTCGATCGAGGCGTGCGCCTTGGCGCCCACAGTGACCTCGCCGAACTGGACGACGCCCTTGTGGACGTAGACGCCCGGGACCGGCTTCTGGCAGTCGCGGACCTCGATGACGGCGCCGGAGTCGACCTTGATGCGGCCGGTGTCGCCGATCTGGCCGCCGCCCTCGGCGTAGAACGGGGTGCGGTCGAGGACGACCTCCACCTCGTCGCCCTCGGTGGCGGCCGGGGAGGACACGCCGTCGACGAGGAGGCCGACGATCGTGGACTCGCCCTCGGTGTCGCCGTAGCCGATGAAGTCGGTCTCGCCGGCGGCGTCGGCGATCTCCCGGTAGGCGCCCAGGTCGGCGTGGCCGGTCTTCTTGGCCTGGGCGTCGGCCTTGGCGCGCTCCCGCTGCTCCTTCATCAGGCGGCGGAAGCCGTCCTCGTCCACGGACAGGCCCTGTTCGGCGGCCATCTCCAGGGTGAGGTCGATCGGGAAGCCCCAGGTGTCGTGGAGCAGGAACGCCTTGTCGCCGGAGAGGACCTTGCCGCCGGACTGCTTGGTCTCGGTGACGGCGGTGTCCAGGATGTTGGTGCCGGCCTTCAGCGTCTTCAGGAAGGCGTTCTCCTCGGCGAGGGCGACCTTCTCGATGCGCTCGCGCTCGGTGACCAGCTCCGGGTACTGCTGGCCCATCATGCCGATGACGACCTCGATGAGGTCCTGTACGACCAGGCCGGTGGCGCCCAGCAGGCGCATGTTGCGGATGGCGCGGCGCATGATGCGGCGCAGCACGTAGCCGCGGCCCTCGTTGCCCGGGGTGACGCCGTCGCCGATGAGCATGGTGGCGGTGCGCATGTGGTCGGTGACCACGCGCAGGGACACGTCCGAGGCGTGGGCGTCGCCGTAGGCGACACCGGTCAGCTCGGTGGCCTTCCTGATGACGGCCATCGAGGTGTCGATCTCGTACATGTTCTGCACGCCCTGCAGGATCATGGCGAGGCGTTCGAGACCGAGGCCGGTGTCGATGTTCTGGCTCGGCAGGTCGCCGAGGATCTCGAAGTTGTCCTTGCCGATGCCCTCGCCGCGCTCGTACTGCATGAAGACGAGGTTCCAGATCTCCACGTACCGCTCGTCGTTGACGGCGGGGCCGCCCTCGGCGCCGAACTCGGGGCCGCGGTCGTAGTTGATCTCGGAGCAGGGGCCGCACGGGCCGGGGACGCCCATGGACCAGTAGTTGTCCTTCATGCCCAGGCGCTGGATGCGCTCCTTGGGCACTCCGACGACCTCGTGCCAGATGCGCTCGGCCTCGTCGTCGTCCTTGTAGACGGTGATCCACAGGCGCTCGGGGTCGAGGCCGTAACCGCCCTCGTCCTGGGCGCCGGTGAGCAGCTCCCAGGCGAACTTGATGGCGCCTTCCTTGAAGTAGTCGCCGAAGGAGAAGTTGCCGCACATCTGGAAGAACGTGCCGTGCCGCGTGGTCTTGCCGACCTCTTCGATGTCGGGCGTGCGCACGCACTTCTGCACGCTGGTGGCGCGCGGGAACGGCGGCTTGACCTCGCCCAGGAAGTAGGGCTTGAAGGGCACCATGCCGGCCGGGACGAGGAGCAGAGTCGGGTCGTCCGCGATGAGCGACGCCGAAGGGACGACGGTGTGCCCGCGCTCCTCGAAGAAGCTCAGCCAGCGGCGGCGGATCTCAGCCGACTCCATCAGTGGTCCTCATTCCGGTTGTTCGAGTTCGTCGGGTACGCCGAGCCGTCGACGTACTTCGGGCTGTGGTGGTTCTCGATGGCGGCGAGCCGCCTGGGCGGGGGCAGTTGGGCGTCGACGGAGGCGTTGATGCCGAGCGCGTCGCCGAGTTCGGCCTCCCGCTGCGCCATGTTGTCGCGGACGTCGAGCGCGAAGCCGACCGCGCGGTCCTTGATCCGGTGACCGGTCTCCAGCGCCTTGTTCGCCGCGGTGACGGCGAGCGACTCGGGGGTCAGCTGTCGCAGCTTGCGGTTGACCTTGGTGGTGGCCCACACACCGGCGGCGACACCTGTGCTGAACCAGAACGAACGGCGGAACATCGCTAGTCCTTACTTCTCCCGGTTGTTCCGCTTCCCCCGCCGTGCGGCCGGGACGGTGCGGCCCACGATCACGGTACGCCTCGACGCCTTGGCGGGCACGTCCTCCTTGCGGCCGCCCAGGGCCCGGCGCACGCCGTAGCCGAAGGCGGCGACCTTCACCAGGGGGCCGCCGAAGGTGGAGGCGACGGTCGTCGACAGCGCGGACGCGTTGGAGGTGACCTCCTGGACGTCGGAGGCGATGGCGTCGACGCGGTCGATCTGGGTCTGCGCGGAGCGCACCGCCTGCGACGCGTCGGACAGCAGCGGAACGGCCTGGTCGGTCACGTCCGCCACGAGCTTGGTGGTCGCCTTGAGCGTCTGGGCCAGCCTCGCCAGCGCCACGGCGAGGAAGGAGACCAGGATCGCCCAGAAGACGGCCACCAGGATCCCGGCCACCTCACCACCGGACACTGTGCGCACCCGCTCCCTGAAACGTGCCTGAACTTCGGGACTGTCCGGAAGATCTAGAACGCCTGGCACCTAGAACACCGAGAAAGCCGTACACCGAGCCTATCGCGCCCGGGGCGGGGCTCCGTACCGGATTACCGCCGGTGCGCCGCGCGGCGCGGACCGGCGATTGTACGGACCGATTACGGTTCAGTACGCTCCGTGTCCCATGCGAGACCCCATGCGTGACTCCACGCCGGCCGGCCGGTCCCCGGGCGGCGGCGCCGCGGGCAATCTGCCCGCCGAACTCGACGCGTTCGTCGGCCGCGCGGCCGAACTCGACGCGCTGGCGCGGACGCTCGGCGCCGCGCGGCTGGTGACGGTGACCGGCGTGGGCGGGGTCGGCAAGTCGCGGCTGGCGGCGCGGGCGGCCGCCCGCCCGGCGGCGCCGGACGGCGTGTGGCGGGTGGACCTCGCGCCGCTCCAGGACCCGGAGTTCCTGGACCACGCCGTGGTGGAGGCGATGGGGCTGACCGACCACACCACGCGTCCGCCGCGCGAGGCCCTGCTCGCTCATCTGGCCGAGCGCCAGCTGCTGCTGGTGCTCGACGGGTTCGAACACCTGGCGGACGCCTGCGCCGGCCTGGCGGCCGAGCTGCTCCGGCGGACCCCGGGGCTCACGGTGCTGGCCGCGGGGCGGCGGCCGCTGGGGGTGGCGGGCGAACGGCTGTTCCCGCTGGCACCGCTGGGCGCGGAGGACGCCGCCGAACTGCTGGTGGCGCGGGCCGCGCAGCAGGACGTCACGGTGGACGGCGGCGATCCGGCGGTACGGGAGCTGTGCCGGCGCCTGGACGGGATCCCGCTGGCGATCGAGCTGGCCGCGGGACGGCTGCGGGCGCTGTCGCCGGTGCGGCTGCTGGAGCGCCTCGACGACCGGTTCCGGCTGCTGACCGGCGGCGGCCGCGACGCCCTGCCTCGGCACCGCACGCTGCGCACGGCGATCGGCTGGAGCCACGAGCTGTGCACGCCCGCCGAGCGGCTGCTGTGGGCGCGCCTGTCGGCGTTCGCCGGGCCGTTCGACCTGGAGGCCGCCGAGTACGTGTGCGGCGGGCGCGGTCTGCCCTCCGAGGACGTCCTCGACGTGCTGACCGAGCTGCTGGCGCAGTCCGTGGTGGCGCGCGAGGAGACGGCGGCGGGGGTGCGCTACCGGATGCTGGACACGGTGCGCGCCTACGGCGCCCAGTGGCTGGCGGCGGCCGGGGACGCGGAGCGGCTGCGGCGCCGGCACCGCGACTGGTACGTCGGGCTGGCCACCTGGTGCGAGCTGGAGTGGTTCTCGCCCCGGCAGCGGGAGGTGGCCGCGCGGATCGAGGCGGAGCTGCCGAATCTGCGCGCCGCCCTGGAGTACTGCATGACCGGCCCGGACGAGGCCCGGCTGGGCCAGTACCTGGCGGGCTGCCTGTGGTTCTGCTGGGCCGGCTGCGGGCGGCTGTCGGAGGGCCGGCACTGGCTGGGGCGGGCGGTGGAGCTGGCGGGCGGGCACGAGCAGTCCCGGCTGCGGGCGCTGGCGACGCTCGGCTACGTGGCCATCCTCCAGGGCGACACGGCGCCGGCGCTGGCCGCGCTGCGCGAGTGCCGGGAGAGCGCGGAGCGCTCGGCGAGCGCGCCGGCGCTGGCGTACGCGGAGCACCGCACCGGCTGTCTGGCGCTGATCACGGACGACGTGGAGCGCGCGGAGCGGCTGCTGCGCTCGGCGCTGGAGCGCTACCGGGAGCTGGGCGAGCTGAACAGCACCGTGCTGATGGGCCAGGTGGAGCTGGCGATGACGCGGGCGTTCCAGGGCGATCTGCCGGACGCGGTGCGGTTGTGCGAGGACGTGCGCCGGGTGTGCGAGGAGCACGGCGAGCGCTGGACGCGCGCGTACGCGCTGTACGTCCTGGCGTACGCGGCCTGGCGCGAGGGGAACCTGGGCTGCGCGCGGGAGCTGCTGGTGGACTGTCTGGGCAGCGCGCACGGGTTCCGCGATCTGCTGGGCTCGGTGCTGGCGGTGGAGCTGCTGGCGCTGGTGACGGCGGCCGAGGGCGACGCGGCGGAGGCGGCGGTGCTCCAGGGGGCCGCGGCCGGCATGTGGCCGGCGGTGGGGCTGCGGCTGTTCGGCTCGGCGCACTACAACGCCCCGCACGAGCTGTGCGAGGCGATGGCCCGGGAGCTGCTGGGCGACGAGCGGTACGAGGAGTGCGTGCGCCAGGGGGCGGGGCTCGGCCGGGAGGCGGCGGTGACGCGGGCGCTGCGCGGCGCGCGCACCCGGTCGCTGCGGCGGCTGCCGGCGCCGCGCGGTCCGGGCGCGGTCCGCCGGCTGCGCTCCCAGCTGTCGAACGGCGACTGACCGGCGGCCCGAGGTGCGTCTTGGGCGCGTCCGGGCCCGGGAACGGGCGAACCCGCCGCCCCGCCCGCCCGGAAGGGCGGCGGGACGGCGGGTCGAGGTGGTGCTACGGCCTGCCGGTGATCAGCGGGCGTAGTACTCGACGACGAGCTGCTCGTCGCAGATCACCGGGATCTCCTTGCGGTTCGGCTCGCGGTCCAGGCGGAACGCCAGGGCCTTGAGGTTCACCTGGAGGTAGCGCGGGGTCTCGCCCTCGGGGGCGAAGCCGCCCTCACGGGCGATGGTGAAGAGCGTCTTCTCCTTGGAGCGGTCGCGGACCTGCACGACGTCGTCCGGACGGACGCGGAAGGACGGCTTGTCGACCTTCTGGCCGTTGACCTGGATGTGGCCGTGGACGACCATCTGGCGGGCCTGGTAGATCGTGCGGGCGATGCCCGAACGCAGGACCAGCGCGTCGAGGCGGCGCTCCAGCTCGATGATCAGGGCCTCACCGGTCTTGCCCTGGACCTTGGAGGCACGCTCGTAGGCGCGGACGAGCTGACGCTCGGACACGTCGTACTGCGCGCGCAGACGCTGCTTCTCGAGCAGACGGACCTTGTAGTCCGAGTTCTGCTTGCGGCCGCGGCCGTGCTCGCCCGGCGGGTAGGGACGGGCCTCGAAGTACTTGACGGCCTTCGGGGTCAGCGCGATGCCGAGGGCACGCGACTTCTTCACCTTGGGGCGGGACTGGTTCGCCACTGTCTCTCATTTCCTAGTTTTCCGGCTTGCCAGGGTTACGGAGGTCGCATCCGCAGCCGGGAAGACCCGCAGGTCCACGAGGGACCCGCTGGGCAGCCGCTTCCTGATCTGGGCACATACGTGCAGCACGCGAGTGGCCCACCGACCGTCCCGGAACCCCGGGTGGTGGTGGGCTGCCCGCGACACCGTTCGACGGTGCGCGACGCTCCTGGAGCCGGTCCGCGAGGACCGGGCCTCCGGCTGACTGTCCCGCTCTGACGGCACGGGACTCAGCACTGTGCAGCAGTCTACAGGCTGCTACGACCGCTTCCGACCGAGGTGCTGGCGGGTCCACTCCACCGCGTCCGCGTAGCGCGCCTCGGCGCCGTGCCGGCTCGGGCTGTAGTACTCGCGGTCCTTGAGGGCGTCCGGCGCGTACTGCTGGGCGGCGATGCCCTCGGCCAGGTCGTGCGGGTAGACGTAGCCCTGCGCGTGGCCGAGCTTGGCGGCGCCCTTGTAGTGCCCGTCCCGCAGGTGCGGCGGCACCGAGCCGGCCAGTCCCTTGCGCACGTCCTCCAGGGCGGCGCCGATCGCGGTCGTCGCCGAGTTGGACTTGGGGGCGAGCGCGAGGGCGATGGTGGCGTGGCTGAGGGTGAGGGCGGCCTCGGGGAAGCCGATCATGGCGACGGCCTGCGCGGCGGCGACGGCCGTGGGCAGCGCGGTGGGGTCGGCGAGGCCGATGTCCTCGCTGGCGGAGATCATCAGCCGGCGGGCGATGAACCGGGGGTCCTCGCCGGCCTCGATCATCCGGGCCAGGTAGTGCAGCGCGGCGTCGACGTCGGAGCCCCGGATGGACTTGATCAGGGCGCTGGAGACGTCGTAGTGCTGGTCGCCGTCGCGGTCGTACTTCACCGCGGCCCGGTCGACCGTCTCCTCCAGCGTGGTCAGGGAGATCTCGTCCTCGCCCTTGTCGAGGGCGGCCCCGGCGGCGGCCTCCAGCGCGGTCAGCGCCCGGCGGGCGTCGCCGCCGGCGATGCGCAGCAGGTGGTCCTCGGTGTCCTCGGGCAGCGCGACCGCGGACTTCAGACCGCGCTCGTCGGTCAGGGCGCGGCGCAGCAGACCGCGTACGTCGTCGTCGGTGAGGGGTTCGAGGGTGAGCAGCAGGGAGCGGGACAGCAGCGGGGAGATCACCGAGAAGTACGGGTTCTCGGTGGTGGCGGCGATCAGGGTCACCCAGCGGTTCTCCACCGCCGGGAGCAGGGAGTCCTGCTGGGCCTTGCTGAAGCGGTGGATCTCGTCCAGGAAGAGGACGGTCTCCTGGCCGTACCCGCCGGTGGCGCGGCGGGCGCCGTCGATGACCGCGCGGACCTCCTTGACGCCCGCGGTGATCGCCGACAGCTCCACGAAGCGCTTGTTGGTGGCCTTGGAGACGACGTAGGCGAGGGTGGTCTTGCCGGTGCCGGGCGGACCCCACAGGATCACCGAGGAGGGCCCGGCCGGGCCGCCCGCGCCTTCGCCGACGAGCCGCCGCAGGGGCGAGCCGGGCTTGAGCAGGTGCTGCTGGCCCACCACCTCGTCGAGGGTGCGCGGGCGCATCCGGACGGCCAGCGGGCTGGCGGCCGGATCCTTCTCCTGGCGTTCTTCTGCTGCGGCGGTGAACAGGTCGGGCTCCACACGGAAACCCTAGGGCACGCCACTGACAACGCCGCCGGCCGTCGGACCCGGGGGCCCGGGTACGACGGCCGGCCTGTTCCGGACGAGAGGGCCTAGGCCCAGAGGCTGCTGCCCCAGCGGGTGAGGATCAGCATGGCGATGACGCCGGTGTGAGTGACCGGGAGCACCCAGGTGAACTCGGCCAGGAACGACTTCACCGCGCGCGGGGCGGGCAGGAAGTCGTTGCGGATGGTGAAGGAGGTGACGTACCAGAACAGGGTGAGGGTGGCGACCCAGGCCAGCGAGCACCACAGGCACAGCGCGTTGATCCGGTACAGCGACTGGAACTGCAGCCAGGTGACGAAGCAGACGCCGAAGAGGGTGCCGGCGTTGAAGGTCAGCCAGTACCAGCGCGGGAAGCGGGCGCGGCCGAGCAGGCTCATGCCGACGCAGATCACCACGGCGTAGGCGGCCAGGCCGAGCATGGGGTTGGGGAACCCGAAGACGGAGGCCTGCTTGCTCTCCATCACGCTGCCGCAGGAGATGATCGGGTTGATGCTGCAGCTCGGCGTGAAGGTCTTGCCGCTCAGCTTGCCTTCGAGGATCTTCTGCTTGTCGATCGTGATGACCCAGGCGGCGAGCAGTCCGGCGGCGCCGCAGATCACCAGCAGCAGGGCGAGGGCGCGGCTGCCGCCGGCCGTCCGCGGTCCGGGGGCCGGGTGCTCGGAGTCGGGCTCCATGGAGACGTCCTTGACTGTCGTCTTGCTCATCACGCCGATTCCGTCGCTCGAGAGTCGGAGGGTGCTTCGGGCAGGGCCATTGTGCCGTACGCGCACGCGTGTGCACCGTTCGGTGCGGATAAGGAAGTGACCGCCGGGAACGCGGTCGCCGTGGGCGTGAGCGGCGCCCACGGCCAGGAGCGGCGTTCACGCCCGTCCACCGAAACCGCCCGACGTGGTGAAGCGCCACGCACGAGGTTGACGTGCCGGGGCGCCGGGCCCCGGTGCGGGGATCCGGCGCCCTCGACGCGCGGGTGGCTCAGCCGAGCCGCGACTCCAGTTCGGCGACGATCTCGTTGACGCCGATGGCCACCTGCTCGCCGGACTCCATGTCCTTGAGCTGGACGACGCCCTCGGCGAGGTCGCGTTCGCCGGCCACGATCGCGTAGCGGGCGCCGCTGCGGTTGGCGTTCTTCATGGCGCCCTTGAGGCCCTTGCCGCCGTAGGAGAAGTCGGCGGCGACGCCGTTCTTGCGCAGCTCGGTGACCTTGGCGAACAGGACGCGGCGCGCCTCCTCGCCGAGCGGGACCGCGAAGACGCTGGTGGCGGCGGGCAGTTGCAGTTCGACGCCCTCCGCCTCCAGGGCCAGGACGGTGCGGTCCACGCCCAGCGCCCAGCCCACCGAGGGCAGCGCGGGGCCGCCGATCATCTCCGACAGGCCGTCGTAGCGGCCGCCGCCGCCGACCGCGGACTGCGAGCCGAGGCCGTCGTGCACGAACTCGAAGGTGGTGCGCGTGTAGTAGTCCAGGCCGCGCACCAGCCTGGCGTCGTCCTCGAAGGAGACGCCCGCCGCGGTGATCAGCTCGCGGACCTCCTCGTGGTACGCCTTGCACGCGTCGCACAGGTAGTCGCGCAGCAGCGGCGCGTCGGTGAGCTGCTTCTGCACGTCGGGGCGCTTGTCGTCGAGCACGCGCAGCGGGTTGATCTCCGCGCGGCGCAGCGTGTCCTCGTCCAGGTCGAGGCCGCGCAGGAAGTCCTGGAGCGCCGTGCGGTACAGCGGGCGGCACTCCTTGTCGCCGAGGCTGTTGAGCAGGATGCGGAAGTTCCTGAGGCCCAGCGAGCGGTAGGCCTGATCGGCCAGGATGATCAGCTCGGCGTCGAGCGCCGGGTCCTCCGCGCCGATCGCCTCGGCGCCCACCTGGGAGAAGTGGCGGTAGCGGCCCTTCTGGGGGCGCTCGTAGCGGTAGTAGGAGCCGGAGTACCAGAGCTTGACCGGCAGGTTGCCGCTCTTGTGGAGGTTGGCCTCCAGGGCGGCGCGCAGCACGGAGGCGGTGCCCTCGGGACGCAGCGCGAGCCGGTCGCCGCCCTTGGTCTCGAAGGCGTACATCTCCTTGGTCACGATGTCGGTGGACTCGCCGACACCGCGCGCGAACAGCTCGACGCTCTCGAAGCCGGGCGTCTCGACGTAGCCGTAGCCGGAGTTGCGCAGCGGGGCGGCGATGGCCTCGCGCACCGCGAGGTACTTGGCGGAGTCCGGCGGGATCAGGTCGTAGGTGCCCTTGGGGGCCTTGAAGGTGCTCACGGAGTCTCTCGTCACATTCCTCGTCGGGGAGCGGGACCGGTGTCCGCTCCCTGGCCGGCCGCCACCTGCCGCAGATACGGGTTGGTGGCGCGCTCCTGGCCGATGGTCGTCTGGGGGCCGTGGCCGGACAGCACCACGGTCGAGTCGTCGAGCGGCAGGCACACGCGGGCCAGCGAGTCGAGGATCTCGGCCATGTCGCCGCCGGGCAGGTCGGTGCGTCCGATGGAGCCGGCGAACAGCAGATCCCCGGAGAAGAAGACCTGCGGGACGTCCGCGGTCTCGGGCATCCGGAACGTCACCGACCCCTTGGTATGGCCCGGCGCGTGCGCGACGGAGAACTCCAGACCGGCCAGCTCCAGCCGGGCGCCGTCGGTCAGTTCCTCGACGTCGTCCGGCTCCCCCACGGTCAGCTCGCCCATCAGCGGCATGCCGATGGAGCGGCCGAGGGCCTTCTCGGGGTCGCTCATCATGTACCGGTCGGCCGGGTGGATCCAGGCCGGTACGCCGTGTGCGCCGCATACCGGGACGACCGAGGCCACGTGGTCGATGTGGCCGTGGGTGAGGACGACGGCGACGGGCTTGAGCCGATGCTTCTTCAGCGCTTCCTCGACGCCTGGGGCGGCCTGGTGGCCGGGGTCGATGATCACGCACTCCTCACCGGCGGCGGGGGCGACGAGGTAGCAGTTCGTCCCCCAGGCCCCGGCGGGGAACCCGGCAATGAGCACGATCGTCCTTCGTTTGTCTCGGTACGGGAGGGCTTCGGCCGGCTGGGCCGGTGATCCGAGCCTACCGGCGCTGCCGGATCCTCAGGTAACCCATATACGGTACGGGGCACACGCAGGCGGTCGACGCACGGGACGCGCGCGTACCGGTCGGCACACGAGACGCAATGAGGAGAGAACCCGGTGGTCAGCCAGGAGCAGCGGCGGCGTCAGCTCGCCCGGGAGAAGTTCTTGCGGCAGCAGCAGCGGCGCACCGACGCGCGGCGCAAGTCGCGCATGCGCAACTCGGTGATCGCGTCGGTGCTCGCCGTCGTGGTCATCGGCGGCGTGGCGCTGTACACGACCGGGGTCCTGAAGAACGGCTCGGACGACGACAAGGCCGCGCCGAGCACGACGCCGAGCGCCTCGGCCACCAGCAAGGCGCCGGACCCGTGCGCCAAGCCGGCCGCGGGCGCGGTGAAGAAGCTGAGCTGGAAGAAGGAGCCGGCGATGACGATCGACACGTCGGCGGCGTACGCGATGAAGCTGGCGACGACGTGCGGCGACATCGACATCGCGCTGAAGACGGCGGCGGCCCCGCACACGGTGAACTCGTTCGACTTCCTGGCGGGCAAGGGCTTCTTCGACCACACCAAGTGCCACCGGCTCACCACCAACGGCATCTACGTGCTCCAGTGCGGCGACCCGACGGCGCAGGGCAACGGCGGGCCGGGCTACACGATCCCGGACGAGAACCTCAAGGACAAGAGCCTGAAGGGCAACGTCTACCCGGCGGGCACGGTCGCGATGGCGAACACCGGCCAGAAGCACACCGGCGGCAGCCAGTTCTTCCTGGTGTACCAGGACAGCCAGCTTCCGCCCAACTACACCCCCTTCGGTACGATTTCGCAGTCCGGCCTGAAGGTGCTCAAGAAGATCGCCGCCGCGGGTGAGAACACGGGCGGCGGCGACGGGGCGCCCAACGCGACGGTCGTCATCGACAAGGCCACGGTCACGAAATCCTGATCGTCAACTGCGTAATTTCGGTCGCGCTGGATGCGGACAGGCAACCCGCCGGTCGCCTATGTTGGCCGTGACGAAACTGTGGACGATGCCCGGGGGAGCCACGAAGCCCCCTCGCGGGCATCATGTGGAGGAGGCGCTGTGAGCAGCGACCCGTGGGGCCGCGTCGACGAGACGGGCACCGTGTACGTGCGTACGGCCGACGGCGAGCAGGTCGTCGGTTCCTGGCAGGCCGGCTCCCCCGAGGAGGCGCTGGCCTACTTCGAGCGCAAGTACGAGGGCCTGGTGGTCGAGATCGGCCTCCTCGAGAAGCGGGTGCGGACCACCGACCTGTCGTCGAAGGACGCGCAGGTCGCCATCGGCCACATCAGGGAACAGGTCGACGCGCACCACGCGGTCGGTGATCTCCAGGCGCTGCGCGCCCGGCTGGACAAGCTGGTCGAGACCGTCGAGTCGCGGCGCGAGGAGCGCAAGGCGCAGCGCGCCCGGCAGACGGACGAGGCCCGGCACGCCAAGGAGTCGCTGGTCGCGGAGGCGGAGGAGCTGGCCCGTTCCGACCAGTGGCGGGTGGCCGGTGAGCGGCTGCGGGCGCTGGTGGACACCTGGAAGGGGCTGCCGCGGCTGGACCGCAAGTCCGACGACGAGCTGTGGCACCGCTTCTCGCACGCGCGCTCGGCGTTCTCCAAGCGGCGCAAGGCGCACTTCGCGCAGCTGGACGCGCAGCGCGAGGACGCCCGCCGGATCAAGGAGCGGCTGGTCGGCGAGGCCGAGGCGCTGTCCGGCTCGACGGACTGGGGGCCGACCGCGGCCCGCTACCGCGATCTGATGGCCGAGTGGAAGGCCGCGGGCCGCGCCCAGCGCGAGCACGAGGACGACCTGTGGAACCGTTTCCGCGGCGCCCAGGACGTGTTCTTCGCCGCGCGCGGTTCGGTGTTCGCCGAGCGCGACGCCGAGCAGACGGAGAACCTCAAGCTGAAGGAGGAGCTGGCCGAGGAGGCCGAGCGGCTGCTGCCGGTCAGCGACCTGAAGGCCTCCCGGGCCGCCTTCCGCACGATCAACGAACGCTGGGAGGCCATCGGCCATGTGCCGCGGGACGCCCGGCCCAAGGTCGAGGGCCGGATGCACACGGTCGAGCGGGCCCTTCAGGAGGCCGAGGAGGCCGAGTGGCGCCGGACGAACCCGGAGGCGCGTGCGCGTGCCGAGGGTCTGACCGGTCAGCTCCAGGCCGCCGTGGACAAGCTGCGCGGTCAGATCGAGCAGGCGCGCGCCCAGGGCAACTCCTCCCGGGCGGACAAGCTGGAGAAGGAGCTGGAAGGCCGCCAGGCGCTCCTGGACCAGGCCCTGAAGGGTCTCCAGGAGTTCGGCGGCTGAGCACCCCTTCCGCATGACTGAGGGCTCCCGTACGGCGCGTACGGGAGCCCTCAGGCGTGTGCCGGACAGGCTCTAGGAGCGGTTGCGCGCCGAGGTCACCCGGTACACGTCGTAGACGCCCTCCACGCCGCGTACGGCCCGCAGGACGTGGCCCAGGTGCTTGGGGTCGCCCATCTCGAAGGTGAAGCGGGAGGTGGCGACCCGGTCGCGGGAGGTCTGGACGGCCGCGGAGAGGATGTTGACGTGCTGGTCGGACAGGACGCGGGTGACGTCCGACAGCAGCCGGGAGCGGTCCAGCGCCTCGACCTGGATGGCGACCAGGAAGACGGAGGACTGGGTGGGCGCCCACTCGACGTCGAGGATCCGCTCGGGCTCGCGGGAGAGCGACTCCACGTTGACGCAGTCGTTGCGGTGCACCGAGACGCCGCTGCCGCGGGTGACGAAGCCGATGATCGGGTCGCCGGGCACCGGGGTGCAGCAGCGGGCCAGCTTCACCCACACGTCGTCGACGCCCTTGACGACGACCCCCGGGTCGGCGCTGGAGCGGCGCTTGCGGCCGCGGCCGCGCGCGGGCGGCAGCTCCTCGTCGATCTCGTCGGTGGCGGCCTCCTCGCCGCCGAGGGCCTGCACGAGCTTCTGGACGATGTTCTGCGCCGAGACGTGGCCCTCGCCGATCGCCGCGTACAGCGCGGAGATGTCGGAGTAGCGCATCTCGTGGGCGAGGGTGACCAGCGAGTCGCCGGTCAGGATCCGCTGGATCGGCAGGTTCTGCTTGCGCATGGCGCGGACGATGGCGTCCTTGCCCTGCTCGATCGCCTCGTCGCGGCGCTCCTTGGAGAACCAGCCGCGGATCTTGTTGCGGGCGCGCGGTGACTTGACGAAGCCGAGCCAGTCCCGGGAGGGGCCGGCGCCGGTCGCCTTGGAGGTGAAGACCTCCACCAGGTCGCCGTTGTCCAGGGTGGACTCCAGCGGCACCAGACGGCCGTTGACCCGGGCCCCTATGGTGCGGTGGCCGACCTCGGTGTGCACGGCGTAGGCGAAGTCCACGGGGGTGGCGCCGGCCGGCAGCGCTATGACGTCGCCCTTGGGCGTGAAGACGAAGACCTCGTTGCGGGAGAGGTCGAAGCGCAGCGACTCCAGGAACTCGCCGGGGTCCTCGGTCTCCTTCTGCCAGTCCAGCAGCTGCCTGAGCCACGCCATGTCGTTGATGGCGGCCGAGTCCTTGCCCGACTTGCCGGCGGGCGACTTCGGCGCGTCGGTGCGGACCTTGGAGGCGCCGGCGACGGCCTCCTGCTTGTACTTCCAGTGCGCGGCGATGCCGTACTCGGCGCGGCGGTGCATGTCGAAGGTGCGGATCTGGAGCTCGACCGGCTTGCCGTTGGGGCCGATGACCGTGGTGTGCAGCGACTGGTACATGTTGAACTTGGGCATCGCGATGTAGTCCTTGAACCGGCCGGGGACCGGGTTCCATCGCGCGTGCACGGTGCCGAGGGCGGCGTAGCAGTCCCGGACGGTGTCGACCAGGACGCGGATGCCGACCAGGTCGTAGATCTCCGCGAAGTCGCGGCCGCGGACGATCATCTTCTGGTAGACGCTGTAGTAGTGCTTGGGGCGGCCGGTGACGGTGGCCTTGATGCGGGCGGCGCGCAGGTCGGCCTGGACCTCGTCGGTGACGACGGCCAGGTACTCGTCGCGCTTGGGCGCGCGTTCGGCGACGAGGCGGACGATCTCGTCGTACATCTTGGGGTAGAGGATCGCGAAGGCGAGGTCCTCCAGCTCCCACTTGATGGTGTTCATGCCCAGGCGGTGGGCGAGCGGCGCGTAGATCTCCAGGGTCTCGCGCGCCTTCTTCTCCTGCTTCTCGCGCTTGAGGTAGCGCATGGTGCGCATGTTGTGCAGGCGGTCGGCGAGCTTGATGACCAGGACGCGGGGGTCCTTGGCCATGGCGACGACCATCTTGCGCACGGTCTCGGCCTGCGCGGCCTCGCCGAACTTGACCTTGTCCAGCTTGGTGACGCCGTCGACGAGCAGGGCGACCACGTCGCCGAAGTCGCGGCGCAGGTCCTCCAGGCCGTACTCGGTGTCCTCGACGGTGTCGTGCAGCAGGCCGGCCATCAGGGTGGCCGGGTCCATGCCCAGTTCGGCGAGGATGGTGGTGACGGCGAGCGGGTGCGTGATGTACGGGTCGCCGCTCTTGCGCTTCTGGCCGCGGTGCCAGCGCTCGGCGACCTGGTAGGCGCGCTCGATCTGGCGCAGCGTCGAGGTCTCGATCTTGGGGTCGTTGCTGCGCACTATCCGCAGCAGCGGTTCCAGGACCGGGTTGTAGGGGTTGGCGCGCTGCACGCCGAGGCGGGCCAGGCGGGCGCGGACGCGGTTGGAGGAGCCGGAGCGGGCGCCGGAGCCGCCGGCGGAGCGCACGGGCGGAGCGGGTTTGGGGCGCGAGGCCTCGGCGGTCTTCTCGACCGGCGCGGACTGGGCGTGCTCGACCGCCCGCCGGGTGTCGTTCTTCGCGTTCGACCCCTTCGGCGCGGGCTTCGCCGCGGACGCCGAGGCGGACTCGGGCTTGGCGGCGGTCAGTGGCTGGGCCTCGTCTGGCAAGAGGACTCCTCGTGCGCGATCCGGGTCCCCCGGGCAGGCTCCGGAAACCCCATGGTAGCGATCCCGGGCCGTGGCATCGCCTTCAGTCCGGGTGCGCGGTCCGTTCATTGGTCAAACACCGGAGACGGGCACCGGATTCCTCCGGGCCCGCCTCTTTCGGTGCTTTCCGTACGGATACGGGGATTTCGTCCCCTTTCCGCGTCCTGGTCAGACCTGGAGCAGCGCCTCCAGGGGCGCTCCGGCCAGGGCCGGTTCGAGTCGGCCGCGGCCGCCCAGGAAGCCCAGCTCCATCAGGACGGCGACGCCGGCGATCTCCGCGCCCGCCCGGCGGATCAGCTGGAGGGACGCCTCGGCGGTGCCGCCGGTGGCCAGCACGTCGTCGACGACCAGGATCCGGTCGCCGGCACTCAGGTCCTCGGCGTGCACCTCGATCTCCGCCGAGCCGTACTCCAGGTCGTAGGCCTGGCGCAGGGTCGCTCCGGGGAGCTTGCCCGCCTTGCGCACGGGGATGAAGCCCAGGCCGGCGCGGACCGCGACCGGGGCGCCGAGGATGAAGCCGCGGGCCTCCAGGCCGACGATCTTCGTGGCGCGGGTGCGCTCGGCGATCTCGGCGAACGCGTCGGTCAGGGCGGTGAACGCCGCCGGGTCCGCCAGGAGCGGGGTGATGTCCTTGAACATCACGCCCTGCTCCGGGTAGTCCTCCACATCGCGGATCCGGCTGAGCAGCAGTTCCTGGATGTCGGTCATCACGGTCACCGGCGCTTCCCGGAGGGCCGGCCGCGGCCCCGGCTGCGGGAGGCGCCCTGCTCGCGCGGTCCGACGACCGCGGGCGCGGCGTCCGCGGTCTCCTCGTCGAAGGAGGCTCCGGCGCGGTCCGCGACCGGCTCGCCCTGGGCCTCGGCCTGCGCCCGCTTGGCGAGCACCCGCTTCCTGAGGGCCTTCATCTGCGGCTCGCGCTCCTTGAGGTCGGCGACGAGCGGCGTGGCGATGAAGATCGAGGAGTACGCGCCGGCCGCGAGGCCGACGAACAGCGACAGCGAGATGTCGTTGAGCATGCCCGCGCCGAGCACGCCGCCGCCGATGAACAGCAGGCCCGCCACCGGCAGCAGCGCGACCACCGTGGTGTTGATGGAGCGCATCAGCGTGCCGTTGATCGACAGGTTGGCGATGTCGCTGTAGGTCCAGCGGGTCTGCTTGGTGATGTCCTTCGTCTGCTCCTTGAGGCTGTCGAAGACGACGACCGTGTCGTAGAGCGAGTAACCGAGGATGGTCAGCAGACCGATCACGGTGCCCGGCGTGACCTCGAAGCCGACGAGGGCGTAGATGCCGGTGGTGATCGTGATGTCGTGGATCAGGGCGACCAGGGCGGCCAGCGCCATCCGCCACTCGAAGGCGATCGCCAGGTAGATCACGACCAGGACCATGAAGATCGCCAGGCCCTCCCAGGCCTTGTTGGCGATCTGCTTGCCCCAGCTGGGGCCGACCAGGTCGGCGTTGATCTGCTCGGCGTTGACCTTCAGGTCCTTGGAGAGCGTGTCCTTGATCTCGTCGGACTTGCCGGTGTCGATGCCCGCGATCTGGATGCGCAGGCTGCCGTCACCGAGCTTCTGCACGATCGCGTCGTGGCCGGAGGCCTCCACGGCGTACGTCTCGGCCTGGCTGACCGAGGTCGACATGTGCTTCGGCGTGGTGAAGACCGCTCCGCCCTGGAACTCGATGCCCATGTTCAGGCCGCGCACCGCCAGGCCGAGGATGGCCGTGATGGTGATCAGGATGGAGATGCCGTACCAGATCTTGCGGTTCTTGACGAAGTCGTAGCCGACCTCGCCACGGTGGAGCCGGGCGCCGAGGGAGCCGATCTTCGACATCGCTCACGCCTCCTTCGTGTCGACGGGGCGGGCGGGGCGGCGGGTACGGCGCAGCGGCGGCTTGGCACCCAGGGCCTTCGGGTCGAGACCGGACAGCTTGTGGCCGTTCGCGTAGAACTTCCTGCGGGCCAGGATCGTCATCAGCGGCTTGGTGAACAGGAAGACGACGACCACGTCGAGCAGGGTGGTCAGACCGAGCGTGAACGCGAAGCCCTGCACCTTGCCGACGGTGACGATGAAGAGCACCGCGGCGGCCAGGAACGAGACGAAGTCGGAGACCAGGATGGTCCGCCGGGCCCGCGGCCAGGCGCGCTCGACGGCGGGCCGCAGCGTGCGGCCCTCGCGGATCTCGTCCCGGATGCGCTCGAAGAACACGATGAAGGAGTCCGCAGTGATGCCGATGGCCACGATCGCGCCGCACACGGCGGGCAGGTTCAGCGCGAAGCCGATGGCCGGGCCGAGCAGCGACATGATCACGTAGGCGAGGACCGCCGAGACCAGCAGCGAGGGGATGGCGATCAGCGACAGGCCGCGGTAGAAGACCAGCAGGTAGACGACGACCAGGGCGAGGCCGATGGCGCCCGCGATCAGGCCGGCGTGCAGCTGGTCGCCGCCGAGCGCGGCCGTCACGGTGGTGACGCTGTCCTCCTTGAAGGTCAGCGGCAGGGCGCCGTAGGACAGCATGTTGGCCAGGTTCTGCGCGGACTGCTGGTCGAAGCTGCCGGAGATCTGGGCGTTGCCGCCGGTGATCGCGGTGGTGACCTGAGGGTCGGAGACGACCTCGCCGTCCAGGACGATCGCGAACTGGTTCTGCGGCGACTGGTTCTGGGCCAGCTTGCCGGTGACGTCGGCGAACTTCTTGCCGCCCGAGCCGGTGAAGTCGAGCTGGACAATCCAGCCGGCGGCGCCCTGCGTGTCGAAGACCGCCTGGCCCTTCTTGACGTCCGTGCCGTCGACGGCGGCCTTGTCGAGGACGTACTTCTGCCACACGCCCGCGTTGTTCTTGCCGCACGCGACGGTCGGCTCGGTGGGCAGCGCGCCCTTGCCGGCGGTGGCCCGGACGCTCTCCTTGGAGCAGTCGAGGGCGGCGTACTGGGCCTGGAGCTTGGCGGTGGCGTCGTTGCCCGCGCTGCCGCTCGGGGACGGGGAGCCACTGGCCTTGGGGGTGCTGGAGGACTTGGCGGAGCCGGTGGCGCCGCCGGACGGGGTGGCGTCGGCCTTCAGGGCGTCGGTGACGGCGCGGCCCTGCTGGGTCGCGGTCCCCGACGGACTGGCGGAGCCGGAGGTCGCCTTGTCACCCGAGGTCGCCTTGTCGCCGGAGCCCGTCGTCGCCTTGCCGGAGGGGCTGGCGGACGTGCTCGGCGACGGGCTGGCCGTGGCGGCGCCGGCGGACAGCTCGGTCGCGATGACCGGGCGGAAGTACAGCTTCGCGGTGGTGCCGACCTGCTCCCGGGCCTGCTTGGAGTTCGTGCCCTTGGGGATGTTGACGATGATGTTGTCGTCGCCCTGGGTCTGGACCTCGGCCTCCGAGACGCCAAGACCGTTGACACGCCGCTCCATGATGTTCACGGCCGTGTTCATGTTGGTCTTGTTGATCGCGGATTCCTGACCGCGCTCGGGGACCGCCCGCAGGGTGATGCTGGTACCGCCGGCCAGGTCGATGCCGAGACGCGGGGTGGTGTTCCCCGAGGCGAACATGCCGCCGGTGAGCGCCACGATGGCGATCAGGATGAGGGCCAGCGAGCGCCATGGCTTGCTCTGGGCGCTCGCGCTCCGGCCCTTCTTAGGTGCTGCCACCTTCTCGTACTCCCTCTCGGGCCGCTCCGCGCCGGGTCAGCCCGGTGGCGGCCATGACATGGTGTCGGGATCCCGCGCGAAGTGAACACGTCCCAGGGCGCGCGGGCGGTGCCGCGCGCCCCGAGTGGTGACTACTTCGCCTCGGAGTCGCCGTCGGTCTTCTTCGGCTCTGCGTCCGCCTTCGCCTCGGTGGCGGCGCCGGCCGGTCCCTCGGCCGCGTCCTTCTTCCCGAGGTCGATGGGCTTGTCGTCGGAAGCGGTGGAAGCGTCGGCGGCGGGCTCGTCGGTCTCGGTGAGGGAGGAGGCGTCGTCGGGAACGAGGTCGGCGTCGGACTTCAGGTCGTGCTCGATGCCGTGGACGATGCGGTTGTACTCGTCGTCGGACAGGACGGTGGCGATCGCGTTCTTGGCGAACAGCAGTTCCACGCCCGGACCGGCGTCAACGAGGACCGTGTCGTCGCTGACCTCCTTGACCGTGGCGTACATGCCCCCGATGGTGCGGATTCCGCTGCCGGGCTGCATCTGGTTCCGCATGTCGGCGGCCTGAGCCTGCTTGCGCTTGGCCGACCGGGTCATCAGGAACATGGCCCCGATGAGCACGATGAACGGGAGGAGGGTCACGAGACTCACGGGTCGGAACTTCCTTCACACGACCGCGATGGGGGCGGCCTGATGGTTGGGGGTGTGCGTGCCGTCGACAAGGGCGGCATCGGCGGAGTCTAAGCGAGTCCGCGCGTGGGGAACAACGCTCAGCATGGCACCTGGGTTCCTGCTCGGGCCAATGCCGCACGCATCACGCCCCGAACAAGTCCCCTTGTCCGTTTCCCGCGGTCTGCGAACGCGGCGGCGTCAGTCCGAGGTGCGCCCAGGCCGCGGGGGTGGCGACCCGCCCGCGGGGGGTGCGGGCGAGCAGGCCCTCCCGTACCAGGAAGGGCTCGGCGACCTCTTCCACGGTCTCACGTTCCTCCCCGACCGCCACCGCGAGCGTCGACAGGCCCACCGGTCCGCCGCCGAAGAGCTTCAGCAGGGCGTGCAGCACGGCGCGGTCGAGCCGGTCCAGGCCGCGCGGGTCGACCTCGTACACGGCGAGGGCCGCGGCGGCGATCTTCCGGGTGATGACGCCGTCCGCCTTGACCTGCGCGTAGTCGCGCACCCGGCGCAGCAGCCGGTTGGCGATGCGGGGCGTGCCGCGGGAGCGGCCGGCGATCTCGGCGGCGCCGGCGGTGTCGATCTCGACGTCGAGCAGGCTCGCCGAGCGGTGCACGACGCGCTCCAGTTCGGCGGGCTCGTAGAACTCCATGTGCGCGGTGAAGCCGAAGCGGTCGCGCAGCGGGGGCGGCAGCAGACCGGCGCGGGTGGTGGCGCCGACCAGGGTGAAGGGGGGCAGCTCCAGCGGGATGGCGGTGGCGCCGGGGCCCTTGCCGACGATGACGTCGACGCGGAAGTCCTCCATCGCCATGTAGAGCATCTCCTCGGCGGGCCGGGACATCCGGTGGATCTCGTCGAGGAAGAGGACCTCGCCCTCCTGGAGGGAGGACAGGATGGCGGCGAGGTCGCCGGCGTGCTGGATGGCGGGGCCCGAGGTGATCCGGATGGGAGCGCCCATCTCGGCCGCGATGATCATCGAAAGGGTGGTCTTGCCCAGGCCGGGCGCGCCGGAGAGCAGCACGTGGTCGGCGGTCGCGCCGCGCGCTCGGGCGGCGCGCAGCACGAGGTCGAGCTGTTCGCGCACCTTCTCCTGGCCGATGAACTCGCCCAGGTCCTTGGGGCGCAGGGCGGCCTCGACGGCCTGGTCCTCGCCGTCGGCGACAGAGCCCACCAGCCGTTCGCCGGCGGGCGTGTCGGTCGTGTCGTCCCAGTTCATGTCTGCTCTGCCTCGGGAGGGTGGTGGGTCAGCGGGCTCGGTTCAGGGTCTGCAGGGCGGCCTTCAGCAACTGCCCGACCTGCGGCGGGCCGCCGGCGGCCTCGGCCTGCGGGGCCACCGCCGACACGGCCTCGTCGGCCTCGCGGGTGGCGTAGCCCAGGCCGATGAGGGCGGCGTGCAGCTGGTCGCGCCAGCCCTGGGTGACGGGGGCGCCGACCGCGGGGGCGCCGACCGGTTCGCCGAGCCGGTCCTTCAGTTCCAGCAGGAGTTTCTGGGCGCCCTTCTTGCCGATGCCGGGCACCGCGGTGAGTGCCTTCTCGTCGCCGGTGGCGACCGCGCGGCGCAGGGCGTCGGGGCTGTGCACGGCGAGCATGGCCTGGGCGAGGCGGGGGCCGACGCCGCTCGCGGTCTGCAGGAGTGCGAAGACCTGGCGCTCGTCGTCGTCGGCGAAGCCGTACAGGGTCAGCGAGTCCTCGCGGACGACCAGGGAGGTGTGCAGCTTGGCGGGCTGTCCGATCCGCAGGGTCGACAGCGTGTTCGGGGCGCACAGGACGGTCATGCCGACGCCGCCCACCTCGATCACCGCGGTGTCGGGGGCGAGTGCGGCGACGGTGCCGCTGACGAAGGCGATCATGCCGTACGGCCTTTCGGTGTCATCGGGGTCATCGGGGTCATCGGTGCTCCGGCCGCGTGCCGGGCGACGGCCTGCTGGAGCCGGTTCTGGGCGGGCGCCCGCCAGATGTGGCAGATGGCGAGCGCGAGGGCGTCGGCGGCGTCGGCGGGCTTGGGCGGCGCGGCGAGCCGCAGCAGCCGGGTGACCATGGCGCCGACCTGGGCCTTGTCCGCGCGTCCGCTGCCGGTGACGGCGGCCTTGACCTCGCTGGGGGTGTGCAGGGCGACGGGGATGCCGCGGCGCGAGGCGCACAGGATGGCGACGGCGCTGGCCTGGGCGGTGCCCATCACCGTGCGCACGTTGTGCTGGCTGAAGACGCGCTCGACGGCGACGAACTCCGGGCGGTGCTCGTCGAGCCACTGCTCGACGCCCTGCTCGACGGCGACGAGGCGGCGGCCGAGGTCGGCGTCTGCGGGGGTGCGGACCACGCCGACGCCGATCATGGTCAGCGGGCGGCCCGCGACGCCCTCCACGACACCGATCCCGCACCGGGTCAGTCCCGGGTCCACCCCCAGTACGCGCACGCCCCGCCCCTTCCGTCTGCTGTTCGTGCAGGCTATCGGGCGCCACTGACAACGGCGGCGGGCCGGGGGACGTGTCCCTCCGGCCCGCCTGGGTCGCCGTGCGCGCGGTGCGTTACGCGTCGACCTTCTCCATGACCTCGTCGCTGACGTCGAAGTTGGCGAAGACGTTCTGCACGTCGTCGCTGTCCTCGAGCGCGTCGATCAGCTTGAAGATCTTCCGGGCGCCCTCCTCGTCCAGCTCGACCTGCATGGTCGGGACGAAGTTGGAGTCGGCGGAGTCGTAGTCGATGCCCGCCTCCTGGAGCGCGGTGCGGACCGCGACCAGGTCGGTGGCCTCGCTGAGCACCTCGAAGCTCTCGCCGAGGTCGTTGACCTCCTCGGCGCCCGCGTCCAGGACGGCGCCCAGGACGTCGTCCTCGCCCAGCTCGCCCTTGGGGACGATGATGACGCCCTTGCGGTGGAACAGGTACGACACCGAGCCCGGGTCGGCCATGTTGCCGCCGTTGCGGGTCATGGCGACACGGACGTCGGAGGCGGCGCGGTTGCGGTTGTCGGTGAGGCACTCGATGAGCACCGCGACGCCGTTGGGACCGTAGCCCTCGTACATGATCGTCTCGTAGTCGGCGCCGCCGGCCTCGAGACCGCCGCCGCGCTTGATGGCCGAGTCGATGTTCTTGTTGGGCACCGACTGCTTCTTCGCCTTCTGGACGGCGTCGTAGAGCGTCGGGTTGCCCTCCAGGTCGACGCCGCCCATGCGCGCCGCGACCTCGATGTTCTTGATCAGCTTCGCGAAGAGCTTGCCACGCTTGGCGTCGATGACGGCCTTCTTGTGCTTCGTCGTAGCCCATTTAGAGTGGCCGGACATCTGCCTGTCTCCTTCGCGTAAACCATCCTGTACGAACGCTCCCGGGCCTGCGGCAGCCGGGAGGTACCCCCGCAGATCCTACAAGGACTCCGCGGGCCGCATCGCGCGCACCATGTCGACGAACAGGGCGTGCACACGGTGGTCGCCGGTCAGCTCCGGGTGGAACGACGTGGCCAGCGCGTTGCCCTGGCGGACGGCGACGATGTGGCCGTCGTGCTCGGCGAGCACCTCGGCGCCGGCGCCGACCGACTCGACCCAGGGGGCGCGGATGAAGACGCCCTCCACGGGGTCGCCCGCGACGCCTTCCACGGCCACGGCGGCCTCGAAGGACTCGTTCTGGCGGCCGAAGGCGTTGCGGCGCACGATCATGTCGATGCCGCCGATGGTCTCCTGGCCCGAACGCGGGTCGAGGATCTTGTCGGCGAGCAGGATCATGCCGGCGCAGGTGCCGTACACGGGCAGGCCGGCGCGCACCCGCGCGCGCAGGGGTTCCATCACGCCGAACAGGACGGCGAGCTTGGAGATGGTGGTGGACTCGCCGCCGGGCAGGACCAGGCCGTCCACCTCGGCGAGTTCTTCGGGGCGCCTGACCGGCCTGGCCACGGCGTCGGCCGCGGCCAGGGCGATGAGGTGCTCCCGTACGTCGCCCTGGAGGGCCAGGACGCCGATGACAGGGGCTTCGTCGCTCATGGAGTGGTTACCAGCCGCGGTTGGCGTAGCGCTCGGTCTCGGGCAGGGTGTCGCAGTTGATGCCGACCATGGCCTCGCCGAGGTTGCGGGACGCGTCCGCGATGATCTTCGGGTCGTCGTAGAAGGTGGTCGCCTTCACGATGGCGGCGGCGCGCTTGGCCGGGTCGCCGGACTTGAAGATGCCGGAGCCGACGAAGACGCCCTCGGCGCCGAGCTGGCGCATCAGCGCGGCGTCGGCGGGGGTGGCGACACCGCCGGCGGAGAACAGCACCACCGGGAGCTTGCCCAGTTCGGCGACCTCGCGGACCAGCTCGTAGGGGGCGCGCAGCTCCTTGGCGGCGGCATAGAGCTCGTTGTTGTCGAAGCCGCGCAGCTTGGCGATCTCGTTCTTGATCTGGCGCAGGTGACGGACGGCCTCGACGACGTTGCCGGTGCCGGCCTCGCCCTTGGAGCGGATCATGGCCGCGCCCTCGGCGATGCGGCGCAGGGCCTCGCCGAGGTTGGTGGCGCCGCACACGAAGGGGGTGGTGAAGGCCCACTTGTCGGAGTGGTTGACCTCGTCGGCCGGGGTGAGGACCTCGGACTCGTCGATGTAGTCGACGCCGAGGGACTGGAGGACCTGGGCCTCGACGAAGTGGCCGATGCGGGACTTGGCCATGACCGGGATCGAGACGGCCTCGATGATGCCCTCGATCATGTCCGGGTCGGACATGCGGGCCACGCCGCCGTCCTTGCGGATGTCCGCCGGGACCCGCTCCAGGGCCATGACCGCGACGGCGCCCGCGTCCTCGGCGATCTTCGCCTGCTCCGGCGTGACGACGTCCATGATCACGCCGCCCTTGAGCTGCTCGGCCATGCCGCGCTTCACCCGCGCGGTGCCGGTCTCGGGGGTCTGGGCGGAGTCGGAAAGCGTGGTGGACACGGGTGACCTCACTCGGGGGGAAAAGAGGGGGTTGGTGCATCAGTGAGGAAACGCGAGTGGACCAGTCCACGGCAAGGGCCAATGCCGAGCCGGTGGATCCTTTTGCCCGTTACGCCGCGCGGTCCACAAGCGCGGCCGGCGGCTCGTCGTCCATCTCGAAGGCCAGCGGGAAGGGGGCGTGGCCGGCCAGCCGGAACCAGCGCACCTTGCGGTGTTCGCGCAGTCTGCGGGCCGCGCCCACGGCGTCGTTGTGGAAGCGGCGGGCCATCGGCACCCTGCGCACGGCCTCGGTCAGCTCGCGCGCCGCCGCCTCTCCCCCGGGCGCCTCGCGGACCGCCTCGACCTGGTCCGCCTCGGCGAACACCGCCCTGAGCGCCTGGCTCAGCTCGCTCTCGGCGACCTCGCGCTGGTCCTCCTCGGACTGCCGGGCGGCGTGCGCGGCCTCGTACAGCACGATCGAGGCGGCCGGGTCGAGGACTCCGGAGGTGGCCAGCTCCTGGGCCACGGAGGCGCGGCGCAGCAGTTGCGCGTCGAGCGCGGCGCGGGCGGCGTCGATCCGGGCGTGCAGCCGGTCCAGCCGGCCCGCCGTCCAGCTCAGGTACAGCCCGACGGCGACGAGGGCGACGAGGATCCAGACGAACGTTGCGATCACGGGCGGCAAGGCTACCGGCCCGGCCGACGGCACCCCTCGGCAGGCGACCTCAACAAGACACCGCCCCGAGGCCGCAGGCCGCAGGCGGCGTACCCGGGGCTCAGCGGGGCGCGGCGTCCCGAGATCCCCCCGGTCCCACCGAGCCGCCGCCCGCCCGGGGGGCCGTGCCGCTCAGTCGCGGGCCAGGCCCAGGCGGGCGCGCAGGCCCGTCGCGCGGTCGTCGGCGGCCACCGCCGCCGCTCCGGCCGTGACCGTCTCGTAGACCGACAGGATGTCCGCGCCGACGGTCGACCAGTCGAAGCGGCGGACGTGGGCGCTGCCGCGTTCGCGCAGTTCGGCGCGGCGGTCCGGGTCGGCCAGGAGCCGCAGCGCCGCCTCGGCGAGCGTGTCCGCGTCCTCGTTGGCGAACAGCTCGCCCGCCTTGCCCTGGTCGAGCACCTGGGCGAAGGCGTCCAGGTCGGAGGCGAGCACCGGGGCGCCGGCGGACATGGCCTCGACCAGGATGATGCCGAAGCTCTCCCCGCCGGTGTTGGGCGCGACGTACAGGTCGACGCTGCGCAGGAACCGTGCCTTGTCCTCGTCGCTGACCATGCCCAGGAACTCCACCCGCGGGCGCAGCTCGGCCGGCAGGCTCGCCACGGCCTCCTCCTCGTCGCCGCGGCCGGCCACCAGCAGCCGGGCGCCGGGGCGGGCGGCGAGGATCCGCGGCAGCGCCCGCATCAGCACCGGCAGGCCCTTGCGGGGCTCGTCGATGCGCCCGATGAAGCCGATCGTCTCGCCCTGCCACTCGGGCCGCGGTGCGGCCCGGGCGAAGAAGTCCACGTCGACGCCGTTGGGAATGACCACCGCGTCGCCGCCCAGGTGTTCGACGAGGGTGCGCCGGGCGTACTCGCTCACCGCGATCCGGGCGCTGATCTTCTCCAGCGCCGCCTGGAGGATGGCGTACGCGGCGACCATGGCGCGTGAGCGCGGGTTGGAGGTGTGGAAGGTGGCGACGATCGGCCCCTGCGCCGCCCAGCAGGTGAGCAGGCCCAGCGACGGCGAGGTCGGCTCGTGGATGTGGATGACGTCGAAGCGGCCGTCGTGCAGCCAGCGCCGTACCCGCGCGGCCGACAGGAAGCCGAAGTTCAGCCGGGCCACCGAGCCGTTGTACGGCACCGGCACCGCGCGGCCGGCCGAGACGACGTAGGGCGGCAGCGGGGTGTCGTCGTCGGCGGGGGCGAGGACGGACACCTCGTGGCCGAGGCGGATGAAGTACGCGGCGAGGTCGCGGATGTGGAACTGCACGCCGCCGGGCACGTCCCAGGAGTACGGGCAGACGATCCCGATTCTCACGCGGGTCCCTTCGCCGGGTCGAGGTCGGCGAGCCACAGCCGCTGGAGCATGTGCCAGTCCTCGGGGTGCTCGGCGATCCCGGTGCCGAAGGCGTCGGCCAGCGCCTGCGTCATCACGGCTGTCCGCTCGGTCCGGGTCCCCGCCTCCGGTACCTCGATCGGGGGATGGACACGGCCCCGCATGACGGGCGAGTCGTCGTACCAGAGGGTGACGGGCAGCAGCAGCGCGCCGGTCTGCTGGGCGAGCAGCGCGGGTCCGGCCGGCATCCGCGCGGTCGCTCCGAAGAAGTCCACCGCCACGCCGGAGGCGGACAGGTCGCGGTCGGCGACCAGGCAGACCAGGCCGCCGTCGCGCAGCCGCCGGGCCAGCGTGCCGAAGGCGGAGCCGCCGCTGTGCGGCAGCACCTCCATGCCCAGGCCCTCGCGGTAGGCGACGAACCGGTCGTAGAGCGTCTCGGGCTTGAGCCGCTCGGCGACCGTCGTGAACGGCGTGTCCAGCTCGGTGGTGACCCAGGCGCCCGCCAGGTCCCAGTTGGCCAGGTGGGGCAGGGCGAGGACGACGCCCCGGCCGGAGGCCAGACCGTCGGTGAGGTGGTGGACGTCCTTGGGGGCGAAGCCGGAGCGGATCCGCTCGGGGCTCCAGGCCGGCAGCCGGAAGGACTCCATCCAGTAGCGCAGATAGGACCGCATGCCCGCGCGGGACAGCTCGGCCAGTTCCTCGGGGCCGGCGTCCGGCCGCACCCGCGCGTAGTTGCCCTCCAGACGCTCCACGCCCTTGCCGCGCCGTTTCCAGGCGAGGTCGGCGACGGTGCGGCCGAGCCGTACGGCGGCCGGCTCGGGGAGCTTCTTCACGGTGCTCCAGCCGAGGCCGTAGAGGGCGTCGGTCAGGCGCTCCTGGGCCTTCACTTCGCCGCTCCGCTCCCCTGGCTCTCCTGCCGGGCGGCCTCCGCCTCGGCCTCCGCGGACTCGCGGCGGACCGTGACCACGCGCTGCACCAGCGTGACGAGGCTGCCGGCGGCGACCACCCACAGGGCGATCGGCAGCAGGTACTGGATGCCGGGCACCCCGAACTTGTGCAGGCCCGCGAAACCGGCCGCGACCAGCGAGATCACCAGCCGCTCGGCGCGCTCGACCAGCCCGTTGACGGCGACCGGCAGGCCGATCGACTCGCCGCGCGCCTTGGTGTACGACACCACCTGCCCGCTGGCCAGGCAGAAGATCGACACGGCGCACAGCACGTTGTCGTCGCCGCGCCCGGCGTACCACAGGGCGAAGCCGCCGAAGATCGCGCCGTCGGCCACCCGGTCCAGGGTGGAGTCGAGGAAGGCGCCCCAGCGGCTGGAGCGGCCGAGCTGGCGGGCCATGTTGCCGTCGACGAGGTCGGAGAAGACGAAGAGCGTGATCACGACCGTGCCCCAGAAGAACTCGCCCCGGGGGTAGAAGACCAGCGCGCCCGCGACCACTCCGGCGGTGCCGAGGAGCGTGACCGTGTCGGGACTCACGCCCCGGCGGATGAGAAACGTGGCGAACGGTGTGAGGACACGCGTGAAGAATGCACGCGCGTACTTGTTCAGCATGGCCTTCCCGACGGTCGGTGTGGCCGGACGGCCCCTGGTGGCCCCGGCTGGCCCATCGTAGCCACGCGCGCGGACGTGTGACGCCCGGGCACCGGAGCCCGCCCGTTCGCGGGGCGCCCGGCGGTGAACGCGGCCTGGGTCTTCGGGGCCGTTCGTATGGACGCGGGATGACAGGAGTGGAAAGCTCGAAGGACCGCGGGCGTCGCAGGAGCCGCCAGTGCACGCGGTGCCGCGTGTCCGCGCCCACAGTGACCTCACCGTCAACGGGAGGCAGGACCATGGGCGACAAGGCGCACACACACCCCGGGGCCGCCGGCAGAGCAGTGGCGGCCGACCGGCCCGCGTCCCTACGGAATGTGGTGCTGGTCGGCCACTCCGGATCGGGCAAGACGACCCTCGTGGAGGCCCTCGCGCTGACGGCGGGGGCGGTGAACCGGGCGGGCCGCGTCGAGGACGGCGGCTGCGTCTCCGACTACGACGCCATCGAGCACCGCCAGCAGCGCTCGGTGCAGCTCTCCCTGGTGCCCGTCGAATGGGAGGGCGTCAAGATCAACCTGCTGGACACGCCCGGCTACGCGGACTTCGTCGGGGAGCTGCGGGCCGGCCTCAGGGCGGCGGACGCGGCCCTGTTCGTCGTCTCGGCCGCCGACGGCGTGGACGGCTCGACCCGCATGGTGTGGGAGGAGTGCGCGGCCGTCGGCATGCCCCGCGCCCTGGTGGTCACGCACCTGGAGTCGGCGCGCGCCGACTTCGAGGAGATGACCCGGATGTGCGCCGAGGCGTTCGGCGCCGACGACCCGGACGCCGTGCTGCCGCTGTACCTGCCGCTGCGCGCTCCCGAGGGCTCCGACGGGCACGCCGCCGTCACCGGCCTGGTGGGGCTGCTGACCCGCAAGGTGTTCGACTACTCGACCGGCGCGCGCGAGGAGTCCGAGCCGGCCGCCGGCCAGCTGCCCGGGATGGAGGAGGCCCGCAACCGGCTGATCGAGGGGATCATCGCCGAGAGCGAGGACGAGACCCTCATGGACCGCTACCTCGCCGGCGAGCAGGTCGACCTCGACACCCTCGTCAAGGACCTGGAGCGGGCCGTCGCACGCGGCTCCTTCTTCCCGGTGCTGGCCGCAGCCCCGGCCGCCGAGGGCGCGAAGCAGGGCATCGGCACCGTCGAACTGCTCGACCTGGTCGTACGCGGCTTCCCGACCCCGCCCGAGCGGCAGACGCCCGCCGTCACGACGCTCGACGGCCGGACCCGCGAGCTGGAGCCCTGCGACCCCGACGGGCCGCTGGTCGCCGAGGTCGTCAAGACCTCCTCCGACCCCTACGTCGGCCGTGTCTCCCTGGTCCGCGTCTTCTCCGGCACCCTGCGCCCCGACGACACGGTGCACGTCTCCGGTCACGGGCTCGCCGACCGCGGCCCCGAGGACCGGACCCTGCACGAGGCCGACGAGCGCGTCGGCGCGCTGTCCACCCCCTTCGGCAAGCAGCAGCGTCCGGTGACGCACGCCGTCGCCGGCGACCTGGTCTCGGTGGCCAAGCTGACCCGCGCCGAGACCGGCGACACCCTGTCCGCCAAGGACGATCCGCTGCTGATGGCGCCCTGGCGGATGCCCGACCCGCTCCTGCCGGTCGCCATCCGCGCCCACAGCAAGGCCGACGAGGACAAACTGTCCCAGGGCCTGGCCCGGCTGGTCGCCGAGGACCCGACGATGCGCCTGGAACAGAACCAGGACACCCACCAGGTCGTCCTGTGGTGCCTGGGCGAGGCGCACGCCGACGTCGCCCTGGAACGGCTGCGCGGCCGTTACGGCGTCCAGGTCGACGTCGTCGCGCACCGCGTCGCCCTGCGCGAGACCTTCGCGGGCCGGTCCGCCGGACGCGGCCGGCACGTCAAGCAGTCCGGCGGGCACGGCCAGTACGCCATCTGCGAGATCGAGGTGGAACCGCTGCCGGGCGGCTCCGGCATCGAGTTCGTCGACAAGGTGGTCGGCGGCGCCGTACCCCGGCAGTTCATCCCCTCGGTGGAGAAGGGCGTCCGGGCCCAGGCCGCCAAGGGCGTGGCCGCCGGACACCCGCTGATCGACGTGCGGGTCACCCTGCTGGACGGCAAGGCGCACTCGGTGGACTCCTCGGACGCCGCGTTCCAGACGGCCGGCGCGCTCGCGCTGCGGGAGGCCGCGGCCGACGCGAGGATCCATCTGCTCGAACCGGTGGCCGAGGTCAGCGTCCTGCTCTCCGACGACTACGTGGGCGCCGTGATGAGCGACCTGTCCGGGCGGCGCGGCCGGGTGCTCGGCACCGAGCAGGCCGGCGGCGGGCGCACCCTGGTGCGGGCCGAGGTGCCCGAGATCGAGCTCGGCCGGTACGCCGTCGACCTGCGGTCCCTGTCGCACGGCACCGCCCGCTTCGACCGGCGCTACGCCCGGCACGAGCCGATGCCGCCGCAGGTCGCCGAGCGGATCCGGCAACAGGAGCGCGAGGCCCCCTAGTCGGCGCGCCCGGCGCACAACCGGGCGGACGGACCGGGGCGCGGAACGCTTCGCTCCGAAAAGGTGGACGGCTTCGGCCGTCCACCTCCGCGCGCGCACCGGGGCGGATACGCTGATGACCTGATCAACAGGTGTGCGGGGCAGGGAAGTCGGGAAGGCCGCAGAAGCAGACGCGGCGGCAGTGGGGGCGGCAGTGACGGACGGATTCGATTTCAGTCCAGGGGCGCAGGTGCCCCTGTCCGGCTCGGCGGGGCAGACGGCGGCGACCTACGCGCTGGCCGCGGCGGCCTACCGGGACGACGAGCTGATCAAGATCAAGGACGCGGACAACGAGTGGCACCAGTCCACCGTCACGCTTCCCCGCTCCTGGGCGAAGATCTTCCGCCCCAGGTTCGGCGAGGCGTTCTCCCGCGCGGTCATCGACCGCACGCTGGGCGCCGGACGCAAACCGCTCATCCAGTCCTTCGGCATCGAACCCCAGGTGGTGGTGGAGCACAGCCTCGCGGCCCACCGCATCCGCCGCGAACGCGACAACTGGCTCAGCGCCGTGACCGTGCTGTGCGGGATCCTGTTCCTGCCCGGATTCGTGCTCTGGCTGCTGGTGTTCACGCTGCGGGTCAACGTGAGCCGCCGGGAGGACAAGCGCGCCGGCGCCATGGGCACCGCGCTGCTGCTCGCCATGGGCGCGCTCGCCCTGCTGTGCCTGTTCAAGCTGCCCTTCCACGGCTTCTGGTCCTGGTACGCGCGCGCCGCGATCGTCATGCCGGTCGTCGGCTGGTTCTGGGCCAAGCGGATCTGCGAACGCACCGCGAACGACCTCAGGGACCGCTGGTCCAGCCTGCTGTCCGGCGGCGGCATCGGCGCCAAGATCCCCGAGGCGGTGCCCGGCAGCCCCGGCGACGCGGCCGAGCAGGTCCGCAAGGAACTGGCCCGCCTCGGCGCCGAGCAGCGCTCCAACTCCGTCTTCTACGCCGGCCCCAAGGGCATCCTCGGCATGGGCACCCGGTGGGGCAGCTGGCAGCTCGCCGAGGAGCTGGTCTCGGCCGAACCGGGCAAGGAGTTCCATCCGTTCCGCAGCTGGGACGTGATCACCGCCATCCAGGGCGGCCTCGGCATGCTGGAGCGCACCCCCATCAACACCGGCGGCTTCACCAAGCCGACCATCACCCACTGGGTCGTCACCCCCGTCGGCGAGAAGGCCAAGGAGGTCTCCCGGCCCAGCGGCTCCGACGTGGACGCGTACACCGTCCGCACCCACGCCGTCCAGGACATCTGCAACAAGCAGCAGTTCGGCAGCGGCGACCGGCACTACCTCGGCGTCCAGTGGACCCTGTGGGACGGCCACCTGGTGATCACCATGATGATCACCGTGACCGTGCTGCACGAGACGCTGCGCATCGAGGTCACCGGCCACGCCCTGGGCCCGGTCCACCCGCTGTTCAACGAGAAGCCCGCGACCAAGGAGAAGGAGGTGCAGAAGGCGTTCCGGTTCTGGGAGACCCGCAAGGTCAAGCTCCCGCTGATCGACCCCGACGAGGTCGTACGGCTCGCCGCCCGCGCCCCCCTGACCTGGTACCCGCCGCTGCTGAACTGGCTCGGCGGCAGCCTCGCCCTGCCCGAGCCGTTCGGTCTGCGGCACGCCTGGGCCGACCAGCCCTGGCGGCACCGCTTCATGGCCGACGACGCGCTGCGCGCCGCCACCCCGGTGCTGCGCGTGGTGCACGCGGCGGCGCTCAAGACGCTCCGGGACAACGGCGTGAACGTGGAGAAGTTCGGCAGCCGTTCGTCGGTGCTCAGCGGCGCCGTCCAGGACGCGTCGCCCCGGAAGGCCGACCTGTACGACGCGTAGCGGCGGCGGCTACGCGGGCCAGGCCTCGGCCAGCATCTTGCGGGTGTCGGCCAGCAGTTGGGGCAGCACCCGGGTGTGGCCGACCACCGGCATGAAGTTCGTGTCCCCGCCCCAGCGGGGCACGATGTGCTGGTGCAGGTGCGCGGCGATGCCGGCGCCGGCGACGGAGCCCTGGTTCATGCCGATGTTGAAGCCGTGCGCCCCGGAGGCGGCGCGCAGGGCCCGCATGGCCTGCTTGGTCAGCTCCCCCAGTTCGGCGGTCTCCGCCGCGGTGAGGTCCGTGTAGTCGGCGACGTGCCGGTAGGGGACGGTCATCAGGTGGCCGCCGTTGTACGGGTAGAGGTTGAGCACCGCGTACACGTGCTCGCCGCGCCGTACGACCAGGCCGTCCTCGTCGGACTTGGCCGGGATGGAGCAGAACGGGCAGCCGTCGCCGGACCCCGGTCCGGTCGGCTTGTTCTCGCCCAGGATGTACGCCATCCGGTGGGGCGTCCACAGGCGCTGGAACGCGTCCTGCGTCCCCACTCCGATCTGCTGCTCCGGCTCACTCGTCATGCCAGTCAGCATATGGCTTCGGGCCGGGGCGCAGGGCAAGGCCCCCGATGAGAGGTGATCACCGGGGGCCATCCGTCGCCGTCGTGCCGGCCGCTCAGACCTGCGTGCGCTCCTCGACGACCTTCGCGATCTTCGCGATGGCCTCGTCGAACGGGATGCCGTTCTCCTGGGAGCCGTCGCGGTAGCGGAAGGAGACGGCGTTGTTCGCCATGTCCTCGTCGCCCGCGATGACCATGAACGGCACCTTCTGCTTCTGGGCGTTGCGGATCTTCTTCTGCATCCGGTCCGAGGAGGAGTCGACCTCGACGCGCAGCCCCTTCCTGCGGGCCGCCGCCGTGAACTTCTCCAGGTACTCCACGTGCGCGTCGCCGATCGGGATGCCGATCGCCTGCACCGGCGCCAGCCACGCCGGGAACGCGCCCGCGTAGTGCTCCAGCAGCACCGCGAAGAACCGCTCGATGGAGCCGAACAGCGCGCGGTGGATCATGACCGGCCGCTGCTTGGTGCCGTCGGCGGCCGTGTACTCCAGGTTGAACCGCTCGGGCAGGTTGAAGTCGAGCTGGACCGTCGACATCTGCCAGGTGCGGCCGATGGCGTCCTTGACCTGGACGGAGATCTTCGGGCCGTAGAAGGCGGCGCCGCCCGGGTCCGGGACCAGCTCCAGGCCCTGCTTCTCGCCGACCTGGCGCAGGGTCTCGGTGGCCTCCTCCCACACCTCGTCGGAGCCGACGAACTTCTCCGGGTCCTTGGTGGACAGCTCCAGGTAGAAGTCGGTCAGACCGTAGTCGCGCAGCAGGTTCAGCACGAAGGTGAGCGTCTTGTCGAGCTCCTCGGCCATCTGCTCACGGGTGCAGTAGATGTGCGCGTCGTCCTGGGTGAAGCCGCGCGAGCGGGTCAGGCCGTGCACGACGCCCGACTTCTCGTACCGGTACACGGTTCCGAACTCGAACAGGCGCAGCGGCAGTTCGCGGTACGAGCGGCCGCGCGCGTCGAAGATCAGGTTGTGCATCGGGCAGTTCATGGGCTTGAGGTAGTAGTCCACGCCCTCGTCGAGCTGCATGGGCGGGTACATGCCGTCGGCGTACCAGTCCAGGTGGCCCGAGGTCTCGAAGAGCTTCCCCTTCGTCGCGTGCGGGGTGTAGACGAACTCGTAGCCCTCCTCCTCGTGGCGGCGGCGCGAGTAGTCCTCCATGACCCGGCGGATGGTGCCGCCCTTGGGGTGGAAGACGGCGAGGCCGGAGCCGATCTGGTCGGAGATCGAGAACAGGTCCAGCTCGTTGCCCAGCTTGCGGTGGTCGCGCTTCTCGGCCTCGGCGAGGAAGTCCAGGTGCTGCTTCAGCTCGTCCTTGGACGGCCAGGCGGTGCCGTAGATGCGCTGGAGCATCGGGTTCTTCTCGCTGCCGCGCCAGTAGGCGGCGGCGTTGCGCATCAGCTTGAACGCCGGGATGAGGCGGGTGGAGGGCAGGTGCGGACCGCGGCAGAGGTCCTTCCAGCACAGCTCGCCGGTCTTGGCGTCCAGGTTGTCGTAGATCGTCAGCTCGCCGGCGCCGACCTCGACGTCCGCGCCGTCGTCGTGCGAGGCGGCGCCCTTGAGGCCGATCAGCTCCAGCTTGTACGGCTCGTCGGCCAGCTCGGCGCGGGCCTCGTCGTCGCCGACGACGCGGCGGGAGAACTTCTGGCCGCGCTTCTGGATCTCCTGCATCTTCTTCTCGATGGCCTTGAGATCCTCGGGCGTGAACGGCTTCTCGACGTCGAAGTCGTAGTAGAAGCCGTCCCGGACCGGCGGGCCGATGCCCAGCTTGGCCTCGGGGAAGATCTCCTGCACGGCCTGCGCCATGACGTGCGCGGTGGAGTGGCGCAGGATGTCGAGGCCGTCCGGGGAGGAGATCTCCACGCCCTCGACGCTCTCGCCGTCCTTCAGCTCGTAGGCCAGGTCCTTCAGCTCGCCGCCGACGCGGGCGGCGATGACGGAGCGCTCGCCGGCGAAGAGGTCGGCGGCCGTGGTGCCCGTCGTCACCGTGCGCTCTTCCCGCTCGGAATCGCGTTGGATGATCACACGGACGTCTGACACCGGTTTCTCCTGACTGAAGGCGGGGTGCGGCGCCATACCGTGAGCGCGCGCATGACGGGAATCGTACCGACCCGGGCCCGCCGATCGCGAAACGGTTACCCGCAGTCCTCGGGCGGGTACGTCCCGCCGAAGAAGTCCGGGCCGCCCGGGTCCTCCCGCAGCCACTTCATCAGCCGGTCGCGTTCCTCGTCGTCCACCGGGACGGGTGCGACCTCACAGGCTCCGGTGAGCCGGCGGAAGCCGCCGCGGCTCTCCAGCCGGCCGAGCACCCGCACCGGCAGGCCGACGAGGTGGGCGTGGCCGGCGGTCCGGTAGTCCTCCTCGTCCAGGGCGACCCTGATGTAGGGCACCTCGGCGCCGGAGATCACCCGCAGCCGCACCGTGCCCTCGCCGTGCGGCTGCGGTCGGCGCATGCGGACCACGGCGCCGGTGATCCGCGCGGGCACGGACGGCTCGGCGCGCAGATAGCGGGCGCCCGCCTCGCGCAGCACCGGCAGGTCGCCGGGCGAGAACTCCACCGCCCCGGCCGCGCAGTCGGCGGGAACGCCGGCGGCCGGCGCCCACTCGACGGCGATCCTGGCGCCCTCGGTGCCGCGCACCAGGGCGACCAGGGCCTCGGTGAGCTCCCGGCTGGCGCCGGCCCGCACGGCGCCGTCGAAGGCGTCCAGCGATCCGGTGGCCCGCCGGTAGTCGACGGCCTCGCGCACGGCGTAGAGGGACTGGTGGAGGCGGACCGCGAGTGGGCGGCCGGGGGCGACGGGGACGAAGGCGGTCAGGTCGCAGCCGTCGGTGGCGGAGCCGACGAGGACGTGTTCGAGGGCGGCGCCGGCCGAGCGCCGGTGCCGTGCGCCGTGGTAACCGGCCCGGGCGCGGGTGGCCAGGGCGGCGGCCAGCAGCGTCTGCCGGGCGGCCGAGCGCAGCCGTTCCTGGACGGTCCAGGGCGCGGCGCCGGCGCCGGCCGGACCGCCGGGCACGTCGCGCCACCAGTGGATCTCGTCGCTGGGGACGGTGAGGGCGACCAGCACGTCGCGGGCGGCGGCGGTGCGGCTGCGGGCGAGGGCGTCGAGGGCGTCGCCGAGCAGGTCGTCGCTGTCGGGGAAGGCCCGGCTCTCGGGCACCAGCAGGCTGGTGCGGTCGCCGCCGGGGCCGGGGGGCGACCAGCGGCCGTAGCGTCCGGCGGCGCCGCCGCGCCGCTGCCAGCCGTGCCGGCGCAGCAGCGCGCCGAGGACGGCGGGGTCGACGTCGGCGGGCCGGGGCGCGTGGCCCCAGGGCGGGTCGACGGGGTGCGGCCGGGCCGGGCGCGGCGGCTCGCCGAGCGGGCGGTGCGTGGGGTCGCCCGGAGGGCGGTGGGCGGGGTCGCCGTGCGGGCGGTGGGTCATGGTCTGCCTCCCGTCCCGACCCGCGTCATGATCTCGCACAGGGCCCGGTCGTCGAAGATGCGCGCGGTCGGTATCCGCACGGTGGTGCGGGTCCGGCCGGTGATCGGGTGGCCGGCGAGGTTGATCCAGTAGCAGCAGTGCCTGAGGTCGAGCCGGTCGTGCCCGGCCCGCAGCCACTGGTCCGGGGAGCGGGGCACGATCATCACGACGAGGATCTTGTGCACCGAGACCGGGGTGCGGGCGAGTTTCGCCAGGTGGGCGTTGTCCAGGGTGAAGGCGAAGGACCGGCCCGGCGGGTGGGGCGGCAGCTGGTACGTGCACTTCAGCTGCACCTTGACGGTCACCTCGTCGTCGACGGTGTGTCCGGGGGCGCTGTGGCTGACGTGCCAGTCGATGCCGTTGTCCGGGAAGGGCTGGGACAGCGAGCAGCCGGCCGCGGCGGCGACCGCGTGCAGATAGCCCACCTGCAGGGTCTCCATGCAGGCGGTGGTGGCGAGTGTGCCGCGCGGGGCGCCCGGGTGCTCGGGCGGCAGCCCGCCCCGCTCGGGCCGCGCTATCGCCATGGCCAACAGCCTTCCCAGCCGGAAGAGTTGAAAGGGTGAGTGGGGGAATCCCCCGGAGCGGGTCCGTGAACTGCAAAGACCCGTACTCCTGTTGTCTCCTTCCGGCGTACGGCGCAAACGGGGCGGGTATCACCGAACGGGCGGAAGACGGTGCGTCAGCCGCCCGAGGTGAGCGAGGAGTTGTGGTCGACATGACGTGCTGCTGGTACGAGGGGCCGCTGGCCGCCTTCGACACCGAGACCACGGGCGTCGACGTCGAGACCGACCGCATCGTGTCGGCCGCCGTCGTCGTCCAGGACGCCCCGGGTACGCGGCCGCGGGTCTCCCGCTGGCTGGTGAACCCGGGGGTGCCGGTGCCGGTGGAGGCGACGGCGGTGCACGGGCTGACGGAGGAGCGGTTGCAGCGCACCGGGCGCTGGCCGGCCCCGGTGATGTACGAGATAGCCGAGCAGCTGGCGGAGCAGGCGGCGCGGGGCCGGCCGCTGGTGGTGATGAACGCGCCGTTCGATCTGACGCTGCTGGACCGGGAGTTGCGGCGGCACCGGGCCTCGTCGCTGAAGCGCTGGTTCGAGGCGACGCCGCTCAGGGTGCTGGACCCGCGGGTCATGGACAAGCATCTGGACCGGTACCGCAAGGGCCGGCGCACGCTGACCGATCTGTGCGCGCACTACGAGGTGGTGCTGGCGGACGCGCACGACGCGGCGGCGGACGCGCTGGCCGCGCTGGAGGTCGTCCGCGCGCTCGGCCGGCGTTTCTCCACCCGGCTGGAGCGGCTGTCGCCGGCCGAGTTGCACGCGTTGCAGACGGGCTGGCACGCGGCGCAGGCCCGAGGGTTGCAGGCGTGGTTCGCGCGCAGCGGCGCCGAGGAGACGGTGGACCCGTCCTGGCCGCTGCGGCCGGAGCTTCCGGCGGCGGCCTGAGCCCGCGCGCCGGGTCCGACACGACGAGAGCGACGCGGTCCGCACGGCCGGCGGACACACGTCGCTCTCGCGATGGTGGGCGATACTGGGATCGAACCAGTGACCTCTTCGGTGTGAACGAAGCGCTCTCCCGCTGAGCTAATCGCCCGGGAACGCACTGAACCATACAGGTCCCGGCGCCCTTCCTTCAAACCGTCCGGAGGCGGGCGGCCAGTCCGCGCCGCCCGGAGCGCATCATCAGCCGGTGGTTGAGCCGGAAGACCGGGCGGCCCGGCACGGCGAGACGCCTGAGCAGGGGTGCGGTCACGTCGACGACCTGGTCGTAGCGGACGAGGGTGCCGGCGCCGTGCGGGGTGAGCGTCCAGCGGGCCCAGCCCTCCAGGTCGCCGGCGAGCGCCGCCTCCAGGACCCCGGCGGCCGGGTCCCGGCGCGTCTCGCGGACGGTGAAGCACAGGTCGTACGGCAGCACGGCGCGCACGCGCAGGGCGGCGGTGTCCGCGCCGGTGCGCCGCACCGCGCGGACCTGCCGCCACCAGCGCGGGTAGTCCTCGACCCGGTCGAGCGCGTCGTACACGGCGGCGGGCGGGGCGCTCAGGGGCCATCGGCTGCGGAAGCGGTAGTGGCTCGGGTCCATGACGCTCCAGTGTGCCGGGCGAGGAATGTGACGGCCTTTCGGGAAATGCTTCCGGCGCTTGTTTCCGGATGCCACTCCGGGACTTCCACCGGAAAGACCGATACGTCTTAAAGTCGGCCTTCCTCTTGATCTGTTTGATGTGCGGGCGATTCTTCTCGAAAGGCGCAATGGTCTGATTGATCCACGGGGCGCGGTCCAGCAAGGGGGTCGTGGGTGACGGTTCGTCACCATCCGGCGCGGCGGGTCGCCTTCGCCTCCGGCGAGCGGACACGACGACGGCCCGTCCGCGTGATCGCGAACGGGCCGTCGTGTCCGGGTGGGCGATACTGGGTTCGAACCAGTGACCTCTTCGGTGTGAACGAAGCGCTCTCCCACTGAGCTAATCGCCCGGGCACAGGAAGAACATTACCGCATGTCAGCCGGTGCTCGGGACCACGGTCGCGCACGCGGGCCCGGGGCCGGTCCGGACGGGCGCGCCGGGGGCCGATCACTGGTGGCGGATGCTCCAGGGCAGGACGAGGCCGAACTTCCACACGTAGATCCCGACCAGCACCGCGACGATCACCAGTCCGGTCACGGTCAGGATGATGTTGCGCCGGCGCACCTTGGGGTCGAGGGCCTTCTGGGCCGCCTCGGTGACCTTGCGCTTGGTCCAGCGCAGGACGAGCTGCGCCCATACGAACTCGGTCGCCCAGATCGCCATGCCGCCGAAGATCACCACCCAGCCCGGTCCGGGCAGCGGCAGCATGACCACGCCGGCGGCGACCACCGCGAGACCGACGACGAAGACGCCGACCTGCCAGCTCAGGTGCAGCGCCCGCCGGGACCGGACGAACTCCGGCGCCCGCGAGCCCAGACCCCGCCGGTCGCGCCCGTCGTCCGCCTCTTTCCCGGGTCCCTCCATCGTCGCTCCGTCCGACGCCGCCGCAACCTCGCCCGGCCGGTCACTCCCCGTATTCATACGTCGAAACCCTACCGGAGAGAAACCGGTCACCGGAATGGTCGTACCACCCGAACCGGTTCTCGGCCGGAAGAGTTACGTAAAGCCAGGCAAAACACGCAGAGGGGTTTACAACGGCACCGTAGGTGGCATGTCGATTTCGCCGACGTGCGAATCCCCGAGCGCACACTGAGCGAAAGGCCCTGGCGCTTATGAACACCACGGTCAGCTGCGAGCTGCACCTGCGCCTCGTTGTGTCGAGCGAGTCATCCCTGCCTGTCCCCGCAGGCCTGCGGTACGACACGGCCGACCCCTACGCCGTGCACGCCACCTTCCACACCGGAGCCGAGGAAACCGTCGAGTGGGTGTTCGCCCGCGACCTCCTGGCCGAGGGGCTTCACCGTCCCACGGGAACCGGCGACGTCCGTGTCTGGCCGTCGCGCAGTCATGGTCAGGGCGTCGTGTGCATCGCCCTCAGCTCCCCGGAGGGGGAGGCGCTGCTCGAGGCCCCGGCGCGGGCCCTGGAGTCCTTCCTGAAGCGAACCGACGCCGCCGTGCCCCCCGGCACGGAGCACCGGCACTTCGATCTCGACCAGGAGCTCTCGCACATCCTCGCGGAAAGTTAGCGGGAGGCCCGGCGAGCCCCTTCGAGCCGCCCGTCGCCGTCCACTCGGGGAGACGGCCCGGGCCACGACAACCGCATAGGGAAGCACCGGTGCCGGTTCCCCGCGGGGAGCCGGTGCCGGTGCGCCCGTGCACCGCCACCGGTCGCGGTGACGCACGGTGACCGCCGGCCGCCTCGGGGGCGGCCGGCGCACCCGTGCGTCCGCCGCGGCCGACGCGTGCGCCGCCGCCCTGCCCGGGTGACCGGCCGAGCCACTACCATCGGCCAGCATCGACGGGCGTGTGCCCGATCCCCAGGCAGGGAGCGAAACGTGCTGATCACCCACGACACCCGGTGCGCGCTGGACACCGTGGTCGATCTGGTGAACACCGCGCCGGAGGACGACGCGGCGCCGGACGGGCTGGCGGACGTCACAGCCCTCGCGGACTTCGTGCGCGGCCACGACGTGAGCGACATCGGCGTGCTCTCGGAGTTCGACCTCTCGGCGGTGCGCCGCATCCGCGGCCGGTTCGCCGGGATCTTCGCGGCCCCCGACCCGCGCGCGGCCGCCCACATGATCAACGAACTGGTGGCCGCGGCGGGCACCACACCGCGTCTGACCGATCACGACGGCTACGACTGGCACGTCCACTACTTCGCCCCCGGCGCCTCGGTGGCCGATCACCTCGCCGCGGACTGCGGGATGGCGCTCGCCTTCTTCGTGGTGGCCGGGGAGCAGGAGCGGCTGCGGCGCTGTGAGGCCCCGGACTGCCGGCGCGCCTTCGTCGACCTGTCCCGCAACCGGTCGCGGCGCTACTGCGACAGCCGGACCTGCGGCAACCGGCTGCATGTGGCCGCGTACCGCGCGCGACGCAAGGAGGCCACGGGCTGACGGCCGGCGCCGTACCGGGCGGGCCGGCGTCGCCGGGCGGATGGCGCCCCGGTGGTGTCGTGGTCCCCGGCGGGTGACGCCGAGGAGCCACGGTTACGGCTCACAGCAGCAGCAGGTCGTGCAGCGCAGCCATGAGCAGCAGCATCCCGATCACCGCAAGGAAGATCATCAGCGGCGGCTGGGATAGGGCGAAGAGGCAACCGCGCGGCTCGTCCTTCGACGGCGCGGCCTCGCTCTGTGTCGTATCCACCATCTCGCGGCGATGATGACGCAGAGTGCGCCGCCCACGCGATCAAGACGCACGAAATGTCCGGGAGTTCGCCGATTCTCGTGATCTTCGCTTCGGATCGGCCCGGGTACTGATCGTTTCCGGGGCACCCCTTGGACGCCCCCGGCTCACCAGGCGGACACCCGCAGGTCGTCCCCGGGGCGCCCGGGACTCCGGCCCGGCCCGCCCGTCGGCCGGGCCGGCCGTCCTGTGCCGTGCTTCATATGCCGTGCTTCTTGAGGATGGCCTCGATGTCGCTGAAGTCGTCCTCGCTCCGGGGCTTGCCCTGCGGCCGGGCGGCGGCGGGCCGGGCGGCCGGGCCTGCGGCCGCGCCCAGGGACGGCGTCGACGCCGCCGGGGCCACCGCGTCGCCTCCCGCGGCGCGAGCCGCCGCCCGGCGCTCCTTGCGGGTGCCGCCGCGGCGGCGCTCCACCGCGCGGGTCGTCGCGAAGAGCGCCCAGGCGCAGCCGAGCAGGACGAAACCGGCCCAGGCGGTGGGGCTGAAGGCCGTGTCGGCGAGCCAGCCGACGACGCCGGTCAGCACCAGGCCGACCGGGACGAGGGCGTAGGCGGCGATGCGCGCCGCCGCGAGGAAGCGCTTGCGGTAGGCCGTGACCGCGGCGATGCCGAGGCCGGCCGCGGAGACGGCGGAGCAGACGGTCTCGGCAATCATCCGGTCCTCCTGGGCATGGCTCACCGGTCGGGCAGTTCGTCCCTTCCATCCTGCACCGCTCCCCTCCCCCGGGGCCACGCTCCCGGCGGACATCAGGGACATCTCCGGGTCGCCTCCTTCGCAGGTGCCGGTCGCCGGGCCGGTCCGGGAGGCGGCCCGGCCGGGGCCGGCCCGCACCCGGCCGGCGCCCCGGGCCGTCCGGCCGGCGTCCGCGGCCGCTCCGGATTGGGTCCTGTGCGGCGGGCCTGGGAGACTGGGCGCATGAGCGACTCCTCCTCCGCGCCAGCCGTCCCGGTTCTCGACGTCTGGTGCGAACTGCAGTGCCCGGACTGCCGCACCGCCCTGGACGACCTGCGCGCCCTGCGCGCCCGCTACGGCGACCGGCTGGAGCTGCGGCTGCGGCACTTCCCGCTGGAGAAGCACAAGCACTCCTTCGCCGCCGCGCAGGCCGCCGAGGAGGCCGCCGAGCAGGGCCGGCTGTGGCCGTACGTGGAGGAGGTGCTCGGCCGGGTCGAGGAGCTGGACCGGCGCGGCGAATCGTTCCTGGTCGACGCCGCCCGCGAACTGGGCCTGGACGCCGAGGAGTTCGACACGGCGCTCATCGACGGCCGGCACATCCTGATCGTCGACGCCGATCAGGCCGAGGGCAAGGCGATCGGTGTGACCGGCACCCCGACGTACGTCGTCGGCGGTGAGCGCCTGGACGGCGGCAAGAGCCAGGAGGGGCTGCGCGAGCGCGTCGAGGAGATCGTGGACCGGCTGCTGGCCGAGGCCGGCCAGGACGTCTGATCCGGCACGGCGTCCGCGGCACGCCCTCCTCCCGGCCTCGGCGGCAGCGGCGACCCGGCGGTTCGCCGGCCCGGTCTAGATCAGTTCCTTGAGCATGGCGTACACCGTCGGCTCGTAGCCGAGGGACGCGTAGAGGCGTTCGGCGGGGGTGTTGCCGGCGAAGACGTTCAGACCGATCGCGCCTTTCCCGGCGGCCACCGCGTGCCGCTCGGCCAGGAGCATCAGCGAGCGGCCGTGGCCCCGGCCGCGGAAGCGCTCGTCGGCCACGACGTCGTAGACGAAGGCGCGGTTCTCCTCGATCGCCACCCACACGGTGCCGACCGGGACGCCCTCGTGCTCCAGGAGGCTGATGTGCATGCCGGGGGTGGCCGGGCCCTCGGGCAGCAGCCGGGCGTGGTCGTCCTCCATCTTGGCCCGGGCCCGGTCCGCGGGCACGCCGCGGTCGGTCCAGATCCGGACGTAGGCCGCCCCGCCCTGTGCGCGCCACGTCTCGTACTCGTCCCGCGTCAGCTCGCGGCCCCGGCTGCCCGCGGGCAGTTCGGGCGGGACCACGCCGAGGCGTTTCTCCAGGCCGCGATTGCGCTGGACGTAGCCGAGCGCGGTGACGAGCCGCAGGGCGGCCTCGGCGTCGGCGGGCACGATGGCCTCGATCCGCTCGCACCCCCAGCCGCGCACCACCTCCTCGGCGGCCAGCGCGGCGACCGCGCCCCGGCCCCGGCCCCGGTCCGGCTCGTCGACGCGCAGGTCGAGGAAGCGGGCGGTGGCCGGGCCGAAGAAGGGGTGGGTCGCGAGGTGCACCGCGCCGACGGGACGGCTGTTCACGCACACCTGGTAATGGCGTGAACGGGTTCCGTCGTCGTTCTGCTGGAGCGGCTCAACGGGCCGCAGGGTCGTGGTCATCCAAGGAGTTCTACCCCCTGCCGGGCCGTCGGTCAGCCGAAAAAGAGCGCGGTTTCCATGACCGGGGCCACCCGGCCGGGGCTCACGGGTCGAGGTCGTCGCCCGCGCGCTCCGCGAAGATCCGCATGGCCTTGGCGGTCACCGGGCCCGCGGCGCCCGGCAGTTCGCGGTCGTCGAGGCGGTGGACGGCCTGGACATCGCGCAGGGTGGAGGTGAGGAAGACCTCCTCGGCGCGGTCGAGCACGTCCAGCGGCAGGTCGGTCTCCGTCGCGCCCGTCCACTCGGCGGCGAGCGCGCGGGTCACGCCGGCGAGGCAGCCGGAGGCGAGCGGCGGGGTGTGGATCTCGCCGTCGAGGACGACGAAGACGTTGGACCCGGTGCCCTCGCAGAGCCGGCCGACCGTGTTGCCGAACAGGGCCTCGGAGGCGCCGTGGCGGTGGGCATGGGCCAGGGCGACGACGTTCTCGGCGTACGAGGTGGTCTTCAGGCCGGTGAGCGCGCCGCGTTCGTTGCGGGTCCAGGGGACCGTGACGACGGCGGTGGAGTCGGGGCGGCGGGTGGTCTCGCCGAGGGCGACCACCAGGGTGGCGCCCTGTTCGCCGCGGTCGGAGCCGAGCGGGCCCTGGCCTCCGGTGTACGTGACGCGCAGCCGGCCGAGCGGCATCGGGTTGGCCTCGATCACGGCGGCACAGGCGCGGCGGACCTCGTCGTGGTCGGGGTCGGGCAGGCCGAGGCCGCGTGCCGAGCGGGTCAGCCGGTCCAGGTGACGGGTGAGCGCGAACGGCTTCCCGTCGACCGCCTTGACCGTCTCGAAGACGCCGTCGCCCACGGTCAGTCCGTGGTCGAGGACGGAGACGCGCGCGGACTCGATGTCCCGCAGCCCGCCGTCGAGCCAGATCCTCACTGCTTGCCTACCTCACACGTCGGTGCGTCGACGTCACTGTCCGGTCTCCGCGTACGTCCCCGACGCTACCGCGAGCAGCCGGGCGGCCTTCAGTTCGGTCTCCCGCCACTCCCCCTCCGGGTCGGAGTCCCAGGTGATGCCGGCGCCGGCGCCGAACCGCAGGACGGCCGCGCCGCCGGGGCTCCGGTCGATCCAGAAGGTGCGTATCCCGACGGCCAGCTCGCCCGTGCCGCGGTCGGCGTCGACCCAGCCGACGCCGCCGCAGTAGGGGCCGCGGGGCGCGGTCTCCAGGGCGTCGATGATCCGCAGGGCGCTCGACTTGGGGGCGCCGGTGATGGAGCCGGCCGGGAAGGCGGCGGTCAGCAGCTCGGGCCAGCCGGCGCCGGGGAGCAGTTCGCCGCGGACGGTGGAGACGAGGTGGACCAGGCCGGGGTGCTTCTCGACGGCGCACAGGTCGGGGACGGTGACGCTGCCGGTGACGCAGATCCGCCCGAGGTCGTTGCGGACCAGGTCCACGATCATCACGTTCTCGGCGTGGTCCTTGGCCAGGAGTTCGGCCTCGGTGCGGGCGGTGCCCTTGATCGGTCCGGACTCGACGGCGCGGCCGGCGCGGCGCAGGAAGAGTTCGGGGGAGGCGGTGGCGATCTCCACGCCGTGCCCGGGCAGGCGGATCGTTCCGGCGTAGGGGGCCGGGTTGCCGCGGGCGAGCACGGCGGTGAGGGCGTCCACGTCGGCGTCGGGCGCGACGGGCGCGCTGAGCACCCGGCAGAGGTTCACCTGGTAGACCTCGCCGGCCGCGATGTGCTCGCGGACGCGCCGTACGGCCGCCGTGTATCCGGCGCGGTCGAGGGAGGACGTCCAGTCGCCGGGCGCCGGGCCGCGCCACCGGCCGGGCGCGGGGGCGGGCACCGGCCGCTCCCGTACGTCCCGGAAGCGGGCGCAGGTCAGGCGGCCCTCGTAGTCGGCGGCGACGGCCCAGAAGCCGCTGGAGTCGAGGGCCTCGGGGTCGCTGGTGACGTCGGTCAGGCCGGTGGCCAGACGTTCGCCGAAGCGGGCGAGGGCGGGCAGGTCCAACACGCCGTCGAGTCTATGGCGCGTGTCGTCCCGATGGCCTGTGAGTTACCCGCCGGGAGCCCGGTCGGGGGCGGGGGCCGCGGGTCCGGCCGCGGGTGCGACCGGGTGGCCGGCGGGACGCACCGCAGCACGCTGCGCAAACGCGTTTTTGTACTGGCCCGGGAATCCGCTAGAGTTCAACACGTCGCCGGGACGCGCAAGCGGACCGAACCGACAGGCGGACGTAGCTCAGTTGGTAGAGCGCAACCTTGCCAAGGTTGAGGTCGCGAGTTCGAGCCTCGTCGTCCGCTCGTAGGAAGAAGGGGACTCCCGGTCCCCAGCACTCCTGGTGGAGTGGCCGAGAGGCGAGGCAACGGCCTGCAAAGCCGTCTACACGGGTTCAAATCCCGTCTCCACCTCCAAGGACGATTAGCTCAGCGGGAGAGCGCTTCCCTGACACGGAAGAGGTCACTGGTTCAATCCCAGTATCGTCCACTGAAGCCTCAAGGCTTCCCCCCGCGCGATTAGCTCAGCGGGAGAGCGCTTCCCTGACACGGAAGAGGTCACTGGTTCAATCCCAGTATCGCGCACGCAGTGCCCGTGATCGTCTCCGCGCGATCATGGTCCCGAGGACGATTAGCTCAGCGGGAGAGCGCTTCCCTGACACGGAAGAGGTCACTGGTTCAATCCCAGTATCGTCCACACACCGCGCAAGCCCCCGGCCGTCTCGTACGGCCGGGGGCTTCGTCGTGCGTCAGCTGGAGAACAGCATGCGGCCGAAGCTCTTCTTGTGGTGGTGACCGTGCCCGTAGTGGCCGCCGTGGCCGCCGTGCGGCGCGCCCCAGGCCGGGGCGGGCGGAGCGGGGTAGGCCTGCGGGGCGGGCGGCGGCGGCGCGGGCTGGGACCACTGGGACTCCAGGCGGGTCAGCGCCTCCAGCTCGCCGTAGTCGAGGAAGATGCCGCGGCAGCCGCTGCACTGCTCGATCTGGACGCCGTTGCGGTTGTAGGTGTGCATCGGCGCATGGCACTTCGGACACTGCATGCTCGGCTCAACTCCTCGCCGGTGGGTTCTGCTTCGGGTACCGCGGTGACAGACTCCGTCCGGCCTGCGGTCGGTTGCACCCTACTTCGGCGTGTCGTCCGCCAACCGCGGCGGGAGGCGGCTCATTCGGTCGCAGGCGTCCACCACGGCCTGCTCGACCTCGTCCACCGGGCGGCCCGCCTCGGTCGCCTTGGCGACGGCCAGCGCCGCGGTCTGCACGGTCAGCGCGCGGGCCGCGGTGTCCAGGGCCTCCCATGGGTCGCCGGCCGGCGAGACGGCCGGTCCGCCCGCCGCCCGGTAGGCGGCGAGGAACCGCGTCCACGCCGTGGGCGGGAGCAGCCCGCAGGCGTACCAGGCGGCGGGGCGGCCCAGGTCCCAGGAGGGCACGCCGACGCCGAGGTCGTCGACGTCGATCAGTTTCCAGGGGCCGTCCGGGGCCGGGTGGCGCACCAGCTGGCCGAGGTGGAGGTCGCCGTGGCAGAGGCTGCCGGGGCCCGGCATGGGCGCTTCGGCGCGGGCCCAGCCGGGGAGCGTGGCCCAGGCGCGCGCGACGGCGCGCGCGCCGGGGTGGTCGGGTGCGGCGGCATGGAGCCGGGCCATGGCCTGCGCGGCCTTGGCGGGGCCGCGCATCGGCGGCAGGCCCGCGGGCGCGGGGCTGCGGTGCAGCAGGGCCAGGAGCGTCGCGGCGGCCTCCCAGGGGGCGGCGTCGGGGTCGTCGGGGTCCACGGGGGCGCCATAGGGCCAGAGGGTGACGAGGCGGTCGTGGAGCGGGGCGGGTTCCGCGGTGAGCGGGGGCAGCAGGATCTCGGGCAGCCGGGCGGCCGTGGTGAGGCGCAGGGCGAGGGGGCCGGGGTCGGTGCCGGGGGCGTGCGCCTTGGCGACCGCGCCGGCGTGCCGGACGACCGTGGCGTCGGGGCGGACGGCGAGGACGGCCGCCTCGCAGGGGCAGCCGCCCGTGGCGCGGTGGTGGGCGGCCCGGACGGCCTGTGCGGTCAGCGCGGGCAACAGGGCGTCGGCGGTCACGGGGCTCCCTCGGGTACGGCGGCGACCGCGAGCTTACGAGGGCTGGGCGGCCGCGTGGGGGCGTGGGTGCGCCGGAGCCCGCGGGCGTGCGGGTGGACGGGTGGCCGGGAAGGTGAACGCGCGGGCGCGCGGAACGGCGGGTGCGCGGGAAAGTGATCGTGGGGGCGCGCACGAAGGCGGGTGTACGGGGAGGTGATCGCGCGGGTGCGCGGGGGCGGGGAAGGGAAGAGGGGGCCGGGAAAAGACAATGCCGGCGCAGCTCCCCAGCTGCGCCGGCATTCTGCCGTCCGCCGCACCCCCGTCCCCACGGGGTTTCATGGGTGGATGTCCCTGCCCGGACCGCTCTTCCGGGCCTGGGGTCGCCGCTCAGCGCCCCAGCATCACTCCCACGGACGACGCCTGTGTGGCCACCGTCTCCCAGCCGTCGAAGACGAGCAGGAGCAGGGCCGCCAGGGGAAGGGCCATCAGCGTCGCCACCAAGGGGTGGCGGCGTCCCGTACGGCGCGGGCGCGTGCCGCGTACCCGTCCGCGAAGCAGTGTCCGCGGTGCCGTGTGGGCCATGGTCCCTCTCCTGACCGTTTTTGTGTGGTTCCGTTGTGGTTCCGTTGTGGTGCTGTCCTCGTCTGCAGCGGCGGGCGACCGACCTCGGGGGACGAGTGCTGCACCCGCCGCTTGACCTCAAATCTAGGCGGGCGGTGACGGGCGGGCGTCATGCCCTCGTACCCCTTGCCGGGCCTCCGGGAGGATGAGCCGTGGCCCGAGGTGTACTCCCCTGGGTGGAGACATCGCGCCGGGCCTCGGGGTCTTCCCGGAGGGGTCGCCGTAGGGACATCCGAAGTGTCCCGTCTTCCGCCGTTTCCGCCCGTGACTTCGCTCACTCGCGTCAAGTCCGGGCGGACCGGCGTCCGCCCCGGCAGGTCCGGCCCGCCCACCGCCGGGCCGTGGCCGCGCGCCGGTCGCCGCGGGTCCGCCGCCCTTCTTCCGCCGCCGCCCCGGAGCGTGCCAACCCCCTTGACACGGGCAGTGGTTGGCGCTCGCCGCCCGGCCCCGCGCAGGGGGCCGCCGGTGTGCTGACCGTCCCTCAAGTGGCCCGTACGGCAATGACAATCGGTCGGGTCGAGAGGGCGCGGCCTATGCGCGGGAACGGCCCCGGAAACGTAAGCTGTGGCTCGTCACAGGGACCGGGCAGCGGGGATGAACATGGCGATGATGCGCCTGAGGCGCGAGGACCCGCGTGTCGTCGGCTCGTTCAGGCTTCACCGACGGCTCGGCGCGGGCGGGATGGGCGTGGTCTACCTCGGCTCCGACCGCAAGGGCCAGCGGGTGGCGCTGAAGGTCATCCGGCCGGACCTCGCGGAGGACCAGGAGTTCCGTTCGCGGTTCGCGCGCGAGGTGTCGGCGGCCCGCCGGATCCGCGGCGGGTGCACGGCGCGGCTGGTGGCGGCGGACCTGGAGGCGGACCGGCCGTGGTTCGCCACGCAGTACGTGCCCGGGCCCTCCCTGCACGACAAGGTGGCCGACGAGGGCGCGCTGGGCGCGGCGGAGGCGGCGGCGATCGGGGCCGCGCTGTCCGAGGGACTGGTCGCCGTGCACGAGGCCGGGGTGGTGCACCGGGACCTGAAGCCGTCCAACATCCTGCTGTCCCCGAAGGGGCCGCGGATCATCGACTTCGGCATCGCCTGGGCGACCGGCGCCTCCACGCTCACGCACGTGGGCACCGCGGTCGGCTCCCCCGGCTTCCTCGCCCCCGAGCAGGTGCGCGGCGCCACCGTCACCCCGGCCACCGACGTGTTCTCGCTGGGGGCCACGCTGGCGTACGCGTCGACGGGCGACTCGCCCTTCGGGCACGGCAGTTCCGAGGTGATGCTGTACCGGGTCGTGCACGAGGAGCCGCAGCTGCACGGCGTGCCCGACGCGCTGGCCCCGCTCGTACGGGCCTGCCTGGCCAAGGACCCGGAGGAGCGGCCGAGCACGCTCCAGCTGTCGCTGCGGCTGAAGGAGATCGCCGCGCGCGAGGCGCAGGGTCTCGGCGATCTGCGGCCGCCCGCGCCGCGCGCCGCGGAAGCGGACCGGCCGACCGGCCGGCTCGCCGACACCTATCCCGACCAACAGCGCGCCACCTACCCGGAGCAGCAGCGGGCCGGCCGGCCCGAGCAGTCGCGGGCCGGCTACGCCGAGCCGCAGCGGGGGCGGCGGCGTCCGCCGGGCCCCTCCGCCGCCACGCCGGCGCCACGCGGTACCGTGCCGCCCTCGCGCAGCGGCGGTCCGTCGCGCACGGGCGGTGCGGCCCGCAGCGGCGGCACGCCGCG